>JBARCX010000202.1:0-26134 GCA_049794535.1 Rhodanobacter sp.
CACCTCAGGACTGCAATTCAATATCGACTTCGGCGTCGGCTACAGCCCTGAGCGAATCAACCCCGGCGACAAGCAGCGGCGCCTCACCACGATTCCGAAAATCACCTCGGGCTCCACGCCGGAGACAGCGGATTTCGTCGACGCGCTGTATCGCCGCATCATCAGCGCCGGCACACACAAGGCACCTAGCCTGAAGGTGGCCGAAGCGGCCAAGGTGATCGAGAACACCCAGCGTGATGCCAACATCGCGCTGATCAACGAATTCGCACTGATCTTTCACCGCCTCGGCATCGACACACACGACGTGCTTGCCGCCGCCGGCACCAAATGGAATTTCCTACCGTTCCAGCCCGGCCTCGTTGGCGGACACTGCATCGGCGTCGATCCGTACTATCTGATCCAGAAAGCACAGTCGACCGGCTATTACCCCGACATTCTGCTCGCGTGTCGACGCATCAACGATGCGATGGGTCAGCACGTCGCCAGCGAAGTCGTGAAGTTAATGATCGGCAAAGGGCACGCCGTCAAAGGTAGCCGCGTGCTGGTACTGGGGCTCACCTTCAAAGAGAACTGCCCCGACCTGCGCAACACACGCGTAGTGGAATTGGTGCGTGAGTTGGAGAGCTTCGGTGCGCATGTCGACATCCACGATCCGTGGGCCGATGTCGCAGAGGTTCGCCATGAATACGGACTCGCCCTGTTGCCAGCCATGCCTGCACCTGCAAGCTACGACGCTGTAGTGCTTGCCGTGGCGCACGAACAATTCAAAGCCAATGGTGGCCATCACGTGTGCAAGCTCGCAAAAGCAAACGGCGTGGTCTACGACATCAAAGGCATTCTGCCCAAAAACGATGTAGACGGGCGCCTGTAACGTTGCCATTCCGGGTGGCTTGCAAATCTCAACGTCGACGCACATCCACGTTGGGTGTCGCTTTGCTCTACCCAACCTACAAACTACAAACGCCACGCGTAGGTTGAGATGAGCCTGCGAATCCCAACAAGATCGCTATCAACCCACCAGCAACACCTCGCCTTGCTCCACCTGCACCGCCACCGCACGCAGATGCTCGCCACGGCATGGGCCGCCGATACATTCACCGTCGTCCGTGCGAAAGCTGGCTCCGTGCACGGCACACACCAAGGTGCCGCGAGTAATCAGGAACTTGCCCGGCGCCCAATCCAGCCGACGACCTGCATGCGGGCAGATGTTGAGCCATGCCTGCACGCGGTCACCCTGACGCAGCAGGATCAGATTCTCCTCACCATCGGCCAGCATCGCATCGACCGCAATGGCCTCGCCGTCCGGCATCTCATCGAGCCGGCACAGGCGGCGGGCGGAGGTCACGGTATCCATAGGCACTTGTCTCGCGGGCCCTAAAGCCCCATCGTTGCACGCGTAAGTCATTGATTTTAGCACACGGATTTTTAACACATGCACTTTATCCTGTCGTCGATGCGTCGCCCCCGCCACCCGCTGGCCCGTGCCCTATCGCTACTGTTGGGTGTGGCGCTGATCAGCGTTCTGCTGGTTTTCGGCCTAGTGGTGGTCAGCGTATTGCTGGTCGGCGGCAGCCTGCTTCTGCTTTGGCGGCAATGGACGCGTGCGCGTCAGCCGAAATCAGCCACGCAGCGTGCGACGCATGAGCCGCAGACGCTGGAAGGCGAGTACGTGGTGATCCATTCGGGTCGCCCGACAGCACATTAAGCACAAGAACAAGAACCGGATGGCTGCCGCCATCCGTCTTGCTTAATCTGATGGCATGCAACAACCGGATGCCGTCATGAATGCACAGAAACCCTCGGCCGATGACGCCCTCGAACGTGTACGGGCACTCATTGAACGCGCCGACGAAGCACCTACACTTGATACGCTAGCTAGCGCCGCACGCCTGAGTCCCAGCCATTTGCAGCGTGCATTTCGCCGCCGCTATGGCATGAGCCCGGCGGAATATCATCGCGCACGCCGCTTCGGACAGCTCAAGGCAGCGTTACGCGATGGCGCCGCCGTAAGCGACGCCGTCTACGAGGCAGGCTTCGGCTCGGGCAGCCGTGTCTACGAACACAGCGACCGCCTGCTTGGCATGACGCCGGCCAGTTATCGCGCAGGCGGCGCGGGCGCCAATATCCGCTACACCACCACCGACACGGCTTTGGGCCGACTGCTGGTGGCTGCCACCGCACGCGGCATCTGCTCGGTCACGCTGGGTGCGAACGATGCGGAACTCGAAACACGACTCGCCACCGAATTTCCGCACGCTGCGCGCGAACGCGTCGATGCCGGTCGCGAGGAATGGCTCGATGCCGTCATCGCACGCATTGCCTGCGAACTGGGCTGGAGTGATGCCGAGGCTCCCGCACTACCACCACTCGATGTAGCCGCTACCGCATTTCAATGGCGCGTATGGCAAGCACTTACGCGGATTCCTGCCGGCGAAACGCGTAGCTATGGCGAGCTCGCTGCCGAACTGGGTAGCCCCAAGGCCGCACGAGCCATCGGGAATGCCTGTGGCAACAATCGGCTGGCGTTGATCGTGCCCTGCCATCGCGTGATACGTGAGGACGGCTCGCTCGGCGGCTGGCGTTGGGGCGTGGAGCGCAAGCGCGAGTTGCTTGCGCGCGAGCATCGCCAAGTCGCCTAAACACCACCGCATGGGTGGTTGGGATGAATGCATGCGAATCCCAACGCATCTCGGCTCATGAATGTTGGGATTCGCTTCGCTCATGCCAACCTATCCGAGCCCGTAGGTCGTAGGTTGGGTAGAGCGCAGCGACACCCAACGCGGGGGTGCGCCGACGTTGGGATTCGCTTCGCTCATCCCAACCTACCGAGCCCGTAGGTCGGGTAGAGCGAAGCGACACCCGACATGGTGGTGCGTCAACGTCAAAATTCACGAGCCCATCTCAACCTACACATACCCCGTAGGTTGGATAGAGCGCAGCGACACCCAACGCGGAGGTGCGCCGACGTTGGGATTCGCTTCGCTCGTCCCAACCTACCCGAGCGCGGCGTCTTGAACATGCCTCAAGCCTGTCTTGCGAAAGACTCGCTGGCGCAGGCAATCGCCTCAATCTATCGTGCGAGCGCCTGTAGACTCTTTCGCCCATCCCCGGTGCGATACGCCCCACATGACCGATCCGTCTGTTGCCCCCACTGCCAGCACGGCGACCACCGCAGGCCGCCTCTCCGACACCCGTGTGCTGATTCCGCTGGGCTTGTTCGCGTTGTATGTGATCTGGGGCTCCACCTATCTCGGCATCCGCTTCGCGCTGGAGAGTTATCCCCCCTTCCTGCTCGCAGGTGTGCGGTTTCTTTGTGCCGGCGTGCTGCTGTTCGGCTTTCTGCGTTTGCATGGCATCGCTCCGCCATCACCACGGCAATGGCGCAACGCTGCCATCACTGGTGTGTTGTTGCTTGGCTTCGGCAATGGCTTGGTGTGCTTTGCCGAGGAACACGTGAGTTCGGGTATTGCAGCAGTAGCCGTCGCCAGCGTGCCGTTGTTCACGGCACTTTTTTCAGGCATGTATGGCGCATGGCCAAACAAGCGCGAGAACGTGGGTTTGGCCATTGGCTTCGTCGGCGTGATCGTGCTCAATCTCGGCAGCAATCTGTCCGGCTCACGACTCGGCGCACTCGCGCTATTGGTAGCCTCGTGCGCGTGGGCGTTTGGTTCGGTGTGGAGTAAACACCAGGACATGCCATCCGGCCCCATGAATACCGCCGCGCAAATGCTATGCGCCAGTGTCGCCTTGTTGACTGTCGGCTTTGGCGGTGGCGAGCATTTGCCCGCACATCCCACCGTGCGCGCCACGCTCGCCGTTGCCTATCTGGTGGTGTTCGGCTCCATCATCGCCTTCAGCGCCTACCTCTATGTGCTAAAGCATGCGCGACCCGTAGTGGCGACCAGCTATGCCTATGTAAATCCGTCGGTCGCCGTATTGTTCGGCGTGATGCTTGCTGGTGAGCACGTCGGACCGTTCGACCTCGCTGGCATGGTGATCATCCTGCTCGGCGTCGGTGTGATCACACTGGCCAAGCAACGAGTTCGCTGACGCCAGTCAGGATTTCCATAGCGATATAACCGCATTGCCACACATATTTCGCACGAGTGGCAATGTATTGAGCCTACAAGTTAGCAAACGATTGCTGTGCACACGCCAACGGTGCACAGCCAGTGCCAGTGTTGGCATTCACAAGCTCATCCCAACCTACCGAGCTACCAAACGGTGCGTGCTCATTTACCAAACGAGGGCCGCGCCAACACCTACGCCCATATCGCCACGTGTGTTTGACCTTGACGACATAGCGTCCTGTTTCTGAGACCGCCGACATGCGTACGGCAATACTCGACCCTCCCTGGAAACTACCTAACGTCACTGGTGCTGGCGCGATCCCCTGACTTCTTGGCCTCGATACGAGTCCTAAAACGTCCGACCTAGCCTCGTTTACATCAAAAACTAGTCAATTTGCCTTCGGGTAGTAATAAACACCAAACGGCGAATTCAGATGCACACCACCCGCACCGCCATCGAAGTGAGCGTCAGCATCAACCTGAATCAAGCCTCGACTCGACACAAAAATCCCGTTACTGACTTTAATATCGGCATCAATTACTAAACTTTTATCGACAGAAGCATTGAACGTGTCGGCATCAATGAAGCCCGCAAGCCAAGCAGAGCCGTAGCTGCTATCAATCCTTACCGAACCACCATGGCCATTGACACCTTCTGTCGCCTTGATCGTTCCCGTATTCCAAACAGCATATGCCGTGCTTTTGGCCGTAGAGACAGCTGCCAGCACAGCATTACCGGATTTAGCAACGATCGACCCCTCATTAGAGGCCAAAATAGAGAGTGGATCTAAATCTCTCCAGCTATTGACGACTGGCAGAAAGGCTCCATCCGAACCAACAAAAAGATTCACAAAATCGCCAGATAACAGGGCGACATCACCTTTCTTAGAAAAAATGCTACCGGTGGCAGCATTGATCACCTGCCCACCCAAAAGCGCGACGCCACCTTTACCTACAGAAATACTTCCGTCGTTCACCACTGCAGCGCGCAAAGCGTCGAATACTTGCGACGGGCCAGGCCCCATGAATACCAATCCATCACCAGGCGCCTTACCCGTCGCCATGAAATCGGCATCGCTAACATCCAGCGTGGATAAAACCACGCCATCAGCTTTAATGGTGCCAGTCTTACCTACTGAAATGCCGTTGGGATTGATCACAAATACGCGACCATTCGCGTCTAGCGAACCATCGATCTGTGTACCCTTGCCTGATCTGACTCGATTGAGAATCACCGATTTGGCATTCGGCTGATTGATCTGCACATGCTCGTTCGCGCCGATGTCAAAATCATCCCAATTGACAATCAACCTTTTCGTCGACTGATCGATATTCGTAGTCGTACCTACCTTGCTGATGGAACCACTGCCAGCAGCCACTGTGCCGACCGCTACCGCACCTGCCGGGAAGCTCAATGCCAGCAGCGCACTCGCTGCTGCGAGTGAACTAATGCGCAACGCGCCACGATTTACTTTCGACTTCATGTTCTTCTCCTTGAACTTTTATCCTTTACCAATTACGTAGACGACATATGTCGCTTGCATATTGCAATGCAATCTGTACTTACACCTTACAATTCCATTTACACATAAAGCGTGATACGCATCATTCCTTGTGACAATCCAAGAAGTTGCAAGTCATATCCATAATCCTTATCTAATTCTTTCGCATACGATGTTGCGCAACTACATGCATTGAAGGCACCAGCGCCGATACTTGGATTCATAGGTTCATCCCAACATCGGCGCATCGGCATGCTGGATATCACTGTGCTCCATCTGCAACCTACGCGCTCAAACTACGCCAGGTGAGTTGTCACTTAGGCCCGACACGATATTGGCGCTCGCGCCGCCGATGGTTACCGTTGGCTCGCCTTACATGTAGCGCACCTGGAAGCTGTACATGCCGTCTGCCTGCTGCACAGAAATGTCCAGAAGCATGGTCGAATGGGCATGGGCTTGTGCACAGGCAATCGCCTAAACGTCGCACCCAAAGGTTGGGGGAAGCTGGATAGTTACGTCTCTATACGCGCTCGACCCGATGATGGTGGCGATATGAAACGCGGAAAACCTCAGCCTGCAACAGTTTCGGGCTTACTGATTAGCACCATATCTCAGTCATTGTCGCGAATGCTGAGGTGCTCCTCGCGCAAGGTGATACCCAGAGCAATCAGCAAAGGTGTCGTCATGTCGACGAATCGCGTGTAGTTCAATCGGAACTGCCGTTGATGAATACCCTGATGCGGTGCGATACAAGCACTGAGCGCATGGGCAGCATGCGCTTGCAACCGTAGATCGAAGTGTTCAGTGATCGTCGGTGTGCTTGTCGATCTTGAGCACGTGCACACTTTCAATGAGGCTGGTGCTGACCGTTAGGCCACCGAACCCACTTTGCGCGATCGATGAACATCGTACTCAGCAACCTCAAGCGTGCGCTCGATGGTATCTATGATGCATCCAAGTTTTTCGAGTACACCCATCGCTGTCTCGGTAAGGTCGCGTGGCGATTCAACCCACGCTTTCAACTCGATGTACAACTTCCGCGATTACGCGTCGCTGCCGCTCGCTGCTCGCCTTGGCCGGAGCGCGCGTTATGCGACGCCACTGTTCTTGGCTAAGGCGCGACGTTAATCTGGTCACGCTTTTTAGACACCGCAGAAGGGCTTCGTCTAACAGAATGACCACCTTGGCATATTTCCGTCATTTCTTTGAAGTGCCCTTGCGGGAGGTTGATGAATAAACTAATCAAGCCACAAGTGCACCTCAATGTATTCCGCAAGTCAGTAATACGTCATATTCACGGTGATGTTGGTATTCGCACCACCAGACGTTATCGACGGGGTCGTCTGCATATAACGTGCCTGAAAAAGGTAGGAAGAACCTGCTGTCACTGGATCCCTGATCATAGGCGTGCCCGAGTTCGGAACAGCCTGTAAATTATCGAATGTCTGAAAATCCACACCAACTCCCGTAGCGCCTCCCGACACTGCGAATAGATTAGGATTATTCGGGTCAGCGGCTCCGGAGAATGTCATTCTCACGAGGTTCGCATTGCAATTTCCAGCCATCAAGGGAGCCTGGACCCATCCCGTAGACGAACCCACGCCAGTAAATTCATCAACCTGGTGATTATTCAAAGCCACTGTGGTACTACCACTTTGAAAGCCACATGTTGTGTCGCCAGGACCATAAATAAGTTGCTCCGAAAGGATGTTTACTACGAGATTTCGACCTAGTATCGAGTTTGGATTTCCTGCACCGTCAATCTGCAAAAGTGGTACAGCATTGAAGATAATTGAACTTCCGCCACTCGGTGTAGGCCCTTTTTTGCGGACATTAATAGTGAAATTTAGTGTAATTTGCGCATCACCATTTCG
This sequence comes from Rhodanobacter sp., assembly GCA_049794535.1. Classification (GTDB taxonomy): domain Bacteria; phylum Pseudomonadota; class Gammaproteobacteria; order Xanthomonadales; family Rhodanobacteraceae; genus JBARCX01. The sequence goes on from JBARCX010000202.1 coordinate 7,447, forward strand.
CAAATTAAAGCCAGTTGGAACAATAACAAGCGGCAAACCCGACCCTGAACTTGGAACCTTGTACGTAGTTCCGTTATAAACAAGTTCATATCCAATTTGTGTATTTATGTCCGTATTATGACTAACCGAAAACAAGAAGAATCTAATCGCCTGACTTGGCAAATTACTATTGCCTTCATCGTTATAACAGTGCAGCGATAGCGAATAATTCTTTGTGGCCATAAGGTAGCCAATCGGATCATCCTGCTTGACGTACATCTTATTGGGAATACTCAAGCTCTGATTAATCGGACCACTACCGGAATTAGGGACACAGGCCATTGCGCGACTCACACCAGGCATGAGTGATAACATAAGCAGTAAAAACGGGATGATACTGATTTTTATATTCACGAAATATTTCTCCTGTGTCGCTCTCTATTCTGAAATGTCACCATAAGCCTGCCAGCCGATCGCCGCCGCTGCACATACAGTGCGCCAGGTGATCCGCAAAACCGTTCATCGCGCATGCGTATTGATCGGCATATTAGTTGTAGCTCGTGTTTACGGTCGCCACCGCGCTCACACTGCCCGCCTTAATGGGGACGGTACCGATACGCCAATAACTGGCGGTTAGACCGAGCACAGCCTGGCCACCGCTAATCGCCACGGTACGTGAGTTGTTGGTACCGTTTGCACCGATGGTCTGCCCATCGCTGGATGACGCAAGCTCGATCGCTACACCCGTGGCGTTGCCGGTGTTCATATATCGCAAGCCGTCATTCGGATCGGGCGTACCACTGAACGTGAAGGTGGCATTGCTCAAGCCGGCGGCGCAGTTGCCCACCGTGAGGTTGAAGTTCACTGCACCGGCGGCACCACTGGGTGGCAGGTCGCCTTTGAAAATCGACGAGAGCTTGACCGAACGATTGACATCACCCGCCGACAGATCGCAGGTTCCCTCCGAGATCGAACCGGTGACATTGACGCTCATAGAAGCTGTTTGCTGCGCTTGCGCACCAAAGCTGCACAGTGCGAGAGCAAATACCGGTAACCAGCGTTGCTTAATACAGAGAGCGGTCAAAGAGAATCTTTTATTGGAATCGATTTTCATCGCTACGTTCCTCAGGTCCATGCGGCGACTTGCGTCGGGCGCAGGTGCAGATGGATGGCCGCGCTGCTATGCGCGCCGTGTAGAACTGCCGCGCTTTTCGACGACTCGCTCTTGGTCGCAGCGCCAAACCCTTCGTCTGGAGCATTTACCGCCTCCGGCAATGACGGGAGCGCTCTTGTGCTGACACCCTGCTTGCATGGCGCCGTGATTTTTTCCTGGCCCGTCGACTTGGTGCCCTTCGCTAGTGGCGGCAAATCCACCTGGATTTGACAGCTTTCGTCGGTGCCGCTACCCCAGCGTACGGTGAGCACACCGGACTGCTGCATGTTATTGACGAAGATCTGGCTAGCCTGGCCGGTAACGCCTATCGACTGACCTTCAGCATCGAGTACTTCGGCACCGAACGGGATGGGGCGCCCATCCGGCAACGTGCTATCGATCAGCAAGGCGCGACCCGCCGTGGTCTCGTAGTCCAGCCGAACCACCGACCCCGCACGCGGAGCCACGTTTTGCATGGTGTCCTTGAATTGGACGTTGGTGCCTGCACCAGCCGGATCAATGCCCACGGTGTTGAGCTGGTAAGGCATGAGATACGGCATTACCGCATAGCCATGCGAATCCACCACCCCACCCTGGCTGCCACTAACGCGCGCACCAGCCGCATCCGGGGCATGAATCAGAGCGATGGTATCGCCAGTCGGTGGTCCAAATGTGACACCTCCAGAGTGCGCCACTACGCTGCCGGACATACCAGCATTTACCTGGTTGTAACCGTTGCCTCGACTGTAACCGCCCTGTACGTTGGCTAGTGGGCTGATGTATTGACTGGACACACTGCCCGACGTGCCACTGACATCGTCGTGCGCCAACGAAACGTTATAGGTAAGTCGATTGTCTTCGGTCGCCGAGCCACTGACCGTAGCCTGGCTAACCGTGCCACCACCCAGACTGGAGTGGTTAACCAAGCCGGTGAACATAGGTGCCCGCGGTGCCACACCGAACGGCATGCTGACTGTGAGGAACACACGTGTTTCACGCCGACTGGGCGTTGCGGCGGGCGCATAGAAATCATCGGCCGCGCCTGGAATGCGATTGGCCAACGCAGGGTTGGGCAAAATCGAATTCTGTGCACTATCTTTGGTGCGCTGCGCAGAGAGGTTGTAGTTAATGGATTTCCAGTGGTTGCTGTAACCCGCGCTGAAGTTCACCTGCTTACCGCGACTGCCCCAGTAGTCGCTACGCGACCCTGTGAAGTAAATCTGCCCATACTTGTCGCCCATCGTCTGGGAAAGCGTGAGGTCCAGTCGACTGCGTTCACGTGTCAGCGCCAGCGGCTGGCCGTGCCTAACGGCATCGCGTGCGGACACCGCTTCATCAACACTGAGATAGCCACTGCTGGAGAAACGCGTGGTTGCCAGGGAGAAATCGGTGCCGATATCCGTGAGGTTTTTGCTATAGGCAAGGCGCACACTGTTGCCCGTCGAGCTCAGCACCCCCGGCAACCGGGTATGCGCAAGGGTGCTGTCCAGCGAGAACGCACCGAACGACGTATTGAGCGCGCCGCCTATAAGTCCGGACTGGTAGCCGCTGCCCAGCGTAACGCCACCGTAGGCGGTAACGACATTGTTAATGCCGCGCTGATACGTACCCTGCAGCATCGTAGGTCCGCTACCCTCCTGGCCCATACCACTGACCTGCCCGGCGGCTATGTCCCAGCGACTCTGACCCGCGCGCAGCAACTGCGGCGTGGCCGCGAAAGGTACGGTAAATTGCTTGACCCGACCATCGGCCTCGATCACCTCGACATCGATATCGCCGCCATAACCGGTGGGATACAAATCATCGACAACGAACGGACCCGGCGCTACCGTGATTTCCTTGAGCGTGTAGCCACGCTGCTTGATCACTACGCGCGCACTGGTCTCGGCAATGCCACGCACAACTGGGGCATAACCGCGCTGCGACTGAGGCAACATGCGGTCATCGGAATACAGGCGTGCACCACGCAGACGCACACTATCCATCAGCTGACCGGTGGTGAAGACATCACCTGCGACGAACTGTGCTTGCAGCGAAGGGACATCGTGCTGAACGTAGGTGGCGGTATTTTGATAGCGCTTACCCTGGTTCTCAGTCCAATTGAGTGAACCCAGATGGTATAGATGCCATGAGCCCATATTGAGCGAGGCGTTAATACCTACATAAGCGCTGGTTTGATCACGACCACCACGACCTGAACCGCCGGAGCGGTAAACATTCGCGTTGTAGTTCACGACACCTGCATTGATACCGCTTTCCCACTGCGAGGGGTCCACGTAGCCACGCGCATTATCTCGCATGTAGATTTGCGGCACAGAAAGCGACAGCGACTGCTCACCACTATCGAAGCTGGAGGTCGCTCCCGGCACATAATCGCCAATGGGGCCACAGAATCGTCCATGCGCCGGTATGGGCTTGCGCTCCGGGTGCGTGTTGTCGGCGTAAAGCTTGCGCAGATCCAAACCGTAGGTGGTTAACGATGCCGCATCGAAGCATGGCTGGGCAATGTCGGAACCGGACTCGGCAACAAACACAATATCGCCACGCGCTCGCCAAGCCTTGTTGACAATGATGTCGCCGCGATATGTCCCTGGAAAAGTGGCATTAGCTTTTTCGAAACGAGACAGATCGACTTTCGGCGCGGCGCCGGTCGGGAAAAAGTCATCGTCAAACGTCACAGCCGCCGGCGCTGTCGCTGTCGCGGGATCGGCGGAAGATGCTGCCGCATCCGCCACACCTGGCAATGCGCCGAGAATCAATGCCGGCAGCACCGCCCTTTGCAGGTGCGCCAACAGTCGATTACCGTTCGATTCCATTCTTCTTGGGCGCATTTGAACCACGAAACCTCTCCTGCAACTAAATAGCTAACGATCTATGTCCGACGATCTTCACTCGCAGAGCACCATGCTCATTGGGTGGAAAGTGCATTCATAACGATGTGTTACAGCGATACCGGTTGGGACATCGGGTTGAGAGCGCCGTAATCCGAAATCACTGAGAACTCGGCTGTCACCTCACCACTGGGACGACTGGTGAGCTGCTTAATCTCGAAGCTCGACGTACCACCCGGGGCAACCATGCCCCCGTGGGTCTCTGTGTCGTAGCTGTGATCGCCGACTTTCATGCTGACCGCGGCGAAGCTCACGTAATACGGCGTAGGGTTACTCGCTTGCATAGCCACGCCTTTACCGTCTTTTCCAGTGACCAGCTTCCACGTCAACTGATTTGCCGCGCTGGCAGGTTCGCCAGCCAAGCCCGCAGGGCGGAAAAACACTTTGATACGCGTGCGGAAGGCAAACTGCAGCAGGTTGCGACCCTCTGGGTTATCCGACTTTGGCGGAACCTCCAGCAGGTTGAGCCAAAACAGGCTTTCCTTGTCCGTAGGGAGTGGTGCCTTGGTGTAAAGCAAGCGTACGGCTTGCCCCTTGCTCGGCTCCATACGGAAAATGGGGGGCATCACGATGAACGGCACTTTTGCCGTATCGGGAGTTGATTTTTCGTCACCATCATCAAGCCACACTTGAACCAGCGCGGGCTTTTCGCCCTGATTGGTCAGCTTGACGGTCACTTCCTTGTTCTGCGCCGGATACACGACGCGGGTACCGTTGATGATCACGCCGGCTTCGCTGCGGCCGGCAAACATGCCTGCGGTCAGGAGCAGGCCAGCCATGGCATATCGCAATACGTTAGTCATACGTCACCTCAAAAGCGCTTACATGAAATCGGCGGCCGCCTAAGCGGCCGCCGATAGGTTTCACAACGAGTGCTACTTAGTTGTAATCAACGTTGTAGACGACGCTGGTGCTGATCAGACCCGAGGTGCCCACAGCGGTCGGCAGGTACTGAGCCGAGTAGCCCAGGGTGGCCTGGGTCGCGCCGGCGGCAACCGTCACCATCTGGGTGGCGCCCGTGGTCAGATCGATAGCGGTACCGGCGGAGTCAGCCAGCTGGATCTCCACGTTCTTGGCGCCGGTGGCCAAGGCATTCTGCAGGGCGCCGGTGGTGGCATCGATCTGCGTGCTGGACGGCAGGAAGCTCATCGTCGCAACGGTGCCAGCGGCACAGCTCGACTGACCCGGACCACCGATCATCACCTGGAACGGCTTGTTGTGGGACACGGTACCGGCCGTAGCCACATCGGCGAGCGACGCCTGGTCAAGGGCCACGTTGAAGTTGCCGCTACCACCGTCGGTGCCAGTGCCGCCGCCGACAGAACAGGTAGCATCGGCAACCGAACCGGTGAAGGTAATGGTGCCGCCAGTGCTGGCGCTGGCCGTACCAACGGCAGCAACGCCGAGAACAAACGCAATCGCGGAGGCGAGCTTGATGTGCTTCATATGCATAACTCCATTTAAATGGTCGAATGATGAAATCCGCCGCGAGGCGGAGGTTTTCGTTATTGCCAACATGGCAGCAACAAAAGTGCTCTGAAGATGCCGACACCCAACCACATCCCTGTCGGATGGTTTCCAATGGGTTAGTTCAAGCGGGCTGTTAGCGCTGGCGTCATCACGATGCCAGCGCCTGTTACTGAGGTGATTTACCTGCCGTTGTGGATTGGCTACCACAGCAAGAAATCATCACCGCATGGAACATCTTTCGCGTTATCGAAAGAGAGTCTTCAGGTGCCAGCAAATGCTAAGTCTGAGTTAGATTGCTCAACATAGAAGAACTACTAAAGGCATTTATTTGCTAGCGCGTATCGCATTATTCCGATGCCTGTCAGAAGCGCCATTTAAAGCCAAAAAGGCCTGAAAACCAGCTGCAAAGCCAGTATCCACTGAGCTTTTAGAATCTGCTTAAAGTCTGCGCACTGCATTACTGAAATACATACCATCCGCATGGGTATTTTCTGTCTGCGCGACACTGCCTGCTCATTTAATGCTCAACCGATTAATTCGGTAGATTGCGTCGTACACATGCTTGGCCATGCTGACGCTTGGCCTGGCGCTCACTGCCAACCAAGACTTGGTTGCAGTGATGTCGTTGGGATTCGCAAGCTCATCCCAGCCTACCGCTCACCGCTTGCATCTACAGCGCGTGGCGCACCTGCCCAGTCGGGTGCAAGCATGCCTTGACGGATGTATGTGTGAATTGACGAATACGGCCAATCGCTCGCATGGGCAACGTAGCCATGCTTGACGGGATTGATGTGTACGTAGTCGATGTGATGTTGGAGATCAGACTCATGCCTGATCTGATGTTCCCAGAAGCGTCGTTGCCAGATGCCTCGTTCGCCTTTACGTAACCGAGATAACGAGATGACTTCGTGCCGTTCAATGGCGCGCGAAAATGTCGCTTTGATACGCGACCAGCGCGCTGAGTAGTTGGCATCGCCCTCTGGCAAGGTCCAGATGGCATGGATGTGCTCTGGCATGACTACCCATGCAACGATGTCGAATGGGTGTCGTTGCCTTACGGTGCGAACCGCATCTCTTAGCTTATCTACGCGCTCGATCAGTAGATGGCTCGAACGATCTGCGAGGTTGACTGTGAAGAAATAGGTTCCGCCCGCTGCAACGACTCGTCGATAACGCATACGCCTTCCTTGGCATGAATGCTCGGATTAACCGATGGTAGGTTGGGTGGAGTGTAGCGATACCCAACGTGGCCCTGCGTTGGTGTTGGGATTCGCAGGCTAATCCCAACCTACGGCGTGCTGCATTGTAGGTTGGATAGAGCGCAGCGACACCCAACGTGGCCCTGCGGTGGTGTTGGGATTCGCAGGCTCATCCCAACCTACGACATGCTGCATTGTAGGTTGGGTAGAGCGCAGCGACACCCAACGTGGCCCTGCGCTGGTGTTGGGATTCGCAGGCTCATCCCAACCTACGACGTGCTGCCTTGTAGGTTGGGTAGAGCGCAGCGACACCCAACGTGACGGTACGGTGGTGTTGGGATTCGCAGGCTCATCCCAACCTACGGCGTGCTGCCTTGTAGGTTGGGTAGAGCGCAGCGACACCCAACGTGGCAATACGCCGACGTTGGATTATTTTAGAGCTCGCGCAATGCGGTGGTTACCGGCAATCGCGCGGCACGTAGCGCGGGAAACAAGCCGCCGATGAAACCGATCGTGAGTGCCCATAGCAAGCCTACCCAAAGCAGCTCGGGGGACACCTTGAGCTCGAAACTAAGCTTGCCGACCGTACCTTGAGCGAGTGTCGATGCGCTGTAGCCATTGAAGACCAACCAGGCCAGCAGGCCACCGATCACACCGCCGAGCAAAGCGAGCAACATGGTTTCCAGCATGACGGCTACGACTACCGGCATGCCACGAAAACCGATCGCGCGAAGCGTGGCAATTTCACGGGCACGCGCTGCGACGGCGGCGAACATGGTGTTCAACGCGCCGAAGATTGCACCGATCGCCATGATCGAGCCGACCACGATGCCGATCGCCGTGAGGAAGGTACTTACGCCCTCGGACTGCTTGCTGAAGTAATCGTACGTGGTGCTCACATCCACCTTGAGCTGCGGATTCGCCTCCAGCGAAGCCTTGAATGCATCGAATGCTGCTGGATTGTCCAGACGCACCGTGACCGATGCACGGCTACCGCCACGCCGATAGGTATCCGCCACCACGGCGGCATCGCCCCATATTTCCGAATCCATCGCATCACCGGAAGAGAACACGCCCACCACGGTCCACAGCTGACTGCCAAGGCGAATTTGATGGCCCGGCTCAAGTCCGGCGAACTGCCCCGCCGCGCCCTTGCCAGCGATCAGCTCACGCATGCCAGGCTTGAAGTTACGCCCTTCGATGATCTTCAGTTGCGGACGCACCGCCCAGGCCTGCTCACCTACGCCACGCAACTGCACGCTGCCGTCGTCATCCGGGGTACTGCCCTTAATCGGTAAATTGGCGGCCACCACCAACTCCGGCGAGGCGATCGGCTGGCCCTTCGCATCTTTCGCGATGCCAGGTGCTTGTGGAATCAACGTCACGCTATCGCGGTCGAGTACCGACATCACTTCGGATGCCGATGCACCGCGCATGACAATGGCCGTATCGGCACTACCCGTTTTGCGCAGCGTCTCGTTGTAACCATCGCCCATCGCCAGCAGTGCAACCAACACGGCAACGACACCGGCGATACCGACCACGATCACCGACGACATGCCGAGCCGCTGCTTGAGCGTGCTGATACCAACCGCCGTCACCGACACGGCCTGTCTGCCCTGGCGAGTCAGCAGCATCCACACAGCGAGAATGACCGCCAGCAGCACTACCAGGGTGGTGAACAACAACATCAGAAAATGCAGCATGGTCGTTCTCCTTAGCGTCCGGCCAGTGCGTCGACGATGTTCAGTCGCATGGCACGCAGGGCGGGCAACGCGCCCACCAATAGGCCGACAACAAGCATCAGCACCAACCCGTGTATCCAGATTTCGGCATCCACGGGGGCAATCGGTATCCCACCACCCGTCATCGCTTGAAGACCACCGACGACGAACGTCGCGATCGCAAGCCCCAATACGCCACCAAGCAACAGCAGAAGTATGGATTCAGCCAACACCATGGCCAGTACGCTGTGACTGGTAAAACCGATCGTCTTCAGCACGGCCAGTTCGGACGTCCGTTCGCGCACCGCCTGCATCATCGTGTTGCCCGATAGCAGCAGCAGGGTGAAGAACACCGCACCCATGATTGAGGTAACGATCAGCCCGATGTCGGCCATCTGCTTCATCCAGCTCGCGGTTGCCGCTGCCTCGGTCTGGGTACGGGTCTCGTGATCGGAGTTTGCCGATATCGCGTCGATCGCCTTGGCCACGCTATCGGCCTGATTCACGTCGGCAACGCGCGTGACGTACCAGCCAACCGTGCCTTGGTTGTAGGGCGTGGTTTCGTCGAAGTACTTCCAATTCAGCAGAAACATCTTGTCGAAGAAACTGCTCGATTTCTTGTCCTTCGAGTGAATGATGCCGACGATGTCGAACGTCCAGTTCTTGCTGCCGTTGTGGTCCGGAAAGATGGTCGACTGCAGCGGGATCTTGTCACCCACCTTCCAGTTGAACTGCTTGGCGAGTGCCTCGCCGACCAGTGCACCGGTGCGAGTGTCGTTGAAAGCTTTGCGCTCGGCCGGACTCACCTCGACTTCCGGGTAGAGGTCGAGATAATTCGGCTCCACTGCGAACGTGAAGATTTGGTTGTGCGGATCCTGATAAGCACCACCGAACCAGTTCGCGTAGGTCACCATCGTGACGCCTGGCACCTTCGCAATTTGTGCCTCAAGCGACTGCGGCAAGGTCTGGATAAAGGACAGTTTCGAGCCCGTCTGTAGACGTTGCGCACCGTTGGCGCTCTTGCCGGCGTCGTCGAAACCGCTGCGCACCGCATCGAGCATGCCGAACAACAGGAACGCAGCAATGATCGAGATCAACGTAAGGATAGTGCGGGTTTTGCGCCGGAACAGCGCCGCCCAGATGAGATGAAGGTATTTCATGGCAACACCCCTCAGGCGATGGCCTGTTCGACCAGCGTGCCCTTATCCAGATGCAACGTCTGATTGGCGTACTCGGCCGCTTTCGGATCATGGGTGACCATCACGATGGTCTTACCATGTTCCCGATTCAGCTGACGCAGCAGGCCCAGAACGTCCTCAGCCGATTGACGATCCAAATCGCCAGTCGGCTCGTCGCACACCAGCAATGCGGGATCGGAAACGATGGCGCGAGCAATCGCCACACGCTGCTGTTGACCACCAGACAATTCGCTCGGCTTGTGCGTGCCGCGCTCCTGCAACCCCACCAGTTGCAGTGCAATGGCCGCGTTCTTGCGTCGCTGCGCACCCGACAACTTGGTCAGCAACAGCGGCAGTTCCACATTACGCTGTGCCGTCAGCATGGGCATCAAGTTGTAGAACTGGAATACGAAGCCAACGTGCGACGCACGCCATTTGGCCAATGCGCCACCACCGAGCTGATCGATGCGTTGACCGGCTACGGCAATGCTGCCGCCGCTGGGAGTATCCAGCCCACCGATCAGGTTGAGCAAGGTCGTCTTACCCGAGCCGGATGGCCCCATCAGTGCAAGGAAGTCGCCTTCGGCGATATTGAGGTTGATGTGGTGCAACACCTCGACCTTCTGCTTGCCACGCTCGTACACCTTGGAGAGGTCCCGAATTTCGATTAACGTGCTCATGCCTTATCTCCTCGAGAAAACGGATCTTTATGGCGCGAACGGTTCGCGCCGATCAACGATTTAGAGTGATGATGTATTCATGGTGATGACGCCTTCGTTTGGACGTCCGAACCGTCATGCAGCGAAGCCGCTGGCGAAATCACTACGTTGTCGCCAACGTTCACCGACTCAGGTACCAGCTTGAGATCACCGTAGTCTTGCGTTGCCGGCTGCACCGTACGCTGTTGCGCTTTGCCGTCGGTGACCACGAACAACACGTTGTGACCATCACGCTGCACAATGGCTTTCGCCGGCACCAATACACCCTTGGGTGCCTGCGCCACTTCCTTCGGCTTCACTTCCAGGAACGACACGCGCACGCCCATATCCGGCACGATGCGACTGTCTTTATGCTCAAGCGCCACGCGCACTTTCACTGTGGCTTTGCCCCGGTCGGCAGCTGGCACGATAGCGATCACATGCGCCGGAATTTTCCAATCCGGATACGCATCGAGTACCGCCTCGGCTGGCATATTCGACTTGACGCGACCGATATAGGCCTCGTTGACATCCACATCCACTTCCAACGAATCCATGTCGACGATGGTGCCGATGCCAGTGCGTGTAAAGCCACCACCGGCAGAGAACGGAGAGATGATTTCGCCGATCTGCGCATCTTTGGTGGTGATCACACCATCGAAGGGTGCCCGCACCACGCAGTAGTCGAAATTGACCTTGGCCTCGACCACTTGTGCGTCATCCGAAGCTGCTGTTTTCTGCTGCGACACGAGTTGTGCACGTGTGCTGTCGGCGAGTGTGCGTGCTTGCTCGGCACTCTGCGCCGAAACCAGGCCACGCGCAGCAAGTTGGTCCGCACGCGTTGCATCGCGCAGGTTCTGCGCTAGTTGTGCACGGAACTGTGCCGCCAGTGCGTGGGCTGCATCCGCCTGTGTTTGCGCTGCAACCAGTGCGGCTTTGTATGCACTGTCATCAAGTCGTGCGAGCACCTGATCTTTATGGACGTGATCGCCCTCTTCGATCAGCACCTCGGTCAACGTGCCGGTGATCTGTGCAGACACCGTGGCCTGCCGCCGCGCGGTCACATAGCCTGTGGCTTGAAGCACGGCACCAGGATCCGCACTGGATGCTGGCGAGATGGCTGCGGCGGTTTGCACGATGACGGCTCGGTGGCCTAGCAACAACCAACCAACGGCACCGGCCAGCACGATGAGCAGCACGATGACACCCGCAATCCACGGCCAGCGACCTGGGCCGCTGCTGTGGTCATCGCGCTGATGACGCTCGATGCGCAGTTCCTTCAATAGATCGGCATTGCTCACTGTCATCCCCATGACTCCACTATGCCGGCCACGATAATAGGCCAAGCGCCGCCGCAGCACAGGCGGTTATCAGTGATTGGCGGTGACAGATGTCACTTCTTAAAGGCACTTAGAGCCTGTCTCACGCCGGATATTGCTTTGCTCTACCCAACTTACGGGGCGATATTCGTAGGTTGGGATGAGCTTGCGAATCCCAACACCAACGTACGGCCACGTTGGGTATTGCTGCGCTCTACCCAACCTACCAAGCTCGCACTAGGCATGCTCGCTCTGTAGATTACGGGAAGCTTACGAACTCCAACGTTGGCGCACCTACGCGTTGGGTGTCCCCCGACCAAGTCCGGGGTCTACCCAACCTACCAAAGCTTTGCCTCCCCAACCCTACCGAGCTCTAAACATGCATTACGCCATCGATACCCCCGCCATACCGAGCCTGCCGATCATCGGTAGCGACCTGCGTTTTCCGATTCGCCGCGTGTTTTGCATCGGCCGCAACTACGCCGAGCACGCACGTGAAATGGGTGCCACAGTAGACGCGGGTACGCCGATGTTTTTCTGCAAACCAGCCGATGCCGTAGTGAGCGATGGTGCCGATGTGCCCTACCCTTCGGCCACATCCGACCTGCATCACGAGGTGGAGATGGTGGTGGCGCTCAACGCGGGTGGGCAGGACCTCACACCCGCACAGGCAAATTCGGCCATTTTCGGCTACGGCGTGGGCCTGGATTTAACCCGCCGTGACCTGCAGGCCATGGTCAAGGCAAAGAGCCACCCGTGGGACATGGCCAAGGGCTTTGACCATTCCGCGCCTGTATCGGCGTTACGCCCCGCCGCAGAGGTCACGCTTGGCTCGGATACCAAGCTGAGCCTGCGCGTGAACGGCGAGCTGCGCCAGCAGGGTCAACTTAGTGAAATGGTGCATGGTGTGGCCGAAATCATCTCGGTACTGTCGACGCTGTTCGAATTGAAACCCGGCGACCTGATCTTCACGGGCACCCCGGCAGGTGTAGCCGCTTTGCAACGTGGCGATCGTGTTCATGCCGTACTGGACGGTATCGCCGAACTGAATTGCCGCGTCGTCTGAACTGGCGCCCGCTTTACAACAAATTCCAACTGTCCGGACCCTGCGTGCTGCGTTAAAGTCAGCGCGCCATCCGGCGCTGAACTTTCGGGGAGTAAGCCTATGGGCATGATGACTGAGTTCAAAGAATTCGCCATGCGCGGCAACGTGGTCGACCTGGCCGTCGGTGTGGTGATCGGCGGCGCGTTCGGCAAGATCGTTACGTCGCTGGTCAATGACGTGATCATGCCGCCGATCGGCTGGATCACCGGCGGCATCGACTTCTCCGAAATGAAGTGGGTGCTCAAGCCGGCTGACGTCAGCAACCCCGCGCACAAGATCGCCGAGGTGTCGATCAACTATGGCAGTTTCATCAACACCATCATCACGTTCATCATCATCGCTTTCGCTATCTTCGTTGTGATCAAGGGCATCAACCGATTGCAGAAGAAAAAAGATGAGGCACCTGCCGCACCGCCGGCCGACGTGGCTCTGCTCACCGAGATTCGCGACCTGCTCAAGAGCAAGCCGTAACCCTGCAAGCTGCCACGGGCCAACATGGTGCCCAGGCCCGTGGCATAGCTTCCGCAACATGACTTTCGACATGGGCGGTGCGGCAGGATGACCGCATAATCGGAGTTCACTGCCAGGAGCTCCCGATGCATCGCCCTACGCTTACCCTGCTCGCCGCCAGCCTGATACTGGCCACCGGCCTCGCCAACGCCACGGACAAGGCCACCACCATTCCCGCTGCGGCCGTACAGACGGCGGAGCAACTTCGCGACAAGGCCATGCACGACGACACCGGCTACCGGATCGTCGAGTCGCTTACCACGGAAATCGGCCCGCGCCTTGCCGGTGGCGTGAACGACCAACGCGCACGCGACTGGGCCATAGCGAAATTCAAAGCACTCGGCTTCGACAAGGTCTACACCGAGCCGGTCACGTTCCCGTTGTGGGAGCGTCGCAGTGAAAGCGGCTCCATCGTCGCGCCATTTCCACAGCATCTGGTGCTGACGGCACTGGGCTATTCGCCCGGCACGCCCAAGGGCGGCCTCACCGCGCAAGTGGTGCAGTTCGCCAGCCTCGACGCGCTCAAGGCTGCTGACCCGGCTAGCGTGAAAGGCAAGATCGTCTATATCGGCTACCGCATGCAGCGCACCAAGGACGGCCACGACTACGGCATGGGCTCCGCCGTGCGCGTGGGTGGCCCGGTGATCGCCGAATCGAAAGGTGCCGCCGGCTACCTGCTTCGCTCGGCGGGTACGGATGCGCATGAGCGCATCGCCCATACCGGCGTTACGGGCTTCACCGACCCCGCCAAAGCGATTCCCGCCGCAGCACTTTCCAATCCGGATGCCGATCAGCTCGAACGTGAGCTGGCCTATGGCAAGCCGGTCACGGTGAAGCTCGATCTCGACTGCGGCGTCGTCGGGCAATACACCGGTGCCAATGTCATCGGTGAGATCACCGGCAAGAAGTATCCCAACCAGGTGATCGCCATCGGCGGCCATCTCGATTCATGGGATCCGGGTACCGGTGCGATCGACGATGGCGCCGGCGTGGCCATCGCCATGGCGGCTGGCAAGCTGATCCACGATATGCCGCAACGCCCCGATCGCACGATTCGTGTGATCGCTTTCGCCAACGAGGAGATGGGCCTGTGGGGTGGCCGCGCCTATGCCGAGAAACATGCGGCCGAGGTCAGCACGTTCCAGCTTGGCACCGAGTCCGATCTGGGTGCCGCCCCGGTATGGCAAATGCGCGCGAGCGTGAAGCCGCAGGCGCGCGACGCGATTGCGCAGATGGCCAAGGTACTGGCACCGATCGGTGTGGCCTATGACCCGAAGCGCCCGGGTGGTGGTGGCTCGGATTTGTCGCAGATGCACGGCAAGGGCATGGCGGCGCTCTCACTGGATCAGGACGCCACCTATTACTTTGACTGGCACCACACATCGAACGATACGCTGGACAAGATCGATCCGAAGGAGCTGGCGCAGAACGTAGCCGTCTATACAACGTTCTCGTATATGGCGGCACAGGCGGATGGCGATTTTGGTTCCGCGCCGAATGCATTCGCGGGCGACGGTGCTCAAGAATAATTACGGCAACTGCGACCATTACAAAAGGCGGCCCAAGGCCGCCTTTTTTTCATAATGAAACATGGCGCATATTTATGGATCGTTTTCTGCAATCGTCTCGGTTATTTCCAACGCCTGCAGATTTTCTTTTATCCGGTTCAGCACGGCCATGGCCTGCTCCATCTCGGCATAATCAATGCCGACGGTGGCATCACGGCGCAGGCCATAGGCGATCTCTTCCATATCACCCACCACATCGCGTGCCTGGTCGGTGGTATACAAACGCCAAGCGCGGCGATCTTTCGGATCGGGGCGACGCTCGACGAAACCGGCGGCTTGCAGGCGATCGATGACCCGCCCTACCGCGATAGGCTCCATTTCCAGGAACTCGGCCAACTCGGTCTGGCGCAGACCCTCACGGTGATAAAGCACCTTGGTCGCACGCCACTGCGCGCGGGTGAGGCCAAATTTCACGGCACGCCGATCGAAGTGCTTGCGAAATAGCAAGGTCACATCATTGAGCAGGTAACCGAACGAGATGTCTTCCGTTTTTGCCATGAGGTAGAGCAACCTTAACGTCACATGTGCGCAAGCATAAGCCGAAAGCGTGCCCGACTATGTCTATCTCCGTCATAACCGCCGATATCACCCAGTTGGACGTCGACGCCATCGTCAACGCCGCCAATGAAACCCTACTCGGCGGTGGCGGCGTGGATGGCGCCATCCACCGCGCGGCAGGGCCTGGGCTGCTCGCCGCCTGCCAAGCCCTGCCCGAGGTCGCCCCTGGCGTGCGCTGCCCCACCGGAGAGGCACGCATCACGCCCGGCTTCGCACTGCGTGCACGCCATGTCATCCACACCGTAGGCCCGGTCTGGCACAGCGGCGGCCATGGCGAGGCAGACCAACTGGCACAGTGCTATCGAAACAGCATCGCACTCGCCGTGGCACACCAGCTCAGCTCCATCGCCTTCCCAGCCATCAGCTGCGGCGTCTATGGCTACCCACCCGAACGAGCCGCGCGAGTGGCCGTCGCAGCCTTGCACGAGGGATTGCAACGGCAACCCCACCTGCGCGTAGTCCTATGCGGGTTCAACGAGCCAATGCGCGCTATCTGGGAGCACGCGCTGAGTGACGCATCTTCATAGCTTGAAGGGATATAGCGGCGGCAAAGGCGAGTTATCGCGATCGGCGTTCTCATTACGCCATTCGAAGCCTTTCACGAAGGCGGCATGCAGATCCGTCATAGCATCGCCCGCCGCATCCGCATACTGCCTGCGCTGCAACGCAGCAATCGCTTCACACTGCGCATCCGATGCCAGCGCAGCAGCCAGCTCCCCCAGGTTCTGCAATGCCGGCCGCTCTGCCCGCGCCCATGCCAGCAGGTTGCGTGCTTGCGTTGCGGCATCACCGTTACGTGTCGCTGCCAGGAACGCCTCGCGCGATGCGCGTGTGGAGGCCTGAGGCGCTGGTACGACAGCAGCCGGCGCGCCCTTTCGCTTTCGCCACAGCCACCATGCAAACAGACTGAGCAACCACAGGCCGATGCTGCCCAATGCGATCCAGCGCCACGGCGTGGCGATTGCCGATGGAGTAACCGCTGCGGTAGACGATGCGACGGCAGGCGTGGGCGCAGGGGCCGGTACGGTCGTCGCTGATGCTGGGGTTGTTGGCGAGGTACTAGCAGCCGCCCCCATGGCCGGCAACACGGTGAGCGTGCTCGCCGGAATGCTCGCCATTTCCGTACGCCCGGTCAGCACGTTGAACCACTTCAGGGTGGTGGCCGGAATCACCAACGTGCCCGCGTGTTCCGGCACGATCGCGAAACCACGTTCGCGCTGTCCGGTCAGCCATTGGCCATCGCTCTTGGTGCTATCGACGGGCTGATCGGGATACACCCTGGCGCCATCCAGTGTTGGCAGGCTGGGTTCCGGCAGGGTCTCCGCCGACAAACCGGCTGCCTGCACGCGCATGTGTAGATTCAGTGGCTGGCCGACATGTAGCTGACCATCGCCGGGCAAGCCATCCAGCGTCAGTGTCAGCTGCCGCGCCGGCAACCACGTCGTTGTGCCCCAATCAGTAGGCACCGGACTCACCTGGATCGATACCGATGGAGAGTTGGCCGAAACCGGTGTCATGTTGCCGAACAATCCGCTTTGCGCGAAGAAGTTGCTGGGGTCGTTCGGATCGCCCGGGTCTGCGGCTTCAACCATCTCACCCTGAAAATTGAGTGATGGGATAACCAACGTGCCGGCACGTTGTGGAGTGAGCGCATAGCGTCGTTCGATCACATGATAGGTCTGGCCACCACGGTCAGCGGTGTAGTCGGTATCGCTACCCATGCGGCGCACATCCACACCTGCAAGCTGGGGATCATCCAGCGCGCCGCGACTCAGATTCGCACTGAAAAACAGGCGCACCGTGAAGACGATCTGCTGGCCGACATAGCCATGATCAGGCTCCGCGACCGTCTCGATGAAAGCATTCTTGCGACTGCTCACTGCGGCGGACGGATCGGGCGGGATTACCTCCAGCTGCAACGGTGCCGTTTGTCCACCAGCCACCGTCAACGGTGGAATCTGTAACTGCCCAATATGCTTCGGGCGCAACGCGATACCGATCGTCAGTTGTGAACTTTGCCTGCCATTGATGATGCTGATGCTGTTACTGCTGGACGTGCCAAGGATGTCGAAATCCGGTGACAACGCACTGAGGTCGGGCGTGCTCATATTACCGGCGCCATCGGTGCGCAGGTTCAACGTTACCGTCTCGCCCAGTTGCACCTTGCTGCGATCCAGCGTGGCCTGCACGCCGCTGGCTTGTGCCAACAACGGGAGCAACAAACATGCGATCAGCACAACGATACGAAATTTCATGGCTGCCCGTCCTCCACTGGCTGTTGACCGTGGCGTTGCTGATATTCAATGGCGAACTTGCGACGCAGTAACGCACCTGGGTCATCCGGTACGCGCTGCAAAGCCTGGCGCATATCGGCCGGCAACTTCGACAGCGGGTCGTCTGCCGTTGCAGCACCGAGTTCGTGCGTAGAAGGCTCGGGTTGCTTACCTTGCTGTTGCGCCAGTGCCTGGTCCATCTGCTTCTGCAAAGCCTGTTGCGCTTTGGCCGTCTGCGCCTGTTGTTCGGCCTGCTGCTGTGGACTCAAGGGTGAGGGTGCGTTCTGGGGTGACGCATCTTTGGTTGACGCGTCCTTGCTCTGTTGATTTGCAGTGCGCTGCTGGCTGCCGTTGTCTTGGTCATGCTGCGCATCGTTCGAAGAGCCCTCTTTGCCCTGCTTAGCTTGATCCTTCTGGTTTTGCTGCTGGCCTTGTTGACCATCCTGCTGCTGACCCTGTTGATTGTTTTGCTGCTGACCTGACTGCTGCTGACTCTGCGACGGATTTTGCTTATCGCCGTTCTGCCCGCTCTGGTCCTTACTGCTCTGGTCCTTACCACTCTGGTCCTTACCGCTCTGGTCTTTACCGCGTTGACCTTTGTCGTCCTGCCCACTCTTGTCGGATTGATCCTTACCGTTTTGTCCGTCTTTGTTTTGCGAGTTTTGCGATGACTTTTGTTGCTGTTCCTGTTGTTTGCGCATCGCATCTTCAACCGCTTTGCGATTGGCGCGTGCGTCATTATTTTTCGGATTCAATTGCAGCGCACGATCGTAAGCTTTGATCGCCTCGGGATACTTGCCTTGTTCGGCCAGCGCGTTACCGAGGTTGTATGGCGCATCCACACCTTTCGCTTGCTGCAGCGAGTCGGCCGCGGCTGCGTAATCGCCGGCACGATAAGCCGCAGCACCACGCCATGCTGGATCACGTGCCAGTTGCTGCGCCTGCGCAGCTTGCCCCGCATGTAAAGCAGTGGCCGCTTGTTGATCGGGCCGCTGCCACCAGTCACGCCAGTCGGAGGCCTGCGCCGAACTGGGCACCAACGGCAACAGCACCAGTGGCAGCA
>JBARCX010000203.1:0-17178 GCA_049794535.1 Rhodanobacter sp.
TTTATTTAAACCTGCCTTATTTGAACTTGTAGTCGAACGTCAGGAACAATTCGCGACCGTTGTATTCACTGCCGGTCTGCCCCGTCGTGACGAACTCGAAGCCACCGGCGTAGTACGGGATCGAAGCCACCTTGTTGAAGATGTTCGACACGGTGAACTTCATCGTGGTATCCGGGTTGATCTGGTAGCCGATCGAGGTGTTCCAGGTGATCCACACCGGCGTCCTGCCCTGGTAGATGGTGTCGGCAATGTTCACCGCGTTGCCATTGAGTGTCACCTGGCACACACCGGTAGTCACCGACTCGCCGCCACTGGGCACCGTAACCGTGCCCGGCTGGATGCCATTGGGCAGCACGTTGCAGGTACCGTAGTTGGGGGCGCGCATGCTGCCGTCGCGCACACCGGAGACCGACACGTTCCAGGCACCCTTGTTCCAGTCGCCGATCCACGTGACCCTGCTCGCTACATAGTTATAGCGGGTGTTTTGCAACGGATCGGTAGGCAGCACGCGCTGCTTGTACGAAAGGTTGTCGGTGTAGTTGATGCTGGCGCGGAAGTTACCGTAGCTCTCGGTCTGCAGCTTGTAGTCCAGCGAGGCATCGATGCCGCTCACGTACAACGAAGCCTCGTTGATCGGGCCAGACTGCACCGAGGTGATCTGACCAGCCGCATTGCGCTGAACCCACGAGGTCACTAGGTTGCAATACGCCGAATTCGCCGTGTGCGCTGTATACGGTGACAAACTGGATGAACCGTTTGCCTGCTGGCCGGTTTTGCAGCCAGCCTCGTCGGTCAGCACCTGGCTTTGGCCGATGTACTCGATGGCGTTGTCTACGCCCATGTGCCAGTAGTCCGCAGACAACGAGAGACCCTGCATGCCCGGCACCTGCCACACGAAGCCGTAGGTCCAGGAGTGGCCGGTCTCCGACAGCAACGAGCGGCTGCCGCCCGTGATGGCGTTGTAATACTGCGATGGCGGGCGCTGTACCTGGCTGCACCACGTGCTGTTGTTCTGACCAGACTTGATGGCATCGATGCACTGCAAGGGATCGATGTAGTCACCAATCGGCGACTTGGACTTGGTCATGTAGATGGCCTGCATGTCCGGCGCCTTGAAGTTGGTGCCGTAGGTGCCGCGAACCAGCAGACCATCATACGGACGCCACTCGAGGCCCGAGCCCCAGGTGCGGGCTACGTCGGCGCTGCTGGCGTCGTTGTACTTGTCCAGGCGACCGGAGATGGTCCAGGTCAACGTATCCAGCACCGGTACGCGGAACTCGGTACCCAGCGAATAACGCTGGCGGCTGCCGCCGCCGGTGAGATACGCACCGAACGGGTTCTCGAACGTGCCCGAGAGACCGCGCGCGTCGGGCGAGAGCAGGAAGCCGTTGTGTGCCGCTTCCAGCACAGACGCCCAACCGATGGGCTCATCCACCCACGGAAGCTTGAACAGTTCGCCATTGACGCGGAACTGCGCCTGATCCAGCCACGACGACGACGTGTTCTCGCCATTGACCGCGAATTGGCTGTATTGCTGCGGTGTGATGGGGTTCCAGAATTGCTGCCAGTTCATGGCGTACATGGGTACACCGGCGCTGGTGGTGCCCGTCTGCTTGCCAAGGAAGAAGTTGTTCATCGCCGCGGTGTCGATGCCCGTGTAGTCCTCGCGCACGGTGTACTTCTGGCTATTGAGGTTCAGATCCCAGTTGAAGTCGTCGAACATGGTGCCGCGCAGGCCGGCCTGCAGGTTCCAGTTCTGCTCGCGGTCGTGGGTGTTGGCCGCCGTGCCCATTTCCTGCGCGGTCAACTGGCGGATGGCCTGATTGATGACCTGCCCCGTGCTCTGGTCGTAGAACTGGCCGCTGACGAATTCGGGCAACTGGGTGTTGGAGATGCCCACCGTGTCATACAGGGCCGCCGAGCCGTAAGCCTGCAAACCGTTGCTGAAGTCGTACTCGCCAGACAGGTAAGCGTTGTTGCTGCGGCTGCCGGGTGTCAGCACCCAGTTCTGGAACAGGGCAGGCTGCGAACAGAAGGAACCATTGTTGGTCACACCGGCAATCTGGGTGCCATTGGTGGTGACGGTATGCGACTGGCTCAACTGCGAATTGGTGAACTTCCCGCAGGTACCCGCCGGCGGCGTGATGTACTGGCCCGAGGCGTTCTGTGCGGAGAGCGCGATGGCGCCGGCCACGTCGTACTGGTAGCCGAACATGCGGTCAGCCGGGCCCCAAGCGCCATAGCCCGCATCGGACACCGAGTCGGTATAAGGACGATCCGAACCCCACAACGCCGTTCGGTTGGACTTCTCCACGTTGTAGAGGATGTGCCAGTTCTCGCCGGACTTGCCACCGAAGAAGTTAATGTCGCCATAGGCACGGCCACCACGGGTAGCGCCGCCACCAGTGACCTGCAGCTCGTCACCCTGGTAATTCTTTTTCAGGATCACGTTGATCACACCCGCCACCGCGTCCGAACCATAGATCGACGAGGCACCGGAGGCCAGGATCTCGATATGGTCGATCATGCCGGTGGGGATGTTGTTGTAGTTCTGGAAGTTGCTCTGGCCGTTCAACGGCTGCGGGTAATCCACGATGCGATGGCCGTCGATCATCAGCAGGCTGAAGCCAGGGCCCAGGCCACGCAGGTTGACCGAGCGCGCATTGACCGAACTTGAACCCCAAGAGGACGGGTCCGATGTCTGCTGGCCCACCTGCGGCAGCGAATCCAGGAACTCCCACAGCGTGGTGAAGCCCTGCTGCTTGATCTGCTCGCCAGTGAGGGAGATCACGGGAGCCGGTCCCTCGACTTCCACGCGCGGAATCAACGAACCGGTGACCGTGACCGCCTTCAACTGGGTCGCCTTGCTCGCGTCGCTGGATGACGGCGCGCTCGATGGCGCCTGCTGTGCGGCAGATTGATCGTTCGAAGATGACGTTGTCGTTTGTGCGAAAACGCTTGGTGCGAACATCGCCAGTGCCAGGGAACTGGCAAGTACGCTGCGTCGTAAACAGATTTTATTCATGGTTAACCCTCCCCGTGAAACTTTAATGTTGTCGTTGTCGTTACCTGTCTGGTCCCCGGAATCCCGGTCCCCAACCAGAGCAGACATGTCAGGCTTTGGTGCATTTCGTTGCTGCGACGAATTCGTCTGATCGCATTCGAACATTCAGTGACTTCAATCAACTTTCACTACGTTATTCGGCAATGCGGCCATCTCCGATCCGCGCAAATCCATTCCTTTCGAACCGACGGCATGAACCATCGCCGACGACTGCCCCGATGCATGCCGCGCATCAGGCAGTTCGTTCCACATTGCTGGATCCTCTGCACCCAGCACCCAGGAACAAAAACCTTGCAAGTCGTACTGCTTCACCAACGCATAGCGATCACGAAATGCATGCGCGTCGGGCAGGAACACCCACTCGCGCATCTGATCGCGATAGAAGTAGAACCAGGATTCGTGCTCCACCGGATCCCACTGCAGCGTGGCGCCGAATTGTTTGGCCAGCGGCAGTGATTCATCGGCATCGATGTAGTCAGCTGAAATGTTCGACGATTCTTTGCCGTCCGCACGTACCGGATTGCCGGCGTACCAGTGGTAGCCGTACAGCGCGATGCCGAGCGAGAGCTTTTCCTTCGGCACGACCTGCAGCGCGTATTTCAAATGCTCCATGGTCCACGGCATGCCAGCCACCGGCCCAGGCGTGGTCCAACGCGTGTGCTGGTCGTAGGTCATCAGGCAGACCACGTCCAACACTTTGACCAAGGCTTTGAGGTCGTACGCGCCGCGCCAGTATTCCCACATCCATTTGCTGAAAGCGCCGCCTCCGGCATAACCGGGCGCGTTAGGCACCACAGCCATCGACAACTGCAGGCCATGCTTGTGCAATGCGTCGGCCGTCTGTGTCGTCAACAGCGTCAGTGCATCGCGATCGGTCCAGGCGATATTTTCAAAATCGAACTGGAAGCCGCTGAAGCCGTGCAGCGCAGCCTGCTCGATGAGCGAGTCGATCATCGCCTGCTTGGCCTTCTCATTGCCGAGCAACTGATGAAACATCGCGCGATCGCCGCCCGATGAAATGATCGGCATCACCGCGACGCCATTCGCTTTAGCCACCTGCATCACGTACGGATTCGGTTGCCCCGAGACCAGACCGTTTTGGTCCACGCTGTACCAGGTCGGCACCAGCACATCGATCTTGTTGACGTGTTGCACGAAGGAGTTGATCGATTTCTGCGTTTCCATCATGTAGAACAGCGCGCTCGGCGCATGCGCATACGCATACGCACCGAACGGTAGGATCAGACACAACAGAACGAGCAAGCGTTTCATCAAAACGGTAGGTGTTCGCATTAGAGGCTTTCCACTCCGATGCGATACGCGTAGACGCGCACACCGGCCGGCTGCGCCGGTAGATCGAGATGCAGGCCATCAGCCTGCTGCTTGAAAGTCACCGGCTTACCGGTCGCCAGCAAGGTCACCGAGGTGACCTTCATCGTCGGGCCGACCGAATGGATCAGCGCATGGCCCGTGGTCGGCCACGCCATCTCGATCGCATACAGCTGCCCGCCCTTGGTGGTGAAGCGGAAATCTTCTGCGGTGTACGGCTTGGTCTTGGTGTCATCCATGGTGCCGGCGACCACCTGAGTCGGGCCTTCGCCGTAATGCCGCCACGGGCGTGTGCCGTAGATCGCGTCGCCGTTGGCATGCATCCACTGGCCGATGGCCAACAAGATGTTCTTCGCCGGGTCTGGAATGGTGCCATCGGCCTTGGGCCCGATGTTCAACAGAAAGTTGCCGTTCTTGCTGACTACATCGGCGAGCAGCTGCACGATTTCATCCGGCGACTTATAGGTGTCGCCTTCGGCGTAGCCCCATGAGTCGGGACTAATGGAGGTTTCGGTTTGCCAGGGCTCCGGCCGGATATCCGCCGCCTGCCCACGCTCGATATTCAACGTGCCGGTACCGGGACGCATATCGTTGAGCTTGTAGTTGAGCACCACGCCCTGCTTACGCGCAGCGGCCTGGTTGTAATAGAACGCGGCGAATTCGGCCAAGGCACCGCGGAAGCGCGGCTGACCGACCCACCAATCGAAATACATCAGGTCCGGGTGGTAGTCCTGCACGATCTCGGACGAACGCGCCAGCCAATCGTTGAGGTAGGCGTCGGATACAAAGGTCCAATCGACATCCTGGCCGTCTTCGCCCTTCTCTGATTCCGACGGATGCGCCGGGCCGTACAGCGCCGCATAGCGTGGATCGTTCACGTCGGAATTGAACTGGCGTCCGTATTCGTAGAACCAATCGTGCTCGGCACGGTGCGATGACAGGCCCAGCTTCATGCCCTGCGCGCGGACCGCCTTGGCCAGTTCGCCAATCACATCCTGATGCGGGCCCATTTTCACCGCGGTCCAGTCCGACAGTTTCGAGTCGTACATGGCAAAGCCATCGTGATGCTCAGCCACCGGCACCACAAAGCGTGCACCTGCGTCATGGAACAACTTAGCCCACGCCTGCGGATCGAAATGCTCGGCTTTGAATAGCGGGATCAGATCCTTGTAGCCGACCTTGGGCATCGGGCCGTAGGTGGCCACTTGGTGCTGGTAATAACTGGCGTACTCGCCGGTGCGCTCGTAGGCGTGGCGCGGATACCACTCGCCCTTGTAGGCAGCTACCGAATACACGCCCCAGTGGATGAAGATGCCGAACTTGGCGTCGCGATACCACTCGGGCGTGGTGTACGCGGTCAGGCTTTTCCAGTCCGGATCCATCGGGCCCTGCCAGGCGACCTTGCTGGTCTGCGCGAGAATCGCGTTGCGCGCACCGTCGTACTTCTGGTTGGCGGCGACCCACTGCTTCTCGATCGTGGCTGCGTCCGGTGGTGTGACCGCATGTGCGCTGTCAGCCGGGGCCTGGCTTTGCGTTGCGGCAACGGCGGCACCGCTCGTGGCAGCAATCGCTCCCAACGACATGGCAGCAGCAACTGCACTACACAACATGGACGGACGCATAACCTTAAGCATTCTCGTAACACCTACCGTTGTGAGTGAAGACGTCTATTTGCTTATCACGGAACTCATGAGGTCTTGCTGTGCGTGTGGCGATCCATCAACCAGCTCGCCGCACCGATGACACCGAGCTGCGCGTGATCCACCACGTAGACAGGAACCGACTGCTGGAACGGGCGCACGACACCCTTGTCGAGAAAGCGACTGACAAAGCTGCTTTGCTCCAAAAACCCGGTCATACCTGAGAGGAAGCCACCGGCCAGATAAATGCCGCCGGTCGCGCCATACAGCATCGCCAGATCCCCGACGTACGAGCCGAGCCATCCGCAGAACAGCTGCAAGGTTTCCACTGCACGCGAATTCGTACCGGCGCACGCAGCGGCAGTAATCGCGGCGGGGCTATCGAGCACTGCCGGCAACCGCTCGATACGGCAAAGCGCGCGATACACGCGCAACAGGCCAGGCCCGGATAGCACGTTGTCGTAAGGGATATGCGTGTTTGCCGGCACCAGCTCGGCTAGCACCTGCTGTTCGCGTCCTACACGCGCGGCCAATTGGATATGGCCTGCCTCGGTAGCCAATACCGATGGTCGTACGCCAGGTATACGTACCGCCACGCCAAGTCCCGTGCCTGGGCCGACAACAACGACCGGACCCGGGGCGGACTTCGCATTCTGTTTAGGGACATGCAGTGGCGTTACGCTGCCGGCATCCAGATAAGCCGTGCCATACGCCAGCGCTTCAAAATCGTTTAGTACTTTGACGTCATCCAGCTTCAACGCCTGTTTGAGCGCCGCCGGTGCGATCGGCCATGCCAGGTTGCTGTTGACGACATTTCCTTCGTGCAGAAACCCTGCGCAAGCGAGCGCGAGACGATGCGGACTGACCGCAAACTCATCGCAGAAGGCGCGCACGATGGCGTCGAGACCCGCATATTCACCGCACTTGTAGACGCGGTAGGCCAGCACCATCGGTGCGACCTGGTCCGCTCGAAAATCGATCAAACCTACACGGGCGTGTGTGCCACCTACATCAGCTGCAAGAAAAGCATGTCGCTCCCCGGAGAAGGAAACCGCCGCGCCACGTAGCTCAGCACCTTCGCGGGCGGTATCGAACATGGGGTCGACCACGGCATCGGTATGCGCCACGTCGCCATGTCCCCGGTATTCGTCTTTCATGCGCAGCACCGTCCCGCACCCTGGATCGGCGGAACCGTTAGATCGCTCATTGACTGAATTGAGCCCCGCATTGCCCCTTCCTCCCGACAGTCACAGCGTGCTTTGCGTTGTACCTTGCGCGCTGCGCTTATTTCATATACGAACGTCTAGTTCATATTTATGTGAAACAGCATATAGACCGAATTTAGATCGATGCAAGCGGCAGCGCAACAGAATCTCGACCCGAGATTAGATCGATCTATGCTCACTTGTAAATTGATGTTTCATATGCGCACACTAAGAAACACGCCGCGGCACCTGATTCCGAGGTGCTAAGCGCGAAGTGCAAGGCGCGATGCCATAGACGCTCTTATGAGCGACAACGGCCAGAGGGGTAGCAGTGACGCAAGCGGATACCTGGAACGCACACCGCCAGCCTGGCGAACCGCGTGGGCGCGGCCGGGTACCGGCGTTGCCGCGACTCGCCTTTGGCGGTGCGCCAATCGGCAACCTTTACGCGGGCGTCACCGAAGGTGATGCGCACGACGCCGTACATCGCGCATGGCAACTAGGCATACGCCACTTCGATACCGCCCCCTATTACGGCTACGGCCTGAGCGAAGCCCGCCTGGGCACCGCACTGGCATCGTTCACGCGCGACAGCTACACGCTATCGACCAAGGTTGGCCGGCTGTTGAGCGATACGGTGTTGAGCAACGCCAGCGATGCGCATGCCAAACCCGGTGACGGTTTTGCCGTCGAAGGCCGACAAGCCGTCTTCGATTACAGCCGCGACGGCATCCTGCGGTCCGTCGAGGCCAGCCTGCAGCGCCTGCAAACCGACCGCGTGGAGATCCTGCTGCTACATGACATCGGCGCGCTGACTCACGGCGACAACCACGCGGCCGTGCTGCGCCAGGCGCTGGACGAGTCGCTGCCGACCATGGCCGAGTTGCGGACCCAGGGCGTTTGCCAGGCGATCGGCCTGGGCGTCAACGAAGAGGCCATCTGTCTACAGGTGATGCCGGCATTCGAGCTCGATGTGATCATGCTGGCCGGCCGCTACACCTTGTTTGAGCAACACGACAGCGCCCAGGTCATGGCGCTCGCCATACAACAAGGCGTGGCCGTGATGGCCGCAGGCCCCTACAACTCCGGCCTGCTCAGCGGCTCTCATGCGCCTGGCGATACGTATAACTACGCGCCAGCCGATGCAGACACTCAGGCCAAAGCGCAGCGCTTCTACGACATCTGCGCACAGCACGGTCTCGAGGTGGGTGCGGTAGCACTGCAGTTTCCGCTGGCCCATCCCGCCGTGGCCACCGTAGTGTGTGGCTTACGCTCGCCGGCCGAGGTCGTCAGCGCGATTCAGCGCCTCGATGACACGATCATTCCTGCATCGCTGTGGATACAACTGCGTGAGGCCGGGCTGCTCGACCCAAGTGCGGTTATCCCATGATTGCGGTCATCCCATGATGTTGATCGACGCACACCAGCACTACTGGCAAGTAGCACGCGGCGACTACGGCTGGCTGCACCATGCACCAACTCTTTTGCGCCGTGACTTTCTGCCGGCGGACTTCCGCATGCAGCGAGAGGCCATCGGCATTCATGGAAGCATCCTGGTACAGGCTGCACCGACCGAATCAGAAACACGCTTTCTGCTTGAGCTGAGCGAGGCTGATCGTGGTGTCGTTGGCGTGGTCGGCTGGGTCGACTTTGAAGCGCACGACGTACATGCACGCATCAAGACGCTAGTGCGTGACGGCAACGGTCGCCTGCTCGGCCTGCGCCCGATGGTGCAGGACATTCCCGATCCGGACTGGTTAGCGCGCCCCGCGTTGGATGCAGCGTTCGATGCCATGCAGGAATACGACCTCGCTTTCGATGCCCTGGTGCAGCCGATACACATACCGGCATTGCGCAAGCGACTTGCGCGCGAACACAGCTTACGCACGGTGCTCGATCACGCCGGCAAACCGGATATCGCACACGGTGACTTCGATGATTGGGCAGCGCACATGGCCCATCTCGCCGAGCATCCCACGGTCTACTGCAAGCTGTCCGGCCTGCTGACCCAATTGGTGCCGGGCACACCCGAAAGCGCGATGGATCGCTACGTCGAGCATCTGTTCGCGTGCTTCAGCGCGAACCGCCTGATGTGGGGTAGCGATTGGCCGGTGCTTACAACGCACAGCGATGTCGCGCACTGGCTGATGCTGGCGCGCGATTACACACAACGATTCGCGCCCGACGCACAACCGCAAATCTTCGGCGGCAATGTGCTGACTTTTTATAAGCGTTCCCCCGACATCCTCAGCCCGGAATCCGTAGGAGCCGCATCATGAGTTCGATTTACCGCATGGCCATACGATGCTTTGCCGAAGGCATCTGCGCATGAGCGCCCGACTTGCTGGCAAGCACGCCCTGGTTACCGCCGCTGGTGCAGGTATCGGCCGAGCCACCGCCATGGCCTTCGCCAAGGAAGGTGCCAACGTGCTGGCCACGGATATCGATGCCAAGGCTCTGGCCACCCTCGCCGCTGAATACCCAGCGATTCAGACCCAGGCATTGGATGTCACGAGCGTCGACGATATTCGCGGGCTGATCGATCGTCACGATGCGTTCGATGTGTTGTTCAACTGCGCCGGCTATGTGCATGCGGGTACGATTCTGGACACCGACGAAGACAGTTGGCATCGCTCATTCCGGATCAACGTCGACAGCATGTTTCACCTCTGCCGCGCTGTGCTGCCGGCGATGCTGGAACGCGGCGCTGGCAGCATCATCAACATGGCTTCGGTGGCGTCCAGCATCAAAGGCGTGCCCAACCGCTTTGCCTACAGCACCACCAAGGCAGCCGTGATCGGACTGACGCGCTCAGTCGCCGCGGATTTCGTCGCGCGAGGCGTGCGCTGCAACGCCATCTGCCCGGGCACGGTGAAGACACCATCGCTCGGTGAGCGTGTGCGTGCGCTCGGTGGCGACGAGGCGGCTCACTGGAAAAGTTTTACCGAACGCCAACCGATGGGGCGCTTAGGCACCCCGGAAGAAATCGCCGCACTGGCGCTGTACCTGGCATCCGACGAATCCGCCTTCACCACCGGCACCGTCCACGTGGTGGACGGCGGCTGGTCCAACTGAGCAAACACCCATGAAACTCGTACGTTATGGCGCTCCCGGTGAAGAGAAGCCGGGCCTGATCGACGAAGCCGGCGCGCTTCGCGACTTGTCCTCCGTTATCGACGATATCGATGCGCAGGCGCTTAGCCGCGCCGGTCTTGCACGCATCGCAGCGATCGATCCACAAACACTGCCACACGTTGTCGGCACACCTCGTCATGGCGTGCCCGTAGCTCACGTCGGCAAGATGATCTGCGTGGGCATGAACTACGCCGAGCACGCCGCGGAAACCAACGCGCCGGTGCCCGAAGAGCCGGTGCTGTTCATGAAGGCCACCAGCGCGATTATTGGCCCGAACGACGACGTGGTGATTCCGCGCGGTTCCATCAAAACCGACTGGGAAGTGGAACTGGGCGTCGTTATCGGCGAAACCGCACGCAGCGTCTCCGTCGAGAACGCACTCGCGCATGTGGCCGGCTATGCCGTCATCAACGATCTGTCCGAACGCGCTTATCAACTCGAGCGCGGCGGCCAGTGGGTCAAAGGCAAGAGTTGCGATACCTTCGGACCAATCGGCCCGTGGCTGGTTACCACGGATGAGATCCAGGATCCGCAGAACCTCCACCTTTGGCTGGAGGTCAACGGACACCGTTACCAGAACGGGAACACCCGCACGATGGTCTTCGGCGTGGCGGCACTGGTGAGCTACATCAGTCACTTTATGACGCTGTTGCCTGGCGACGTCATCAGTACCGGCACACCGGCTGGCGTCGGTCTTGGACAAACGCCGCAGGTTTATCTGCGCGCTGGCGACATGATCGAACTCGGCATCGACGGGCTTGGCCGGCAGCGCCAGCAGGTTCGTCCGCATGCGGATGAAGCCTAACTAAGGGACTCGTCCCTCTATTTGCTCCATGACATTTGGCTCGATTCGACAGGCTTTCAAGGAAGGCCATTGCATGACAAAAATAACAGCGCTGGACTCCTACGATGTCCGCTTCCCCACCTCGCGCGAGTTGGATGGTTCGGATGCGATGAATCCCGATCCGGACTACTCAGCCGCCTATGTGGTGATGCGTACCGATCAACCCGATGTCTCGGGCTACGGCTTCGTGTTCACCATCGGCCGCGGTAACGATGTGCAGAAGGCCGCCATCGATGTACTCGCGCCGCATGTGTTGGGCCTCGATCTCGACGAAGTGGTGGGTGATCTTGGCGGCTTTGCCAGGCGCTTGATCGGCGATTCTCAGTTGCGCTGGCTGGGGCCCGAAAAGGGCGTGATGCACATGGCGATTGGCGCGGTGATCAATGCCGCCTGGGATCTCGCAGCGCGCCTTGCACGCAAGCCGTTGTGGCGTTTCATCGCCGACATGACACCCGAACAGCTGGTCGCGACGATCGATTTTCGCTATCTCACCGATGCGCTTACACCGGATGAAGCGTTGACCATGTTGCGTGTTGCCGCACCCGGCAAATCGCAGCGCATTGCGCAATTGTTTGCCGAAGGCTACCCGGCCTACACCACCTCGCCCGGCTGGCTCGGTTACAGCGACGACAAGATGCAACGCCTCGCACGCGAGGCCGTCGCTGCAGGCTTCCGCACCATCAAGCTCAAGGTCGGCATGAATGTCGAAGACGATGTACGCCGCTGCCGACTTGCGCGTGAAGCCGTGGGGCCCGACGTCGATATCGCCATCGATGCCAACCAGCGCTGGGACGTACCCGATGCCATCGCCTGGCTGAGCCATTTGTCCGATACGCGCTTCGCCTGGGTCGAAGAGCCGACCAGCCCGGACGATATCCTCGGTCACGCCGCCATTCGACGCGCCGTGGCACCGGTGCCGATTTCAACCGGCGAACACACGCACAACCGGATCATGTTCAAGCAGCTGTTCCAGGCAGGTGCGGTCGATCTGGTGCAGATCGATGCGGCTCGGGTCGGTGGCGTCAACGAAAACCTGGCGATTCTTCTGATGGCCGCCAAATACGGCGTGCGCGTGTTTCCGCATGCCGGCGGCGTGGGTCTATGCGAGCTGGTACAGCATCTGGCGATGGCCGACTTCGTGGCGATCAGCGGCAAGAAAGACGATCGCTCGATCGAGTTCGTCGATCATCTGCACGAACATTTCATCGACCCGGTTGTTGTGCGCAACGGTCACTACATCGCTCCGGAAGCTCCGGGCTTTTCCGCGCAGATGCGCGAGAGTTCGCTGGCAGATTATCGCTATCCGGATGGTCCGGTATGGGTGGAATTGGCTGAAGTGGAAGGTGTTCAGTAACGGCTTCTATCAGCGTCACGTCACTGTAGATGCGCCACGCACTACTGCTCGTCATTCCGGCGTAGGCCGGAATCCAGTGGCGCTGGGGCTCGGTCATGCGCTATCGCTCAAAGCTTTTAAGCGTGAACTTGTACGCGATAATCGAGCCATCATTCCACTGGATTCCGGCCTACGCCGGAATGACGAACTCATAGGTAACGGTTTACTTGACGAACCTATCGCGAGGTAGCTATTTCGACGAAGCAGCTGCCGCGATGTCGGCAGCAAGCACTTCCGTCAGTGAAAAAATCCGCGTCATTGGCACCCACTTCTGCCCTGGCTCGGCCCACGGCAAGCGCTGTTGATAGCCATCCATCAACTCCTCCCACGCCTGCGTCTTTGGGTCGACGATATCCGCATCGCGCCGAGCCGTCGCGTCGTAACCTTCCAGTACCTGCACCACCATCACCAGCCGGTTACCTGTACGGAAGATCTCCATCTCCTCGATGCCTGATTCTCGAATCGACGTAATGATTTCCGGCCAGACGCCTCCGGGCCGATGCCAACGTTCGTATTCGGCAATGGCTTCGGCATCGTCGCGCAGATCCAGCGCGTAGTACTGACGCGGCATCAACCCACTCCCTGCGCAGGATGACGGCGACGCTGCCAGGCGAACGACAGGATCACCGCAAAACTGAAGGCAGGGACTGCCATCGCCCGCGCGATGCTGCTCCAATCCGATACCGCCCCCATCACTGCGGTAAGCACAGCGCCACCGATGATGGTCATCACGAGCAGGGCCGCACCGAGTTTGCGTTCGTCGTCGTCGCGCCCTTCCACACCCAATGCAAATACGGTGGGATACATCACCGACATAAAGAAACTGCACGCGACCAGCGCGTAAGCACCATGGCTACCCGGCCAGAACGCCGCAAACAACGTCAGCGCTATGTTGACCATGGCGAAGCTCATCAACAGTCGCACCGGGGCGAGGTAGCGCATCAATGCCGCGCCCGCGAAGCGCCCCACCATGAAACACACCAATCCTGCGGTGAGGAAATTGGCCGCCTCCCTGGATGACGTACCCGGCATCGTGGCTTGCACATAACGGATGGTGTAGCTCCACACACCGACTTGTGCACCCACGTAGAAAAATTGCGCGAACAACGCGCCGATGAAACCGCGATCGGATAGCAGCTTGCGCAACACACCGGAGCCGGACGCCGGCGCTGCCGTGCCAGGCGACGACGCAGCGCTCGCTGGAAAGCGCGTCAGCAGGATCAATAGCGCCCAGCCAAGTACGCCCAGGCCGATGACCAGATACGGCCACTGCACCGCTCGCGTTTCGCCAGCGTAATACGCGGCACGCTCCACTGCGCTCATCGCTGCAAGTTGTGCTTGCGAATGTTCGGCGGCGGAAAAAATGAAATGCTGGCCGATCAGGATGCCGGCAATCGAACCGAGTGGGTTGAAGGCCTGAGCCAGATTGAGCCGACGCGTTGCCGTTTCACGTGGGCCCAGCAAGGTCACGAAGGGGTTGGCCGAGGTCTCCAGAAACGCCAAGCCGCTGGCGATCACGAACAACGCGAACAGAAACAGGCCATAGGTGCGTAATTCCGCCGCGGGCCAGAACAACAACGCGCCCGCACCGTACAGCGTAAGGCCGAATACCACGGCGCTCTTGTAGCCGAAGCGACGCATGTACATGCCGGCGGGCATCGCCACCAGGAAGTACCCCAGGTAGAACGCGCTTTGCACCAGCCCGGCGCCAAAGTCACTGAGCACGAAGGCTTTCTTGAACTGCGCAATCAGCACATCGTTGAGGTTGTTCGCACCGCCCCAGAGGAAAAACAGACTGACGATCAGTACCAGTGGCAACCATGCTTGCCGGTCGATTCGTGCGGTGCCGGTGACTGGCATGTGGTGCTGCTCTATGACCGTTTGCGAATCCACCCATCTCTCCCTACAGACGCGCCCCCAGCGCGGATCGTGGAGCCCATATCGCCGCTCCACGCGTTTGTGCACATTAGCCGATATGTGCAAATATGAAACCGTTATTCATAGGCAGCACAAGACGCACTGCACCATATCGCGCTGGGGCATGTCTTTCGGCGGGGACTTCACGGCGCAGAGCGACTGAGAGTCGCTAACCAATGGTGGTGTTGAGCAACACACGTGTTGCCATGACAGAGATTAGGAGCGCTATGCCGAATCCCACTCCCAAATACCGCGCACCGGCGCTCGACAAGGGGCTGGATATTCTCGAGCTGCTGGCGAGTGCCGATGCGCCGCTCAGCATTGCTGAAATTTCCGAAGGCGTGGGCCGCTCGCGCGGTGAGATATTCCGCATGCTGCAGGTGCTGGAGGAGCGCGACTACATCACGCGTGGCGAAGGCGAAACCGGCTATGCGCTCACTCCGCGATTGTTCCGGCTGGGTATGGAGCAACCGCTGGTGAAGAGCATGATCGAAGCCGCGTTGCCGGTGATGCATCAGCTTGCCGATGCCAGCGGCCAGGCATGCCACCTCGTGGTGTCGTCGCGTGAGCAGATCGTGGTGATCGCCCGCGTGGATCCACCGGGGGAGATCGCGCTGGTGGTGCGTGTCGGGCATCGTCGGCCGATGTCGCAATCGTCATCGGGCCATGTGCTGCTGGCCTTTCAGGACGATCCCGTACGCGAGCGCTGGCTGGATATGATCGCCACCCACGAACCTGGCCTGGATCGTAAAAAACTGACCAAGCTGCTGACGCAGCTGCGCACTCGCGGTTATGCCAGCGAGCCAAGCCGTGTCGTGGATGGGGTCACCGATCTCTCCGCACCGGTGCTGCAATACGGGCATGCGGTATGTGTGCTCACCATTCCGTACATCGAACAGCGAACCGCAGCGCAAAACATGACCGATGTGGTGATGGAGCTATGCCGCGCCACTGCGGAAATTTCCAGTGCGCTGGCGTTCGGTGGTTCAGCGCGCCCTGATTGAATCGTTGCCCTGCGCCGCCCCTCTCCCCTCGCCGACCCGAAGGTAGTCCCTGTGGGAGAGAGGGGTTGGGGTGAGGGTTCGGACTTGCGGAACCGTCTGAATCTTCGCTTCGACCGAACCCTCATCCGCCTACCGGCACCTTCTCCCAAAGGGAGAAGGATTTCACTAGGCGGTTTTTTGAACAGGCTCTCACGCCTTCGTATCTCAAAGCAGGATTTGAAACGATGTCCATCGGTCTGCGCATTCTCCTAGCCACCGCCATCTGCACCGCGTGCTTCACCAACACATCCGTTGCGCAGAATGCCGTCGACATCAAGCCATCACCGCAACAAGTGCATTGGCAAGATCTCGAGTTCGGCGTGATCGTGCATTTCGGCACTAACACTTTCCTCGACCGTGAGTGGGGCGATGGCACCGCCAGCCCGAAGGTGTTCAATCCCGATCACGTCGATCCGGATCAATGGGCTCGCGCGGCAAAATCAGCCGGTGCGACCTATCTCGTGATGGTGGCCAAGCACCACGATGGTTTCGCGCTGTACCCGACAGAGCAGAGTAATTACTCGGTCAAATCCAGCCCGTGGATGGATGGCAAAGGCGATCTGGTGAAGATGGCTGAGCAGGCCACTCGCAAGGAAGGCCTGGAGTTCGGCATCTATCTATCACCGTGGGATCGCCACGAACCGCGCTATGCCGATTCAGCAGCCTATGACAAATACTACGCCGCGCAATTGGATGAGCTGGTGCAGAACTATGGGCCACTCGCCGAGTGGTGGCTCGACGGCGCGGGTAGCGCGGGTCATGTTTACGATTTCAAGAAATACATCGAAGAGCTACGGACCTACCAACCGAATACGATGGTCTTCGCCGATGTGGCGTTGTTCGACTACGGCGATATTCGCTGGGTCGGCCAGGAAGATGGCCACATTCGCGGTGAAAACTGGAATGTGATCGATCGTCATGGTGAATTGCGCTGGCGTCCGGTGGAAGTGGATACGCCACTGCACACGTTGCAATGGTTCTGGCATCCGAACAGCGACACAACCTTGAAGAGCGTCAACGAGCTGGTCGATATCTGGGAAAACAGCGTCGGACTTGGCGGCCAGCTGATGCTGGGCATTGCACCGAATCGCCACGGCCTGCTGCCCGATGCCGACGTCGCACGACTCAAGGCATTCGGTGATGCGTTGCAGGCACGTTATGGCGTCGACAAGGATCTGGCGCGAGACCATATCGCTGGCGACGCGAATGTCGATGCCGCCCTGGATGGTAACGGCGACACCTTCTGGTCTGCGCCGGAGGGTTCACGCCACGCCATGCTTGAGGTCGATTTCGTCAGACCCGTCACCATCAATCACGCGCTCACCATGGAGTGGTTGAACGACGGTCAATCTGTGCAGAAATACGCCATCGAAGTTTGGTCAAACGGCGCGTGGACACCCGTGGCCAGGGCCGAAGCGATCGGCCATATGAAGATCGATCGTTTTGCGCCGGTAACCACGACCAAGGTGCGCCTGAACATTCTGTCCAGCGTCGGCACAGCACGCATTCGCGAGTTTCAGTTGTTTGACGTTGCTGAGGGTCATTGAAGCCGGTCGACTAAACCCGAGCGGCTACGCACCGGCCCGTCATTCCGGCGCAGGCCGGAAT
>JBARCX010000204.1:0-9366 GCA_049794535.1 Rhodanobacter sp.
AGCTTGATGTGCCTGCACCTGCCGATCTACGTCCGTGGATCGGCCCACCGTTACGGCACAGCTTCGCGCCATTACTGGACCACGATCCGGTGCGCATTGAAGAGGCCGTTGAGTATTACCACGAGCGTTTCGCCACGCTCGGTTGGCGTGAGCACGCCATCTATCCAGGCATCGCGTCGGTGATCACCGACCTGCAAGCCGCCGGTCATCGACTCGCCATCGTGACCAGCAAACCGCATCGGCACGCCGCGCCGATCATCGCCGAGTTGCCCTTCGGTGCCAGTTTCGAAAAGATGTATGGCCCGGATCCCGCCAGCCCGCATAGCGAAAAGGCCTCGATGATCGCCGCTGCGCTTGCCGATTTCCGCGCTGCGCCGGAAGACACCGTGATGATCGGTGACCGTCGCTTCGACATTGAGGGTGCTATCGCCAACGGTGTCACAGGTATCGGCGTGCTATGGGGCTTTGGCAGTCGCGATGAGCTGGAACAAGCCGGCGCCCATAGCATTGTCACTCATCCGGAACATCTCGGCGCCTTACTGCAAGCGGCCTAACCCGCCGCTTTCGGCACTGTCTCCGTATGCGCGACAAGCGCAAGCTATAACTCCGGCTCGTTAGAGAGACTGTATGAGCCTGCGCAGCCTGTTTGTCGATTTCAATAGCTATTTCGCCTCGGTTGAACAACACGAGGACGAAACGCTGCGCGGCCGTCCGGTGGGCGTGGTTCCTGTGGCTGCGGAAACCACCAGCCTGATTGCTGCCAGTTACGAGGCCAAGGCATTCGGTGTCGGCACCGGCACGCTGGTGCACGAAGCACGGAAGCTGTGCCCGGGCATCGAGATTCGCGTGGCGCGACCTGAGCGCTATGTGGTCTGGCATTACCGTTTGCTGAAAGCCATTGACTACGCCATCCCGATCGCCCGCGTCGGCTCGATCGACGAAGTGGCTTGCGAGCTGCTCGGGCGTCAACGTCAGCGCGACGTCGCCGAACAAATTGCATGGCAAGTAAAAGCAGAGATCGCCAAGGTCGCACCAGGCGGCGCCATCCGTTGTTCGATCGGCATTGCGCCAAACGACTTCCTCGCCAAAACCGCCTCGGACATGCTCAAACCCGACGGCCTCACCGTGATCGAACAAGCTGACCTGCCGCATGCGCTACATCGCCTGGAGCTACGCGACTTGTGCGGTATCGGCCCCTCGATGGAACAACGTTTAATCGCGCATGGCATCACTACGGTGGCCCAACTCACCGCCGCGCCAAAACATCTGCTGCGCCATGCCTGGGGCAGCATCGAGGGGGAACGGATGTGGGGCCTGTTGCGTGGCGCATGGTTGCCGACAACGGAAACCGTACGCAGCTCGATCGGCCACTCGCACGTACTCGGCCCGGAATTACGCAACCTTGCCGGTGCCCGCGCCGTGCTGAAGAAACTCCTCGTGAAGGCCGCCATGCGACTGCGCCGCGAAGGCATGTTGAGTGGCGCACTCGCCGTGCGTATCCGCTATATCGGCTACGACGAACGTTGGGAAGGCGACCTCGCTTTCGATCACACCGATGACAGCCGCGAACTGCTTCGCATGCTGGCGAAAATGATCGACAGTGGCCGTGCCCGTGGCCGCCTATTACCAGGCCCTGTACGTGCGACGCCACTATCCGTAAGCGTAACGCTGCAACGACTGGTTGAACGCACACAAAGTACCGGCTCGCTGTTCGCGCCGGTCGAAGACACACGCAAGGTCGATGCGGTGGTCGATCGCATCAACGCGAAATTCGGCTACAACAAGGTTTACTTCGGCAGCATGCAAACCGCACTGGAACACGATGCCGCACCGATGCGCATCCCGTTCAATCGCATCCCCGATATCAAAAGCGAAAACGAAACTGACGCCACACACAACGCGTTGTGGCTGCAGTATCTCAACCGCGCGAAAGTGATGGCGGAAAATGCGCACCGGAAGCGCGAGCGCAACCCGCGCGATAAATAAAAAACACCATCAATGGTCCAGGGCAATATTCGCCTTGCGTACCGCGTCGACAAAGCCGTCAAACGGGAGATCGGTGACACCGACCAGACCAATATGGCTGTTCTCGCCATCGAGCAAACGGCCAGCGACCGGCTGATCGACGTAATCGAACCAATGCGCACCCACAATGATGGAGCTACTCGCTGCTGCCTTCATGAAGCGTGTATACGACTCGCCACGCTGCCCCTCGTTCCACACGGATACCACGCCCTTCCCAAATGGCCCGCGATCATCGGAGCCAAAGTGAAATTCACTGATCAATGCCGGCCTATCGAGCTTCTGCATCGCCGCAACATCGAAGCCATGTTCTGGCAAATCGGCATATACGTTAAAGCTGACGACATCACAGAACTGCGCGCAGGAAGCCACGGCTTCTGGCGTATTCACCGCAAAACGGCCACCCAGAAAAAGGTGATGCGGATCGTGCCTATGTAAAGCCTCGGCGACAGTACGGAAATACGCATCGGCATATTGGCGTTGCCATGCGATGTAATCATCCGTGATCGCTGGATGCGCCTCGTTCGGATTTGGCGCAGCAAAACCGGTAACGTCCAATGCATCCCACGAACTCAATGGGATGCCCCAGGCGGAAGCCAGCTGCACCGACGTGCCGTACTTCTTCTTCAGCGCGGCAATGAAGGCTTGCTTCGCAGCGCTTCGCGACTCGCCACGCAAGGTACCCATAGCCAGTGCCCAGCGTCCTTGCGGGCCAGAACCTGCCCATGCCAGTTCGTTATCGGCGAAATAGCCAAGCAGCCATGGATCATCGCGCACACCTTGCACCGCCTTGATCACTGCACGCTCGGTCGCCTGCGCAAAACGGGGATCAAACGGATCGGGCATGCCACCCCAGTAGTCGTAGCCGGTGCTGACATTACCGAAGTCGCCAAAGATATTGATTGAGCGGGTGTAGGTGAGTCGGTGTGCCTGACCCAGCGCGTCGTCGCTCCAATTGCCAATGGTGTTGAAACCCCACGCGTGCATGCGGCCAAGCGTGCGTGTGCGCCATGCGGCCAGCCACGTCTTGCCATCGACGCGATACAGGTTTGCCTGGTAGAAGTCGAACCAGCGTCCATGGTTAAAGTCGATGCCAGCACTGGCACCCTGATCTTCGTGATGGTTGTTGTCCTGACCCCAGAACGCTGCCCATGCACCGCTGTCCGGCGGCAGGCCCTTGAACATGTATTCGCGCCCCTGCACGTAGGTGCGCGTACCCTCACCGCTGGTCACCGCATTCACCCCGCGT
Source organism: Rhodanobacter sp. (assembly GCA_049794535.1). Taxonomy (GTDB): domain Bacteria; phylum Pseudomonadota; class Gammaproteobacteria; order Xanthomonadales; family Rhodanobacteraceae; genus JBARCX01. Next base: position 3,272 of record JBARCX010000204.1, read on the forward strand.
GAGAAGAAGGCATGACCGTCTGGCGTAACCAGCCACCAGCGGCCGTTCGATTTTTCCGCGTGGAACCAGCCGGTTTTTTTCAGCGCAACATCTAGACGTCCACCGTAGGTATCCAAGCCTTGCCGCTCGGTGCCCATCTGCTCCAACACAGCATGCTCACGCGCCTGTGCCTTGAGCAACGCTGCGTCGGAATCGATCTTCTCTGGCCACTGTCCGCGTGTGTACTGCCCCCAGCCATCGACGATGCCGGTATACGCCGCATGCAATGTGGCATCGCCAGCAGCGAGACCCACCTGTCCGAATAGCAGCGATTGGGTAGCCTGTGGCGCAGGCATGCCCAATCGGATGGCGCGCACCTTGTTTAGATCGAGTGTGCCTTCGACCGTCGTCGCCACCAGCGTCGGCTGACCGTTGTCATCGAACGGCATGGGCGGCCCTACCTGCATGCCAAACGCGCGTGGCGAGGTCGCATGCAAGGGAAGCACCAGCATCTGCGCTGGCCCCGCTGGCAAGCCGACGCTGGCGTGCAAATGTTGATTCGCGCCGGCACCATCGATATCGATCATTAATGTCACCGCCCACGACATCGCGTTCTGCACACGCACACGTAATTCGCCCTGACCTGACCAATCCCACACGCCGTGCGCCGGCGTGATCACGATCTGTGGTTGTGGCGCTGGCTGAAACGCGTAGCGCTGTTGCGCTACATCATCCTTCGCCATCTCGACACTGCCCGTGCGTCGCACCTGCTGCAGCGTGACTTGTGTGGATGCATTCGGTGCGGCGAGATCGACCACCTCTGTTGCCGACGCGCCGCTGGCCAGCAACGCGCACAGCCAGAGCGAACCTATGAACATCACTCGTTTCATGACGCATCCCATGCAGGCAGGTGAACCCCTATTGCGTTTGCTACCATGAGCAAGCTGACAGCATCGCTCAAGCGGCAGCGCGCCCATGCCACCAGCGCCAAACGGCATACACCGGCACACCCAACGCGATGATCACCAGACTCATACCCGCATCGCCAGGGGCATGGATGGCACTGGCGATGATTACGCCGAAAACGGTGACCACAAACACTAGCGGCAGCAGCGGATACAGCGGCACCCGATACGGCGAAGGTTGATCGACAAACTTCCAGCGATACCAGAACAACGTAGCGATACCGAAGGCATGCCCCAACCACTCGCCTACCGTGGTGTAATCCAGCAGCTGCCCGAAGCTACCGGACCAAGTGAGCACGATGGCCCACGCGCCAAGTACGGCCAAGGCAATCTGCGGCGCGCGCGTGCGCGACTCGATCCGCCCTACCGCACGGAAGAACATGCCATCTGCGCCCATCGTCTGCAGCACGCGCGCACCGCCGGCAATGGCGATATTGCAATAACCAAAGGTGGAGCAAGCGATACCAATCGCCATCACCGTGGCGCCGTGTGGGCCAAACACCTGGCTCATCAGATCGGCCGCCGGCGCCTTGCTGGCCGCCAGCCCGGCATGCCCCAACCCCATCAGGTAGGCGACATTCACCAGCACGTAGCACAGCACCACGCCAATCATGCCCAACGCCAGTGCACGCGGCAGCGTGCGTTGCGGGTCGCGTACCTCGCCCGCCATATCGTTGAGATAGTGGAAGCCGCCGTAGGTAAACAGTACCGGCAGCAACGCGCCTACAAAGGCCCCACTCGATACCTGATGCCCGGTATCTACTGCCAGCACACCACCCAGGTGTCCGTGCGCCAGCGCCAATCCCACCACCAGCACGAGCACGATCGCCGCCAGCTTCAACACGGTGAAGATGTTCTGCACCAGGGCGCCGGCACGGACACCAAACAAATTGACGCCGACAATGAAAGCGATCGCCCCTACCGCTACTGGCTTCACCCACAACACCTGCAGGCCCGTTGCGCTGCAGAAATAATCGGCAAACGTAGTGGCTACCGCCGCCACGCTGCCGGGGTAGTTGATCAGCGCCATCGTCCAACCGAACAAGAACGCTGGTAGCGAGCCGAACGCTTCACGCAGATAGATATAGATACCGCCGGCTTGCGGCCGCCGTGCACCCAGTTCCGCGTAACACAGCACGCCGGCCAGTGTGAGCAGGCCGCCGATAGCCCACAGCACCAGCAATGGCAGGCCCGAGCTGGTGCGTTCGGCCACTGTGCCCGGCGTACGGAAGATACCCGCGCCAATCACGCCGCCGATCACGATCATCGCGCCGTCCCAGACTCCAAGGCGGCGCAGGTACGAAGGGGAGGTTTCAGTTGTCATGTCGGCAACCTTGCCATTGTGTGCAGGGGTTCGACCAGTCCCAGTGGTGTTGAGAGCCTGTATGCTCGCCCGCGCTCATCCATACCGATCACGTGAATCGCATCGAAACGGCCACGCACCGGCCAGCGATTCGAACACTACCGTGGCGGCTCGCAAGAAATGAAAGAAATCCAGGCTGACGTGTATATATCGAAGAAGGCGACCATCCGGCCGCCACGAAGGGATCGCATGAAGCACGCACTTCGCGTTATCGCTGGATCGGCTCTGCTGTCGATGTTGGCGGCCTGCCAGGCACCCGCTGGCGGCAACGCTACATCGCCGATGGAGCTGAAGATCTACGCTGTGTCGCCTGCTCAAACAAATGATCTGCGCCAGGCTCTGGATAACGCCCTAGGGAAGCAAGCCAACGTGTCAGTAGCCGCAGCTGGCAAATTGCTGGTCTATGCGCCGCATGATGCGCAGGCTTCGATCGGCGCAGCCATCGCTGAGCTCGGCAAATCGGCATCGCCCCAGTCATCGCCCGCACAGGTAGATCTTCATTTCTGGATTGTCGATGCAGTAGCAGGCGCTGGCGATGACGATCCGGCCCTGAAGGGTCTCGCCAGCAGCTTCGCCTCGCTGCGGCAGACCATGGGGCCAATGCATTTTCATCTCGACCAAACAGCTTCTGCAGTGACTTCCAACGACTATAGGGGCTCACTATCCACCACTAATGATGGTTATTTGCAGAAATTTGATTTTCGGATAGGCGCCGTAAGCGAGGATGCGATTAGCCTATGGCTGACATATAACGACCTAGCACAAAGTGGCCTGACCCAATTTCAAACCCAAATCGATGCACACCCTGGCCAGTACATCGTGCTTGCCCAGGCACCCGGCGCCTGTCCTGCTGCGCCGCTCGGGAAAGTCGCCCCGCCTTGCCCCGACAAACCTCTGCTTCGCCTACTCGTTGTCCGCGTGGATCGCCTGAACCCGCAATCCTGAGCTGACCGGCATGACACTGCGCGAGGAAGCGCTGTATGCCAGCTATCGGCGACTGGAGCGACCGCTCTACAACGTGCTGTATCGCCAACTGTGGCAGCGCGAAGATTGCCAAGACCTTATCCACGATACCTACATACGTGTATGGGAGCGGCGCGCAAAGGTGGACGAAGGCACGCTTGATGCGCTGGTATGGACGACGGCGCTGAACCTGGCAAAGAATCGTCTGCGCTGGCGTCTGCTGCGCAGACACGAACCGCTCGACGAAGAGGCCATGCAGCAACATGCAACGACCGACGACGCCAGCGATTTTCTGGCCCACCGTAACGTACGCAAAGCGCTTCGTAGCCTGCCCGCAGCGTGGCGCAACGTATTGCTGCTATCGGAGTTCAGCGGCATGCGTGGTGCGGAGATCGCCGCTGTGCTCGGCATCCCCGCAGGCACCGTAGCATCGCGCAAACATATGGCCATGGAACGATTGAAGACCCTGCTCGGAGAAAGCGCCCATGCGTGAACTCACACATCTGCTGCCCGACCTTGATCCGCCACCCGGCGGCTTGAACCGCTTGCGGCAAAGCATCGAAGATCATGAGCCTGCGCCACGTTGGTTCGTACAACACCGCTTTGGCCTTGGCACACTCGCACTCTCTGCGCTGGCCATTGCATTAATACTGCCGGGCTTCATCACACAACAGCAGCGCACCCATTCCCTGTTCGATGCCATGCGCCAAGTGATGCCGCCAACAACCCACGGAATTTATGTGAGTAACGGCGCCGCCGTAGAGCTACCAAGCGGACAAGCAAACGTACGCATCTATCTGCTGCAATCCGAAACGCCACAGGCGCGTTGATTTCGCCTGCATTACTTCCGTGCGCGACGTAGCACGCTCTCGATCAAGATAGCGAGCAATCCGACGGCCAGGATGATCGCGTTCCAAGCATTGCCCCAGAACAGCCGCGGCAATACCAGCCACACCAGCCCAAGCCATATGAGGATGGCGATGGCGTAGCTGCCGTCATCGACAAACAAACCGTAGATTTCCCGCAGGATGGTTTTGAGCCAAGACATGGCGGCCTACTCCCGATGACTTGCAGCAATGGCGCTTGCCTGAAGGCGCGCTCGGCATAGTGGTACGCAGAGCGTGGCCACCGTGAAGAATCCAGCGATCAGGCCGAGGATCGACCAATCACCACCCGGCCATGCAAAATCCAGCCCCTCACCCACCCAAAATGTGCCAAACGCCGATAGCAGTACGCCGACCAAAAACTTCAACGTATTTTCTGGGACGCGTGCCAACGGCCGATGTACCGCAATGCCAAGCGCTACGACCACCAGTAACGCCGCAAATGCACCCACACTGGCAGGCACCAGCAGGCCCACGCCGCCAGCGCCAATGGCGATCACGATGAACACCACTTCGATGCCTTCGAGCATGGTGATCTTGAACGCGGCGGCGAACGCGAGTTTGTCCCAGCCGCGCACCATGCTACCTAGACCCTGCAACGCCTTTGTCTGACTGGCATAGGTTGCTGCCTCGTCATGCAGCGCCAGAATGCCAGCGGCACGCAGTATCGCTTTGCGCAACCAGCGCATGCCAAACAGAAGCAGCAATGCACCGACGACCCATTGCACTTCCTTGAGCGGAATCCGCGTTAATGCCGGGCCAAGCAGGGCAATAATCAATAACAATGTCAGTAACGCTACGCCGCTGCCTGCCAATGCACTGCGCCACCCACGCACCGCGCCTACCGCCAGCACCACCGTCAGCGCTTCCACGCACTCGACCAGTGAGGCCAGAAACGACGCTATCAGCGACGGCCCGGCGTGAGCCCAATGAATCAGCATGATGTGGATACCTCGCATTTCCGGTGATGCCAGCATAGGTAAGCATACGCTTGGGGACATCCGCCTTAGCGACATAAGCACTTAGCCAACGCAGGTAGCGATGCCACGTCTTGGACGGGCGCGTTCTAGAATCGCCTTACCCTTCGCTCATGTCGCCACTGTGCCCCCTACGCCACGCAAGATTCTTCACGTCGACATGGATGCGTTCTATGCATCCGTGGAGCAGCGTGATGATCCTTCACTGCGCGGTAAGCCGGTGGTGGTGGCGTGGCGTGGGGCGCGTTCGGTGGTGTGTGCGGCGAGCTACGAAGCGCGCACGTTCGGTGTGCGTTCGGCGATGCCGGCGGTACGTGCGGAACGGCTATGTCCCAACGCGATCTTCGTACCACCTGATTTTCTGCGCTACAAAGCCGTATCGCGGCAGGTGCGTGACGTCTTCGCGCGGCACACCGACTTGATCGAGCCACTGTCGCTGGATGAGGCCTATCTCGATGTGACGGTGACGAAAACCGGACTGCCATCGGCGACGGCAACCGCAGAGGCGATCCGTGCGGCCATCCGCGAGGAAACACAGCTCACCGCTTCGGCTGGCGTCGCACCGAACAAGTTTCTGGCCAAGATCGCCTCGGACTGGCGCAAGCCGGACGGCCTGTTCGTGATTCGTCCACACCAGATCGAGGCGTTCCTCACGCCGCTCCCCATTGGTCGCCTGCCTGGTGTGGGCAAGGTGATGGAGGCCAAACTGGAAGCGCTCGGCATCCACACGGTCGGTGATCTTCGTGAGCCGACGTTGCTGGAGTTAGAGCAACGTTTCGGCCGCTGGGGCCGACGCTTGCACGAACTATCGCTAGGCATCGATGAGCACGCGGTGCAACCCGATCGCCCGACCCTACAGGTCTCCGCCGAAGACACCTTCGAACACGACCTCACCCTGGGCGAACTCGAACCGCACATCCGTCGCCTCGCCGAAAAAGCCTGGGCGGGCCATCAGCGCGAGCTC
>JBARCX010000205.1:0-14884 GCA_049794535.1 Rhodanobacter sp.
GTGGTCAGGACGGTATGCCTGATCAAGTGCGTGACGAAGCCTTCCTGCTGCCTCACCCGGTTGATGGTAAGCCGCAGTTTGCTAGCGTGATCGTTGGCAGTGGCATTGATGCACTGCTTGCTGTGGACAAGGTACAGAGCGGCGATCTGTCAAAGGTCACCAAGGATCAACGTACCGAGTTGCAGCGTCAGATGATGCAGGCATACGGCAATGTCTCCGTGCGCGGCTTCATCGACATGCTGAAGGCAAAGGCTGAGATCAAGATCGCCAAAGATCGTATGTAAATTTAGAGTGCCCTGTTCGGTGATGAGTTGGGCAGGGTAAGTCGACGCTTGAACAAGAAAGGCGGCCGTTAGGCCGCCTTTCTTGTTTTGTTACTCAAGGATACTGAGCGCGATCTAAGGCCGAGATCAGATGCCTGTCATACCGAGAATGTTGTAACCGGCGTCTACGTAGGTGATCTCGCCCGTGATGCCGGAAGCAAGATCAGAGCAGAGGAACGCACCGACGTTACCCACTTCATCAATGGTGACGCTGCGGCGTAGCGGCGCATTTTCATCGACGTGGTCGAGCATTTTGCGAAAGTTTGCGATGCCGGCTGCGGCCAGTGTCTTGATTGGACCTGCCGAGATCGCGTTGACGCGAGTGCCTTCTGGGCCGAGATTGAAAGCGAGGTAACGGACATTCGCCTCAAGACTAGCCTTAGCCAGGCCCATCACGTTGTAGTTATTCAGTGCACGTTCGGCGCCGAGATAGGTCAGGGTGAGGACTGCACCATTGCGGCCAGCCATCATCGGCCGTGCCGCTTTGGCTAGCGCAGCAAGGCTGTAGCTAGAAACATCGTGCGCAATAGCAAAGCCTTCGCGGGTGAGGTTGTCCAGGTACTGGCCTTGCAGCGCCTCGCGCGGCGCATAGCCAACGGAGTGCACTAGGATGTCGAGACCATCCCAGTGTTTGCCGAGTGCGGCATACATGCTGTCGATCTGTGCATCTTCGGCAACGTCGCAGGGCAGTACGATGTTCGAGCTGAATGCGTTAGCCGCTTCCTCGACGCGATCCTTCAGGCGATCGTTCTGATAAGTGAAGGCAAGTTGCGCACCTTCACGATGCATAGCGTTAGCAATGCCCCAGGCAATCGATCGCTGGCTAGCGATGCCGACGATCAGTGCACGCTTACCATGCAGGAACCCCATGCGACCTCCAAAGGTTGAACGTGCGCCATCGTGCGAGTTTGACTGGCGCGAAAGACGATGACGCTCATGCGTTGAAGCATGAAATCAGCCGGGTGAACCCAGCTTTAGTATTTGGCCCGGTTTGACCCTGCTCCCTTGCAGGCCGTTCCAGCGTTGCAACTGACTTACGCTGACCGAATAGTTATGCGCGATTTGCCACAAGCTTTCGCCGGGGCGCACTTTGTGGGTTTTAATCTGTGCTTTAGTGTCCGGCGCAGGTGCGTTCTCCGCATCGTCCTGAATTGGGGTGTCGCTATCAGTGGGTAGTTGCGGTAGCGCTGCCGGCTGGGGCGTAACACTTGCCGTCAGCTCGCCATCGCTGGCTTGTTGCATGGCATTACGCCATTGCTCGGCATTGCGATGTGGCAACAACAGTTGTGTGGAGGCGACAGGGTTGACCTTGTCACTACTGAATCCCGCATTGAGTTGCTTCAGTGCGTTAACCGGCATACCAGCATGATTGGCTGCATTGGCAAGCGTCATGGGATGCTCAATCTGGACGGTTTCCAGATGTTGATCAGATGGCAGCACGGGCAGGCTAACGTTGAAGCGTGCGGGGTCGCGTATCACGCAGGCGATCGCCAGCAATTTGGTTAAATGCTCACGGGTGACTGCGCGGACAGGCAGCTTTGGAATGGCGGGTTCGGCGGGTGGTGTCCCGTGACGTTGCAGTTGTTGGCGCATCGAGAACTCGCCAGCGTTGTACGCATAGTCGACCAGACGCCAGTCTTGTAGATCATCGTGATAGCGGCTGAGCAAGCTCATCACGCTCTCGGTGGCGGCCGGTACATCGAGTCGACCGTCATAGTTGCGATCCATGTGCAGGCCCATCACGCTGGCTGTGCTTGGCACGATCTGCCACATGCCCGCAGGGCGGCTACGGTGGCCAGGAACTGGCTGGAATTGGCTTTCCACCCAAGGCAGCAGCGCAAATTCGCCAGCCACTCCATGTGCAGCGGCAACCTGTTCTACATAGACTAGGCTCGGCATGATGTCGCTCATCTGCGACTCGAAGCGCTGCGGATTCTGCGTATAGCGTTGTGCCCAGCCGAGGATGCGTGGATCCGCGTCGCAATCCGCCATCGCGAAGCTGCCACGTAGCTGATCCCATACGTTGCCTTGCGCTACGGCTGTTGTTGGTTTGACGACCGCTGGGGTGATATCCGGTGTAACTGGTTTGGGCGGTGCAATCGTCGGTGCATGTAGCGAAGGTGTTGGGGTTGTGGCGCAAGCAGCCAGCAAGAGCGACAGCGACAGAGGCAGAGTGCGTAAGCGGTGCTTCATCATTGGAAGGCATCCTTGGCAGTACGCAAGGTGGCGAAGCGATCGACGCGATCATTCGCAGCACCATGACGCTGGCACCAGTCGATCACTGCGACACTTTCAACGCGTAGAAAGGGGTTGCTGTCCAGTTCGCTGGATAAGCGCACCGGGAGACTTGGTTGATTTGCCGCTCGCAGTGCAGCTACTTCATGTAGTCGTGCGATGAGCATCGGATTGTCGGGCTCAATGGTGCGTGCAAAGCGGCCGTTAGCAGCGGTGTATTCGTGCCCGCAGCAGACCAGTGTGTCGCCAGGCAAGCTGGCGAGTCGATCGAGTGAAGACAGCATCTGTGCCGGCGTGCCTTCGAACAAGCGGCCGCAGCCCATGCTAAATAGGGTGTCGCCACATAGCAGCAGACCTTCGCCCACGTAAACGATGTGGCTCAGGGTATGCCCTGGTACGGCCAGCACGCGGAAGCGTGCCATGGGAGCATCAAGTGAAACAGTGTCACCGTCACTCACTCGATGAGTGGCTACGGTAATGCGTTCATCAGCAGGTGCGTAAATCGGAACGTGGAAGCGTTCATGCAATGCTGCTGCGCCACCGATGTGATCATGGTGATGATGGGTGAGCAAGATGGCGCGCAATTGCAGCTGGCGTTCGGCCAGTGCTGCCTCGACGGGTGCAGCCTCGCCCGGGTCGACTACGATCGCTTGACCACTGTCGTCATGCAGCAGCCAGATGTAATTGTCGGCAAGCGCCGGTAACGGTACGACGTGCAAGAGGTGTCCCCGCGGCGGTTTCGTATCGACTGACGCAGGCATTCGGCTTGCGCGAAGTTGCCGACTATAGGCGGGGTGCCGTAGAGACTCGTTAGAGAGTCGTTAATCGCAACAAGATGCGTTCAGGCTTGTGCGTCGGTTCGTCTTTGTACCGCCAACCATTACACTGCATGCTCATTCCGCCCGCGACGAGCCGTTCGACGCATGCCACAGCGCGATCACGACATCTACGCCAGCGCGCCCTTGAGAGGCTTACTGGCCGCAGAGACGGCCGCTCTGATGCCTGCCTTGCAGCGTTGTGCTGGTACTCGTGCCTTGTTGCTCTCGGCAACAGCGCAGGACATGCCGCCAAACCTGCCGCTGCTCGGCCATTGGACACAGCTCAATCTTGCGCAGGGGCAGCTATTCGGGGATGTGCGTGCTAGCGCCTCAGAGCCGTTGCCATTCGCTGATGATGTCTTTGACCTAGTGCTGTTGCGTCATGCGCTCGAAGCCGCACCGATGCCGCCGCAGTTGCTCAATGAAATGATTCGGCTGCTGGTGCCGGGCGGGTTGTTGGTTTTGACCGGTATCCATCCATTGAGTGGTTGGGCACCGTGGTGGCATTGGCATACGCGTGGCCACGGTATGCATATGAATACGCCACTGCAACTTGGCAACTGGTTGCGCCGTGCCGAATTGCAGGTTGAGCGTATGCAGCGCGTAGGCCGAATGTGGCCAGTCGCGTCTGTGGAGGTATCGGGTGCATCCAATCCGTGGGGCGGTGGTTTTGTGCTACTTGCGCGCAAGCGACGACGCATGAGTTTGCCGACGCGATTGCGTCCGCGGCCCGTGTCGGCGCCAGTGAATGCAGGATTGGCACCAGGTGCACGGCGCAATTCGGCGTCGTGACCATTAGAACGATGGAGCAAGAACGAGTGGCAGATGTTGAAGCATTTACCGACGGTGCATGTCTGGGTAACCCCGGCCCTGGTGGCTGGGCTGCCTTGCTGCGTGCGAAAGGCACCGAACGTCTAGTAGCCGGTGGTGAGCCAGACACCACGAATAATCGGATGGAGTTGATGGCTGCGATTGGCGCGCTTGAGGCGTTGACGCGCTCCTGCGCTGTAACTGTCACTACCGATTCGCGTTACGTGATGCAGGGTATCGAGCAATGGGTTCCAAAGTGGCGTGCCAACGGCTGGCTTACGGCGGACAAGAAGCCCGTGAAAAATCAGGACTTATGGCAGCGGCTGTCTGAGGCAACGGCACGTCATCAAGTACGCTGGCAGTGGGTGCGTGGCCATACAGGCCATGCAGAAAACGAGCGGGTTGATCAGGCGGCGCGTGAACAGGCCGAACAATTCAAGAGCAAGGCATGAGACAAATCGTTCTTGATACGGAGACCACCGGCCTCGAAGTACGCCAGGGCCATCGGTTGATCGAAATTGCCTGCGTCGAGATGATTGAGCGTCGCCCGAGCGGACGTAACTATCAGACGTATCTCAATCCCGATCGTGCGATCGATGAAGGTGCGCGACAAGTCACAGGTATTGCCGACGAATTCCTGCTCGATAAGCCGCATTTTATCGATGTGGTTGAGGAGTTTTTGAGCTTTATCGATGGTGCGGAACTCATCATCCACAACGCCAAGTTCGACGTTGGATTTCTTGATGCGGAATTGGCGCGTGCTGGCGAGCACTATGGCCGTATCAGTGATCGCTGCACGGTGCTCGACACGCTGCAGATGGCGCGCGAGCGTTATCCCGGTCAGCGCAATAGCCTGGATGCGTTGTGTAAGCGTTTAGGCGTAGACAACTCTGCGCGTGACTTGCACGGCGGCTTGATCGACGCCCAGTTGCTGGCCGATGTTTATCTGGCGATGACCTCTGGCCAAGTTGTACTGGACCTGGGCTTCGAAGGTGCAGCGGAGCAGGGGACGGCCATTTCTCATATGCCGCTTGTGCTGACATCTAGGCCGCGGGTATTGGCTGCAGATTCGGATGAATTATCAGCGCATGCACATCGACTTGATGCGCTGGATAAAAGTGCCGGTGGCGTCAGTGTGTGGCGTCGGCAGGAAGTCGAAACGAATTGATTGCAGCCGTACTCTGCAGCGGGTTCAATCAGGTTTTTAATGAACGCGCGCGAGTATTGCCGTGATGTTGTCTTTGCCACCGCCATCGAGTGCAGCCAACAACAGGTGATCGACGCATTCCTGTGCGGCCAGATCGCTACGGCTGACTATGCTGGCAATCGCCGTATCACCGACTTCTTCCGTCAAGCCATCACTGCACAATAAAAAGCCCATGCCTGGGGTCAATTGGCCGCGTGCCATGCCGATGTGCAGTTGCCCGATGGCAGTGATGCCCAGTGCCTGGGTAATCACATTGCGCTGTGGATGGCGTGCGGCAAGTGCGGGGTCGAGTGAGCCGGCATTGACCAGTTCTTGTACTAGCGAGTGGTCATGGCTGATTTGATGCAAGCCGTTCTGCCACAGGTACACCCGACTGTCGCCAACCCAGGCTACTTCATAGTCCTCGCCGGTGAGGCGTAGTGCGGCAATGGTTGTGCCCATGGGTAAGCGGTTGCCACAGTCTCGTACGTGGCTAAATAGCCGTTCGCCAGCACCACGTATGGCATCGGCCAGGTGATGCCCGCGTTTTACCAAATCCACCACGGCATCACGCACTAACGCGGAAGCCACTTCACCGTGTTGATGGCCACCCATGCCATCAGCCACGAGGAACAGGCCGAGTGCAGCATCGGCGTAATAGGTGTCTTCATTGCGCGTACGGCGCAGTCCGACGTGGGTTCCGTGTCCGAATTCGATCATGCGTTATCTAGGGTGGCGAGTGGCGGCAGCATGCCGGATGTGGGGGGAATGCGCAAAAAGATCTGGAGTAGGTGATGGTAATAGCAGCTGTGTCAGCTGGGCTCTTAGCTTCATTGTCGTCAGAAAAGCAAAACCCTGGATTCCGTTCACGGAAGCCGTTGCGTGGCGGGTGGGATTGTTCGGCCCATCCATGGGCCGGACCCCTTCGCGCTTTGCGCTACGGGGCCAGCCTGCGGCTGTCCCGATTCGCTCCAGGCGACTCGGTCGAACCAGGTGGGTTCTCACCCAGCCGTCACCGCCAGAAAAGCAAAACGCCCCACTCGGGGGCGTTTTGCTTTTCTGGCGGAGAGGGTGGGATTCGAACCCACGGTACGCTTACACGTACGCCTGATTTCGAGTCAGGTACATTCGACCACTCTGCCACCTCTCCAAAGGGGTTCGCGTGGTCCGCGCGAGCCGGCAAGTTTACGCGGTAGATGCGGCGGAGACAAGCGCGGAAATGCGCCGGCTTGTCTCCAGTGCAACCGGGTTAACCGGCCTTTTTCTTGGCTAGCCGCAGCCAGGTGTCGACCACCGTATCCGGGTTCAGCGACATCGATTCGATGCCTTGCTCCATCAGCCACTCGGCGAGATCCGGGTGGTCAGAAGGGCCTTGGCCGCAGATGCCGATGTACTTGCCCTTGGCGCGTGCGGCCTGAATGGCCATGGCGAGCAGCTTTTTCACGGCTGGATCGCGCTCATCGAACAGGCTGGCGACGATGCTGGAGTCGCGATCCAGGCCCAGGGTGAGCTGGGTTAGATCGTTGGAGCCGATCGAGAAGCCGTCGAAGATGTCGAGGAATTCGTCGGCGAGCAGGGCGTTTGATGGCACCTCGCACATCATGATGACCTTGAGATCGTGCTCGCGTTGCTTGAGGCCGTTCTTGGCCAGCACTTCGATGACCTTGCGACCTTCACTCAGGGTGCGCACGAACGGGATCATGACCCATACGTTGCTGAGGCCCATCACTTCGCGCACGTGCTTGACGGCTTTGCACTCCAGACCAAACGCTTCAGAGAAGCTTGGGTCGACGTAGCGACTTGCACCGCGGAAGCCGATCATCGGGTTTTCTTCATGTGGCTCATAACGCGAGCCACCGAGCAGCCCGGCGTATTCGTTCGACTTGAAGTCGGACAGGCGCACGATCACCGGCTTCGGGTAGACCGAGGCCGCGATGGTGGCGATGCCTTCGGCCAGACGATCGACATAGAAGCTCACGGGATCGGCATAGCCGGCGATGCGCTCGTCGATCTTGGCCTTGGTTTCGGCATCTTGCTTCGCGTATTCCAGCAAGGCCTTCGGATGAACGCCGATGTGGCTGGCGATGATCATTTCCAGGCGCGCCAGGCCGATGCCTGCGTTCGGCAGCATGCCGAAGTCGAAGGCACGCTCCGGGTTGGCTACGTTCATCATGACCTTCAACGGTGCCTCGGGCATGTCGCCGAGATCCGCTGTCACGCGATCAAATTTCAGCTGGCCCTCGTAGATGGTGCCGGTATCACCTTCGGCGCAGGATACGGTGACGTCGGCACCGTCAGGGATCTTCTCCAGTGCGTTGCCGGTACCGACCACGGCGGGCACACCCAGCTCGCGGGCAATGATCGCTGCGTGGCAGGTGCGGCCGCCACGATTGGTGACGATCGCTGCGGCACGCTTCATCACCGGCTCCCAATCGGGGTCGGTCATGTCGGCGATCAGTACGTCACCCGGCTGCACTTTGTTCATGTCGGACAGTGAGCGGATCACGCGCGCTTTGCCCGAGCCAATCTTCTGGCCAATCGCGCGGCCTTCGACCAACACCTTGCCCTTTTCATTGAGATGGAAGCGTTCGAGCTGGGTGGCGTGAGCACGTGACTTCACCGTTTCCGGGCGGGCCTGCACGATATACAGCTTGCCGGTGTTGCCGTCCTTCGCCCACTCGATATCCATCGGGCGGCCGTAGTGCTTTTCGATGATCAGTGATTGGCGTGCGAGCTCCTGCACGTCCTCGTCGTTGATGCAGAATTTGTTGCGCAGCTCGACCGGAGTGTCTTCGGTCTTCACTCGCTCGCCCGGAGCACTGGAATAGATCATGCGCAGCTGCTTGGCACCGAGGTTGCGACGGAGCACGGCGGGTTTGCCGTCGCGCAATGTCGGCTTGAACACGTAGAATTCGTCCGGATTGACCGCGCCTTGCACGACCATTTCACCAAGGCCGTATGAGCCGGTGACGAAAACCACGTCGCGGAAGCCTGACTCGGTGTCCAAGGTAAACAGTACGCCGGAAGCGCCCACGTCCGAACGCACCATCAATTGCACGCCAGCAGAGAGGAATACGTCCTCGTGCTTGAAGCCTTGGTGCACGCGGTAGGCGATGGCGCGGTCGTTGTACAGCGAGGCGAAAACTTCCTTCACCTTGTGCAGCACATCGTCGATGCCGACCACGTTGAGGAAGGTTTCCTGCTGACCGGCGAACGATGCGTCCGGCAGATCTTCCGCGGTGGCGGAGGAGCGCACAGCTACCGCAATGTTCTCAGCGCCAGCGTCTTTGCAGAGCTTGATGTAAGCGTCGCGGATGGCTTGCTCAAGCTCGGAGGGCAGGGCGGTATCGACGATCCAGCCACGGATCTCCTTGCCGCCGGCGACCAGCGCGTCGACGTCATCCACATCTAGCGTGGCGAGGCGGTCGGCAATGCGCTTGGCCAGGCCGCTCTTTTCCAGGTATTCCTGAAATGCATCAGCGGTAGTGGCGAAGCCGCCGGGCACCGAGACGCCCAGTTTTGCCAGGTTGCCAATCATCTCGCCAAGCGACGCATTCTTGCCACCAACCTTGCCTAGGTCAGTCATGCGCAGCGAGTCGAGCCAAAGCACCAGATCGTTCAAGGGAGTCTCCTCAAGAGCTCGGTAGGTAATGAGGTGTGCAGCTGCTGTGTGAAAAGCGAGCCGCCAAAGACTGGTATTGTCCGCTGCCGATGGTGCATGGCACAAGAAGACCACTACAGATTTACGCCGCGCCAACTGCATACCAGTCAGGTTGGAGTCTGGCGGAGACAGTCTCCAAGCCATGCGCTAAGGTGCAATGCAGGATATGGCTATGGCATCGGACTTCATCATGCAGCGAACGGTTTTCTTCATCTCCGACTCCACTGGTATTACGGCGGAGACGATCGGTAACAGCATCCTGGCGCAGTTCGAAGGGGTCAGCTTCGACAAGCACCGGCTGCCCTTCATTGATGATGCTCACAAAGCGGAGACTGCGGCGCTGCGGATCAAAACGCACTATGCGAAGAGCGGTGAGCGCCCCATCGTGGTCAATACGATGGCTGATCGCGCCCTGTGCGATATCGTAGCGACCAGTGGCGCGCTAATGATGGACGTATTCGCTCCGTTTATTGGCCCGCTGGAAACCGAGTTGGGCACCAAGCGTTCTGGCGCAGTCAATCGCTCGCACGGGCTGGTCGACTTCGACAAATACGAAGCACGTATCAATGCCACCAACTACGCACTGTCGCACGACGATGGGATGGATGTGGATTACGCCCAGGCTGACCTGATTCTGGTCGGCGTGTCGCGTTCCGGCAAAACGCCCACCTGTCTGTACATGGCCTTGCATTACGGAGTCAGCGCCGCCAACTATCCGCTAACCGATGATGACCTCGACAAGTTAGAGCTGCCTGCGCGCTTACGTCCCTATAAGGACCGCTTGTTCGGGCTCACCATTGATGCGGTAAGGCTGGCTCAGATCCGCGAACAGCGTCGCCCCGAAAGTCGCTATGCCACCCTCAAGCAATGTCGTTGGGAGCTTGAGCAAGCTGATCGGTTGATGCGTCAGGCGAATATCCCGAGCCTCAATACCACGCATGTGTCGATTGAAGAGATCGCCAGCAAGATCTTTGACCGCTTCGGTATCGAGCGGACTATGTTTTGATTTTTAACCGGAGTGCCCGCGCCCACCATGAGTGCCGTACTTGACAGTCGCAACGCCCTGCTACCGGGACGATTCGAGTTCCTGATGGGGCTGTATGCAGAGAATTACCACCGACTGGTGAGGCTATTCGCGCCGCAGCAGTTGGTGGCTGGCGATTACGTATCCGATGTGGACGACGCGCTGCCCGTGCATTTGGTCGTTCAGGAGTGCCATCCATACACGCTGGAGCTTGAGCTCACTTACGGTTTTGTGGATGCGCATACCGGGCGACGTGCGCCATCTGCGCAGCTGCGTATGTATACCGATGCTCATGTAGCGGAAGCCTTGCATTGCCATTCAGGCCAACACCTTTGGCAGGTATTGGGGCCATTTCCGCCAGCACATACCGTGTTTCAGCACCGCCTGCAGATGAATGGCTTTCTCTCGCGCTGGCTGGAGTATTTGGCCGGGCAGGGGCATTCGGTGGGTACGCTGGAGCGTGTGCCCACAAAAGGAGACGTGCCAAAGGAATGAGATGCAAACGGCAGGCAACAAAAAACCCGCTCAAGGCGGGTTTCTCGTTAAGTGGCGGAGCGGACGGGACTCGAACCCGCGACCTCCGGCGTGACAGGCCAGCATTCTAACCAACTGAACTACCGCTCCACATTTGCTTCCAGCGATCACACAACTTTGCCAGTTGACCTCGATAACCTTTGCTGATAACCGATGAAACTTGGCGTCCCCACGGGGATTCGAACCCCGGTCGCCACCGTGAAAGGGTGATGTCCTAGGCCTCTAGACGATGGGGACAATTTAAGTTGGTGGAGCCAGGCGGGATCGAACCGCCGACCTCCTGCATGCCATGCAGGCGCTCTCCCAGCTGAGCTATGGCCCCGCCGCTGGAAGCCGCAAAGAATAGGAGCGGATGGGGATTCCGTCAAGCGTTTTCTCTGAAGATTTCATCTTCGAAAGACATCTCCGAAAGTGCTGAGCATCGAGCGATCAAATTTGAGCGCGACGGGTTTCGTATCCGTTACGGTCTAAGCTGACGAGCGTTTGGTTTGTAAAGAGGATTTCATGCACGACATCGGCTTCATCCGTGATTTGGCGATTGTGATGCTTGTGGCAGGAGCCACCACGGTATTGCTTCACCGTCTGCGTTTGCCGGTGCTGCCCGGATACATCCTGGCAGGCGTGCTGATCGGGCCACACACACCAGGTGTGCTGGTGGCTGACCCCCGCACTATTGGCGACATCTCTAATCTTGGCGTGGTGTTGTTGATGTTCACGCTGGGGCTGGAGTTCAGTCTGCGCAAACTGCGTGGTGTTGGCGTCGGCGTTCTACTCGTGACGGTGGCCGAGGTGGGTTTGATGCTGTGGTTCGGCTACGAGCTGGGCTCGGCCTTTGGCTGGAGTGGCCGCGATGCGCTGTTCCTTGGCGCGATCATGGCGTTGTCCTCGACAATGGTGGCGACGCGTGCGCTTGCCGAGAGTGGTCGATCGCAATGGCCGTTTGCGAAGTTAGTGGTGGGCATGTTGGTGGCGGAAGACATGCTCACCATCATCATCCTCACGCTGCTCACGGCAGTCGCGATCGGTGGCGTGGTTGAGGCTGGCGTAGCGCTTAGCTTGATCGGTCATCTCGGCCTATTTGTGGTGGCCGGGATGATTGTCGGTTTATTGCTGTTACCGAGCCTGGTGGATTACGTGGCTGGGTTTGGTCGCGATGAAACCTTGCTGGTCTGTGTACTCGGCATTTGTTTTGGTGCCAGTTTGCTGGCTGCGTGGTTAGGTTTCAGTGTGGCGCTGGGCGCATTTCTGGCTGGCGCAGTCGTAGCAGAAGCGCGTAGTTCCGCACACGTAGTGCATATGGTGGAGCCATTGCGCGACATGTTCGCAGCGCTGTTCTTCGTAGCGATCGGCTTGAAGATTGACCCGTCGTTGCTGGCTCACTATGCATTGCCCGCGTTGCTGATCGCCGTGGTGGTTATGCTTGGTAAGACGCTGGTGTGCAGCGCAGGCATCTTCTTCGTCGGGCATGACATTCGCACTGCGCTGCGAACGGGATTGAGCATGGCGCAGATTGGCGAGTTTTCATTCGTGATCGCAACGCTCGGACTCTCGCTGGGCGCCGTGAGCGATTTCATCTACCCGATCGCAGTAGCTGTAGCTCTAATTTGCATGGTGGCCTCGCCATATCTGGTTCGTTCCGCCGATGCATTGACTTTGGTCGGTGAACGGCTCGCGCCGAAATCGCTGCGATTGTTAGTCAGCAGCTACAGTGGTTGGCTAGAGAACTTGCGTCCAGTTGCTGAGAACGCCGCTATCGCGGCGATGTTTCGTCGTTTGCTCTGGCACATCGCAGTCAACGTGATGCTGGTGGTTACGTTGTTCATGATTGGCGCATACGTGAATGCTCACGGTTGGGACTGGTTCAACCAGTTCGGCATTCACCGTGATCTGCGTCATTCGCTTATCTGGGCGTCTGCGCTATTCCTGTCGTTACCGCTGTTGATTGCGGTGTACCGCAAGGCTGAGGCGCTGGGCATGTTGTTGGCTGAGTTGGGAATACGAGAGCGTTTTGCGGGTGCCTATACCCAGACCATACGGCAAGTACTTGCGAGATTGATTCCACTAGCAACGTTGTTTGCCTTGTCGCTGTTGGTGGGGGTATTGGGTTCCACTATCCTGCCGCCGCGTGGGGTGGCGCTGTCGCTGATAGGCGTTGGTGTGTTGTTGGCGATAGTGCTTTGGCGTGGACTCGTAAAAGTACACGCCCGGCTCCAGGCGGCATTGCGGGATACTTTGGGTGGACCGCCACCGGAAACGCCCGGCAGGCCGAATTAAGGGGGTGGGGAGCGTTCACATCGAGATGACGGCTGAACCTTTATGTGTGCTAACGGTCATAAATAAACCGTCGTTGCCAAGACCGGACTGGACACCGCACAATGCGGCGCCTGCCTCCATCGGGGAGGCCCGGCCGGCACGCCGGCATATCCATTTAAGAGGGAGTTTTCGAATGAAGCATTTTCTGCGTCCCACGCTGACGGCGGCCGCGCTGGCTGTTGCACTGGGCATGACGACCAGCGCCGTGGCACAGACATCCAAAGCCAGCACAGGAACGGTCGACAAGACCAAGGCCAGCTACGTGGTTGGCTGGGATCTGGCTAGCTCCCTCCCGCCGATCGTGCGTGAAGCAGTTGATCCGGCCACCGTTGCTAGTGCGGTGCAGGCTGCTCTGTCCGGCCAGAAGCCGACCATGAGCGAGGCCGAATACAAGGCAACGAAGGAAGCCTTTGTCACCCAGCTGCGCGCCAAGGCCAAGGCTGAGTTTGACGCTGCCGCTACCAAGAATAAGGCTGATGGCGATGCCTTCCTTGCCAAGAACAAGAGTGCGGCTGGCGTGAAGTCCACCGCTTCGGGCCTCCAGTACCAGGTAATCTCGCAGGGCACCGGCGCACGTCCGGGTCCGAACGACACAGTGAAGATCACCTACGTGGGCAAGTTCGTTAACGGCGAAGTGTTTGATGATTCGTCCAAGCACAACCCGCCGGGTGCTACCTCGATCCCGCTCGCTGGTGTGATCCCGGGCTTCCGCGAAGGTTTGCAGTTGATGCAGGTGGGTGGCCACTACAAGCTGTTCATCCCGTCGAGCATCGCTTACGGTGCGGAGCCGCAGGGCCCGATGCCACCGAACGAAACGCTGATCTTCGACGTGACCTTGGTTGGCACCGGCCCGACGCCGGCTGGCGCCCAGGGTCAAGGTCCGGATCAGGGCGGTGCCCCGCAGGGCAACTGATCGTTGAATTTGTTGTGAATACGACGGGGCGCGAAGCAATTCGCGCCCCGTTGCTTTTATGATGCGAATGAGCGTGCGCATACCTGACTCAAGCGTGCTTCTGCGAGCATTCTTTCCAAGAAGGCGCTCTCTAAGAACGTGCGCTGCTAGAATATGCGGCTCTGAAACAGGTCCCCACCGCAGCTGATGAAAGTCACCATTTTCGGAACCGGTTATGTCGGCCTCGTCACCGGTGCCTGCCTGGCCGAGATGGGTAATCACGTCGTCTGCGTCGATATCGATGCGAACAAGGTCGAGCGACTCAATCACGGTGAAATTCCTATCTATGAGCCTGGCCTAGAACCGATTGTTCGGCGCAATCACGCCAGCGGTCAGCTTGATTTCACGACCGAGGCCGAACCGGCGATCGCGCATGGCCAGGTGCTTTTCATCGCTGTAGGCACGCCGCCCGACGAGGATGGCAGCGCTGATCTGAAGTACGTACTCGGCGTGGCGAAGACTATCGGCCAGCATTTGGATCGCTATGCCGTGGTTGTCAACAAGTCCACCGTGCCCGTCGGTACCGCTGATCGCGTGCGTGCGGCGATTGCTGCCGAATTGGTGGCGCGCGGTGTCGACGTTGAATTCGACGTGGTCTCCAATCCGGAGTTTCTGAAAGAAGGCGATGCGGTGGAGGACTGTCTACGTCCTGACCGCATCGTTATTGGTAGCTCGAGCCAGCGCGCCATCGATGTGTTGCGCAAGCTCTACGCGCCTTTTAATCGTAACCATGACCGCACTGTGGTGATGGATGAGCGTTCGGCCGAGCTGACCAAGTACGCCGCCAATGCGATGCTAGCGACCAAGATCAGCTTCATGAACGAGATTGCGAACATTGCCGAACGGGTTGGCGCGGATGTGGAGTTGGTGCGCCAGGGCATTGGTTCGGACCCGCGTATCGGTTACCACTTCATCTATCCGGGAGCAGGCTACGGCGGCTCTTGCTTCCCCAAGGACGTGCAAGCACTTGAGCGCACAGCGCGAAGTGTGGGCTACGACGCGCGCCTGTTGAGTGCGGTCGAGGCCGT
>JBARCX010000206.1:0-16219 GCA_049794535.1 Rhodanobacter sp.
TCGGCCGCTTTGGCCGCTTTTGCCGTGTCCCCGCTGCTGAGCCAGGCGGCTCATGCGGATGACAGCAACCCGCTGGATAACTTCTACGTCGCCGGCAACCTGGGCCAGACCCAGTACCGCGCCGACGTCAGCCATGACAACAGCGTGTTCCAGAACGTCCGCTTCGGCTGGCGCTGGAATGGCTATGTCGGACCGGAAATCGGCTACGTCTACCTCGGCCGTCCGAAGGACGTCGCCTACGGTGAGTCGAACTCGCTGAAGCCGCGCGCTGCCACCATCGGTGTCAACGGCAAGTACAACTTCTACCAGAACTGGTTCGTTACCGGCCACGCTGGTTACCTGCGCTCGCAGAGCTACCTCACCAGCACCTATGGTGACGACAGCTTCCGCAACAAGAGCTGGAACAACGGCTGGTTCGCCGGCGCTGGCGTGGGCTACAACGTCACCCAGAACGTCAGCGTTGCCGTGAACTACGACAACTACCACGTGCAGTACGGTCGCGCCGCCGATGGCCAGAGCAAGACCAACATCGCAGCCTTCTCTGGCTCGGTCGAGTACCGCTTCTAAGCAAGTCCGCACGTTACATAGTGCAAATGCAACGGCCGCCCTTGGGCGGCCGTTGTTTTTTGTGTTGCCCATGCATCGCCAGAAAATATTTCGCTCTTTTGCAAACGTCAGGCACATCAATCTGAAAATTAATGCGGCCGCACATTAAGCTATTACTGATTCCACTCACACCGTGGAATTCGATGGAATTTACGCCAATAACTTACGATAACAAAAGCATGGAGCTTCAATGAATAAGTTACTGCTCTTGGCCGCCGCCATGGCTGTTGCAACTCCTATGGCAAGTATGGCTAGCCAGTCCGACTCCCCGTTCGGCAGCAACATTGATACAAACCAACTAGATAATTTCTTCGTAGCGGGCAACCTTGGTACGTCTCAGTACCGTGATGCCACAGCAAGCAATTCCCCCAGATACCGTGATGACCTCACTCACAGCAGCGGTGTATTCCAAAACCTACGCTTTGGTTGGCGCTGGAATGGCATTGTCGGCCCCGAAATTGGTTATGCCTATTTTGGTAAGGGCAAGAAGGATTATTCAGTCCCGGATCGTACCTACTCCGTTCAACCCAAGGCACTCACTGTGGGTGTAAACGGTAAATACAACTTTTATGGCGACTGGTTTGTAACGGGCCACGCTGGGTGGTTGCGCTCCCGCACTACCGTCGCGTGCACAACATCCTTTATTCCATGTGGTCCCGATCATGTATATGGGCTACCAGGTGGACCCTCGGTATCCAATACCAGTAACAGAAATGGTTGGTATGGTGGCTTGGGTGTGGGATATGACGTAACGCCTCATGTGAGCGTTGGTCTGAATTACGATAATTACGACGTAAGATATAATGCCGTCGATAATCCAAACAGCGGATTGGATACGAAAGCAAAAAGAAACATCGCCGCTTTTTCGGGCTCGGTGGAATACCGCTTCTAAGCCAGTCCGCACGTTACATAGTGCAAAAGCAACGGCCGCCCTTGGGCGGCCGTTGTTGTTTCTGCGGCTGAGCTGTTCACCGCACCCGCGAACGGGTGTGGTGGTCATCACTCACTTACGCGCAGCGACGATGTCCCCGATCAAGTCCTTGCCTTCCGCACGTACGAGATGCGGATAGCGCAAGCCCTCGTGGTAGTCGATCTTCACGGTGCTGTAGACGTCGATGTTCTTCACCAGCAATTCGATCGGCGCCTGGTTCGTCTTGGCAGCCTTCACCGCATCCTTCAGCGCATCGGGCGAGTAGTCCTTGTTGTTTACGGCGACGATGACCAGGCCCGGTACCAGTCCGGCCTTGAACGCCGGGCCGTTCCACTGCACGTCGTAGATGTTGCCGCTCTTGGAGGCCGACAGGCCAATCGAGTAGGTCAGGTTGACGCTATGGCGAACACCCTCCATCGCCTTGTCGGTGTCATTGGGCTTGTCGGTGTAGACCAGCTTCCAGCCGCCGTGCTCGATACCGTGCTCGGGCAATTCATTGCCGGTGTAGTCCAGACGCGCGCGCAGGAACTTGGCCCAGTCGTACGGCTGCACCTGATTGAGCGTGTTCACCACGTCATCGAAGGTGTAGGTCTTGGTGACGTAGCTGCCGTTGTCCATGCCGTAGAACGCATGCGCAAAGTCATCCAGCGAATGCTTACCGCCACTGAGCTCGCGAATCTGCGTGTCCACGTCGAGCCACAGCAACTGTCCTTCCGGGTAGAAATCGACGCTGCGACGCCAATTGGCCCAGCTTTCACCACCGTAATAGGTCAGCGGTGCGGCGTCAGCCGTATCCTGCAACGAGCGCCATACCCGGCCCGTGCGATAGCTCATATCCGCATCCATCGAGGCCATCGCGTCGCGGTATTGCTCAGGCGTCCACAATCCAGAACGCGCGGTGAGCACACTGCACCAGTAATCGGTAAGACCTTCGTACACCCACAGCAGATCGTCCTGCATCTTGGTGTTGAAGTTCGGCGTCCACAGATCCGCCGGACGACGGAATTTGCCATTCCACGAATGCACGAATTCGTGTGGCATCAGGCTCGCCGCCAGCGTGTGCATGCTGTCGTCGGTGAAGAAGTTGGCCGGCAGACGATCATCGCTGGACTGGTGATGCTCCAGCCCGAAATGGCCCGTGTTATCGGACAGCGTCAACAGAAAGTCGTAATGGTCGTAGTGGTGTGCGCCGAACAGCTTGTTCGTTTGCTGTACAACCGCGCGCTGGCCGGCCAGCTGTTTGTCGGTAAGTTTGACGTCATCGGCCTCGTCACCCACCACGGTCAGGTGTACCGGCACTTTCGCACCCGGATCGAGATCGACACGGTTGAAATACTGGCCGGCAATCAGCGGGGAGTCGACGAAATTGTTGAAGCTCAGCGCCTTGAAGTGCGTGGTGTCGCCGGACTGGCTGTCCACCTGCAATGCGCTGGCGAACTTCCAACCCTGCGGCAACGTCACCGTCGGCTGCATCTGGATCTGACGGGTGTAGTGGCCGGCCGGGTAGAACGCCAGCTGATTGAACTCTATATCGACCAGATTCGGTGTGGACGAAGCACTCGCACCAAACAGGCTACCTTCGTCACTGCCCGGCGACAGAAACTGGAACTCGAGATTGAGCTGGCTCACGCCCTCGGGCACATCCAGGTTCAACGCGAACATGTCACGCAGATCACGCCGCCAGGGCAGCTGCTTGCCGTTCGCGGTAATGATCAGCCCGGATACGTTTTCGATCGGACCCGACGCCGCATGCTCACCGGGAATCCACTCAGGGTAATACAGCGTCAGCGCGCCCTGCTTCACCGGAATCGTCTCCTGCACACGGAACACACGCTTGGGCGCACCGGTCAGGTCGACATTGACGGTCAACGTGCCGGGATACGGCTGGTCGACGGGTGGCGCCTGCTCGGCATGCG
This sequence comes from Rhodanobacter sp., assembly GCA_049794535.1. Lineage (GTDB taxonomy): Bacteria > Pseudomonadota > Gammaproteobacteria > Xanthomonadales > Rhodanobacteraceae > JBARCX01. The sequence continues at coordinate 3,454 of JBARCX010000206.1, forward strand.
CCGCGGCAACGGCGGAAAGCGACAACGCGGCAACCACCGCAGTGGTGATCAGACGGGAACGAATGGGATGCGCTTTCACGAGTGGCTCCGGGCAGGTACCGGCCCGCGCGGAAGCCCGCGTTGCCGGCAAAAGCACATCGAAGGGCACTACGCGCCCCTCGACGTGTGACACAGGGATGGTAGATCGACGATCACACCCATCCCCCTGCCAGAGGTCACGCTACACGTCGCTCATGAAGCGAATGATCTTGCAACGTGACGGACCCGGCTGTCCGCGTTAGCTTCCGGCCAGGCCCGCGATCCGAGCGCTTAGCGCTCTTCCAGCTTGCTATGCCACATGCCGTAGAAGAAATAGATCAGGCAACCCAAGCCCATCCAGATCACAAAGCGCTCAAAAGTGATTGCCGGCAAGCCGCCAATGCGATGCCAGCCGGTATCGTCGACAAACGGGAAACCAAAGATCAGCAACAGCGAGAACAGCACGCCCATGGGTGACACCAGCGCAATCATCGGTGCACGGAAGCTACGCACCACATGCGGCTTGCGAATGCGCAGCACGAACACCGCCGTGCAGATAATGATAAAGGCGCTGAGCGTGCCGATATTCACCAACTCGGCGACTTCACCAATCGGCAGCAGACCTGCCACCACTGCGGTAAACACACCAAGGATCACGGTGGGCCGCGCCGGTGTACCAAAGCGCGGGCTGACCTTCGCAAACCACTCCGGCAGTAAGCCATCGCGCGCCAGCGCAAACCAGATGCGCGCCGCACCCAGCATGAAAGCGAACAATACGCTGGTGACACCAATCACTGCGGCCACGGCAATGGTGATGCTCAACCAATGCAGGCCGATCGACTCGAACGCATCCGACACCGAGGCATCACCACCAAGGTTGGTGTAATGCGTGATACCGGTGAGCACCAACGACACCGCGATATACAGCACCATCGCCACCGCCAACGACAGCAACACGGCGCGCGGCAGGTCACGCTGAGGATGCTTCGCTTCTTCAGCGGCAGTCGTCAGCGTGTCGTAGCCGAACACGGCGAAGAACACCACGCTGGCACCGGTCAGCACACCGGCCCAACCGAAATGGCCGATACCCTGTGCATCGACCGCGTGCACCGGAATAAACGGGTGCCAATTCGCCGTATTGATATAGAACGCGCCCACACCTACCACCAGCAGTACGCCGATGATCTTGATCGCGACGATCACGGCATTGAAGCGTGCGCCCCATTCGGTGCGCATGGTCAGCAGTGCAGCCACAGCCAGCGACACGCCAGCAGCAATCACATTGAACCGGTGGCCATCACTGGGGCCTGCGATAGCCTCGGCACCGTGCACCCCGAACATCTGCTGCAGGTAATACTCCATGGTCTGCGCACTCATGCTCTGCTGCGCCCACTCCGGCAGATGCACGCCCGCGGACGCCAGCAATACCTGCACGTAACCAGACCAACCAATCGCCACCACCGCTACCACCAGCGCATATTCCAGCAGCAAGTCCCAGCCGATGATCCAGGCGACGAACTCGCCCAGCACTGCGTAACCGTAGGTGTAGGCACTGCCGGTCACCGGAATCAGCCCGGCGAATTCGGCGTAGCACAGCGCCGCGCAAGCACTGCCGAGGCCCGCAATGATGAAACTCAGCGCCACCGCCGGGCCGGCATTGGCCGCCGCCTGTTGGCCAGCCAGCACGAAGATGCCCACGCCAATAATGCCGCCGATACCGATAGCTGTGAGCTGCCACAAGCCCAGCACACGGCGGAAATCGCCACGCTGGCCGGCCTCCGCTTGTAGTTGTTCAATCGACTTGTGGCGCAGCAACCGACTCAGAAAACTCATGGTGTCATCCCCGAAAGCGAACGCCGATCATAGCGAATGCGGGCTTTCGACACGGCATGACCTCCGGGACAAGCCACGTTGCGGCGTATCTGGCGGTGCGCAATGGCCTCACTTGACAGTGATACGAGGCGAGGCAATGCAGGGTGCAGCCTGCGTGATGGGTGCGGCTAACCCGAAACCCCATGCGACGATGGCAAATCATGCTCCGTGCGTCCATCCAGCCACAGCAATGCCAGACCGCTCAACGCATACACCACCAGGATGACTACGCCGATGCGGACGTCCAAATGGTCTACGCCGAACCATTGCCCATAGAGCACCGGCACCATCGCGGTGGCGAGCGTGCGTAGGCATTCCAGCCATAGTGCGCCGGCCCGCCCTTCCATCAGTGCACCGAGCACGCACAGGCTGGCCACCAGATAGGCGGCATAGGCAAACCCGGTGGATAGTGCGGCATGCGGCGCCAACCCGAGAAAATGCACACCCATCGCAAGCAACAAAGCGAATTGGACCAGGCAATACACCATCAATGCGCGCGACATCGGTGGATCGAAACGCTCGCGGCCTATATCGAACGCAGGTTTTGGGAAACGTGCCTCTACGTCGGCAGGCCGCCAGCCTGGGGGTTTGATCCACACCCGCCATTTGTCGCGTCGATTTTGTGCGTGCCATGCATCTTTCGCGATGGCCCAATAAACCTCGACATTGGCCCACAGCGGATTCCAGCTGCGCAATGGCGAACGCGTGCCATATATCGGTGGATCGCTGTCGTTCTCCTCGACGAAGGTGCCGAACAGCCGATCCCATACGATCAAAATGCCGCCGTAGTTTCGATCCAGGTAACGCTCGTTCACCGCATGATGCGCACGGTGATTCGACGGTGAACAAAACACCCGGTCGAACCAACCGAGTCGCCCCACCTGCTCGGTATGTACCCAGAACTGATACAACAGGTCGATCAACGCGATGATCGCGAATACTTCCACCGGATAGCCGAGCAAGGCCATTGGCAGATAGAAAAGCCAGCCGAGGAATACGCCGCTGCTGGTCTGACGTAACGCGGTACTGAGGTTGTAATCCTCACTTTGGTGATGCACCACATGCGCCGCCCACAGCACACCGACGCGATGACCGCCACGATGCAGCCAGTAATACAGCAGGTCGTACAGCAGCAGGCCGCTGATCCATACCCAAATGCTATGGGCCGGAAGCTGCCACAGCGCCAGGTGCTGCGCGCACCACGCGTAAATGCCCACACTGAGTAACTTGGTAAAGACGCCGACGATCTGCGACATCACCCCCAGGCCGAGGCTGTTGATCGCGTCGTTGCCGTGGTAGGCCACGCGCCCGCGCCACTTGGCCACCGCGAACTCGATCGCGATGAGTAGAAAGAAGCCCGGTATGGCCCAGGCCATGATGCGTTCCGGCGTGATCATCCCCTCTCCGCCTGCTTACCGTTGCTGTGCCACCTGATGGGCTGACTGGATAGCAACTCACGTGACCATCATACGTCGCCGTGATGTGTAATGCGGGTCAACGGCATCGCAAAAGCATAGAGCCGGTTCAAAATCTCCGAAGCGTTGTGCTGAAGGCCTCGACTTGTACCCCGCCCCTGCAGGCAGAGGCGGGGCTGGGACGAGAAACGCTTGCCTCAACGCGAGCCGCCCATCCCTCCCACTGCGACCGATAGGCTCACGGCATCGCTGGCGTCAACAACGCCTTACCTTGCGCTTGCGGCAATGACACGCCGAGCAATGCAGCGAGTGTGGGCGCGATATCGCGCATATCGATGCTGCCGAGATCCTTACCCGCTGGTACACCCCTACCAACGATCAAGAACGTTGAACGCATTTGCGGTAATGCCGCGTCATAACCGTGCATGCCGCGGTAATGGCTCGGCGCGGGTAACGGTGTGTCCGGCTTCACGGCCATCTCGTAGCCAAGCTTGAATTCCACGAACCAACTCGCCTGCGACGTGCCACCTTGTTTGACGAGCTGCTCATGATCGATCACGTGATCGATACCGTAAGCTGGATTGCTCTGCAATTGCGTGAGTAACCCGGCGACCTTGGCTTTCAATGCCGCATCGTCAGGATGGCGCAACACGATGGCTGCACTACCGCCATCGTTCCACGGCATCGCCTGCCAATCGGTAACCTCCCCATCTTTCAACGTGATCAGCCCAGCGTGGGCAAATGGCGTGTACAGATTCACATCTTGCTGCACAGGCGCGAAGCCGTGATCGGATACCACCGCGATCACGCCATCCGGATGCACGCGTTGCGCGGCAGCGACCAGCTCACCGATCAATGCATCGATATGTTCCAGCACCGCACGCGAAGCCGGTGTATCCGGGCCACTGGCATGTTGCTCGTGATCGAGCGAAGCAAGATAGGCCGTCATGAATTCCGGCTTACGCGTCTCCAGCAACTTCACCGCGAACTTCGTGCGGTTCTCGTCACCGGATAGGACTTCATTGATGCCATCCGCATACGGGCCGAGATCTTTTTCCAGCGACGGCAATAGACCCGGTGTAGCCAGTGCGGCGAGTAGCTTGCGATCGTCCGCAGTGCCGGTGCGCCAGATCTGTGGCAGATTCCAGTCGACTTGTGCTCCCACGCTCACCGGCCAGTGCACATTTGCTGTACTCAAGCCCGCGGCATGCGCCGCATCCCACAAGGTCGCCACACGAATATCGCTGGCATACCAGTCCCAGCCCTGTTGATTCTTGTTGTAGGGATCAAACGTGAGGTTGCCGCCAATGCCGTGTAGATCGGGAGATACGCCCGTGATCAACGTGGTGTGGCTGGGATAGGTCAGCGTCGGTAAGACACCACGCACATCGCTGGCATACGCACCATGCAATACGAAAGCTTCGAGGTTGGGCAGCTTGAGTCCACGCTGTTTGGCCTGCAGCACATCGGCTGGGCGCAGCCCATCAATGGAGATAAGTAACACCGGTTCCGCGATAACCGGTAGGGATGACAGCAGGGCGAGCGCCCCCACAGAAAGCACGAACAACAAGCGACGCATAGACATCTCGAACCATGACGGAGTGTTGCGCATGCTCGGTCACCACTGCTGCATATTCATGACAGCACCGTTCTGTACTCCTCCCCCTGCTTGCAGGGGGAGGCTGGGAGGGGGTGAAGATTCGCCTCAACATTAAGGGCTTCGCTTGTCCACTGCCTCTCGACCAAGCGCCGGATCATCGGTAAAGAAGGCATCGATGCCAGCATCCAGGTAGGCACGGATCTCGGCGATCGATCCGGCTTCGTTACGTGTTGCAGGGTCGTCGCTGCTCCAAAAATCCCTCGCCATGAACTGGTTCTCAGGGCGAAAGGTGTAGACGTGCACTTCGAGCCCAGCCACATGAGCGTCATGCACCAACGCGGTTGGCACACCAAGCCTCCTGTCCGCCGTCAGTGGAATAATCTGGCGAATGTTCGGCCCGATCGCATCCGCATAGCCGGCGATTTCGTTGAGGCCAACAGGGGTCATCATGTCGCCGTAGTTGAGTGATCCACCCGCAGCGACGACGTCATACGGTTGTTCGCTCGGCGATCCAAGCAGCTGCAGCAAACGGATATTCGGACGGGTGTCGCCGAGCCGATGTTGTAGATCGCGCAAATTGCCGATCTCGAACGATTGAATTTCTACGGGTGCAGTGCGTGTGTATGCATGCGCGGCCAGCAGCTCCAGTAGCGCATCTTCCATCGGCAGCCCAAGCTGCTGGAAATACGTACCGTGCTTGATTTCCGGAATGATACCGATCACGCGTCCACACTCAGCCGAAGCGGCAGCAACCATATCGATGATTTCTTCCAGCGTGGGTATCGCGAATTGTCCGTCGTAACGTGTGCCTCGCAGTTGTGGAAGGCGTTCACGAGCACGTAATGATTTCAACTCAGTGAGCGTGAAGTCTTCAACAAACCAGTCAGTCATTTCGACGCCATCGATGACCTTGTGGGTACGTCGATTCGCGAATTCGGCATGCGCGGCTACGTCGGTGGTATCGCCGATGGCGTTCTCATGGCGTGCCACGAGCACGCCATCCTGAGTTATCACCAGATCCGGCTCGATCCAGTCAGCACCATCGGCAATCGCCTTGGTATACGACGCCAGCGTGTGCTCCGGTCGTAGCGCACTGGCACCGCGATGGCCAATCACTTGAACCCTGCGGGCCGAGGGCTTCTCGATAGACGACATGGCGGCACGCTCCTACGCTGGATATACAACCAGTCTAGGGCCTGCCTTAACGCCTATTCAAACCAAAGAATCAGAGCTTGAGGTAGATGCGCCGCCGATCCATCACGTAGACAATCAGCCACCACACCGCGACAAACACCACGGCAAAGGCCAGCGACGGAATAAATGGGCCGACCAGCGGTGTCATCCAGTTCGCAAACAGATGTTGGTATAGCGGGTTCTGCCAACCCAACGCGGGCAGCACAATCTGCATCAGCTCAGAACCCGCATAGGCGGCAATCGCATTAACGCCAAAGCGGCGCCCAATCGCCGGCCAACCACGCTGATCGACCAGCACATGGAATGCCAGCATCGCGAGCGTGGCCCAACCGGCGCACCACAGCACGAACGACGGGGTCCATAGATTCTTGTTGAGCGGTAGCCATAGGGACCACAACGCAGCAAGCAGCAGCGACAACACGCCACCCAACAGCAATGGCTTCAGTTTGTTTTGCCGTAGCCAGCTACCTGCGCGCAAGCCAAGCAGTGTGCTTGCCAGCGATGGCAGTGTGCTGAGCAAGCCTTCCGGATCGTGGCCGCGTCCGGTGACCGGATCGATCAAATAAACAAAGCGACCGAATACGGCGCTATCCGTTCGGCTGGCGATGTTCACCCATGGCTCCAACGAACCACCTAATAGGAGCAGCCCCCAGTAGCCGAGCAGCAATACCGCAATGGCCGCCCATTGCGTGCGCGGCTTGGTATAGACCGCAAACAACGCCACACCGGCAAAGCACACGCCGATCCGTTGCAGCACACCTGGCAAGCGCAAATGCACGCCAGGCATCCACCACCATGCAAGCACGTTGATCGCCACGCCCAAACACAGAATACGAAGTGCCCGCCATAGCGCGGCGCGCGTCAGCGTACTCGGCACAGCGCCCTGCTCTAGTCGCGGCAAAATCGCCAGCGCCACCGACACACCCACCACAAACAGAAAGAACGGAAATACCAGATCCGTGGGCGTGCAGCCATTCCACTTTGAATGGTCGAGTGGCGCGAAAACATGATCCCAATCACCTGGATCATTGACCAACAGCATCGCGGCCACCGTACAACCGCGTAAAGCATCTAGCGAAGCAAGGCGGCCTTTCGATGCATTCATGGTTTTTTTCCTACGGGCACCAGTGCTACACGACCCAACGCATAGAGCGGGCCGCTGATCGGTGCCGTGAAGATGAGACACAACGTATGCACGCCATGCTTCGCAGGTAGCGTTGCATCGAGAGCGAAGTTGCGTGAGCCATGAGTGGGATCGGGCAGCGGGAGCGTGGCCAGCACCGGGCCACTGCACTGATCCTGATGTACCACGAGCTCTCCGAACGGCGTCGTGTGTGGACGCGAGACCACCAATTTCTGGTCGCCCGCCAGCGCGTAATTACGCTCCAGTCGCACGGCGTCCACGTGAATGGCCACCACGTCATCGAGTCGTGCCTTAGGATAGAGCTGGCAAGTATCGAATACGTTGATGGCATACACCGGCGCTAACGACGTTGCATCGGGCATGGGTTGAACACGCAGCCGGAAATCACTACCCACGCAGTTATTGAGTTCGTCACCGCTGCGGCTAGACAGACTCGCCCGATCCAAAACACGTAGGCGTGATGCAGCCAACAAGCTCCCATCATCCGCAAACGTCGCCGCCTGTATCGAGGCTGGAAGCTTTACATCGAACGGCACGGTATACAGCGGTGAATGGTTATCTGCGGCACTACCATCCAGCGTGTAGTGGATAGCGCCGGACCCCGCCTGGTTCGATAACGTGACCCGAGCCGTGCCATGGATCAACGCTGCATTGCGGTCCGTTTCGATATTCGGCGCAAACGCGCTGTCGGCATAGCCAATGTCCTGCTCACGATAACGCACGAACTGCGCCGGCAACCGCGCCAGGAAGTGCTTCCAGCTGCGCACCGCCACCGGTGACCAATCCACCTCACTCAACGCGTCCAGCCGTGGGAACGTAGCGTGCTCCACGTGCTTCATCGTCGGTATATGTTCGGTCCACACATTGGCTTGCGCACCCAGCACATGCTTGGCCTGTGCCGCACTGAGTTCTTTCGGCACCGGTTCAAAAGCGTAGATGCTGGCTAAGTCACGTGCCGGTACGCGGCCTGCGGGCTCGTCGTCGCGATTGCTTTGCAATCCATCAAAATACAGATCAGGCGCTGGCGAAAGCACGACATCATGGCCTTGCTTTGCCGCATCGATGGCACCTTTGGTGCCACGCCACGACATCACCGTTGCATCGGCCGGCACGCTGCCCTCAAGGATTTCGTCCCAGCCAACCAGTTGCCGTCCATGCGCATCTAAGTATTTGCCGAGACGACTGATGAACCATCCTTGCAGCGCGTCCTCGCTCTTCAAGCCCAATGCATGCATCTTCGCCTGTATGGCAGGCGAAGCTTTCCACTGATCCTTGACGGCTTCGTCACCACCGACGTGGATATAACGCGACGGAAACAGCGCCATCACCTCATCGAGTACGTTGTCGATGAAATCGAAGGTCGCGTCATCGACGTTGTAGAGATACGGATTGACACCCCAGTCCACCGATACCGGCGGACGCTTGCCGGTCACACCGATCTGCGGATACGACGCCACCGCCGCCTGCGCATGACCCGGCATATCGATCTCCGGCACCACCGTAATGTGGCGCGCGGCAGCGAACGCGACGACCTGGCGAATCTGGTCCTGCGTATAGAAACCGCCGTATTGCAGCGGCTCTCCCTCATGTCCGGCATCCGGCGGTGTACGCCACGCTCCGATGCGGGTGAGGTCCGGATAGCGCTTGATCTCAATGCGCCAGCCCTGGTCATCGGTGAGATGCCAGTGGAAGACATTGAGCTTGTGTTGGGCCATCTGATCGAGCAGGCGTTCGACTTCCGTTACTGATTGAAAATGTCGCGCGGAATCGAGCATCAACCCGCGCCATGCAAAACGTGGCTGATCCTGAATATGCACCGCAGGCACTTGCACCGCACCATGTTCGGCATTGGGCGTGAGCAGCTGCCATAACGTGATCGCGCCGTAGAACAGGCCTGCATCATCACGTGCTGTGATCCGGATGCCCTGCGGCGTAACGTCCAACACATAGCCTTCGGCATTCGCCACGGCTGCATGCGGATCTCTCTGCAATACGATGGCATGTGCCGGTGCTGCACCATCCGTCACATGTAAATGCAGATCACGCGTGCGAGCGATCAAATCGACCAGATAATCCGCGGTTTGCTTGGTCGATGCATTGTGATCGGCAACCACGACGGGCGTGTTGGCATCGACTTGAAAACTTCCACTGGCGTAGTCGAGCTTCGCTGGCAGCGGAATCAACGAGACCTCATCTGCTCCAACGATTGAGCTGATGCCACACAGAATCAGGCAGATCAGCAGTCTTACGATCCCCATGGGTACATCTCTCATGCATACGTCCCCGTACAATGCCTATCAGTCATGCGGCAGGCTCACCGCATAGAGATACCACGCATCGTGCGGTAACCATTGTTCGGTCCAACGCCAATCATCATCGCGCCCGGTCTGCGCATAACCCAGGTTGAAGGCGATGCCGTCCTCATCATCCAGTCCCGCGGTAATGCCGTTGATGATCGCACCGGGTGCACTGGTGTACTCGTACGAGCGGAAGAACATATAAGGCGCGTTGCGCTGACCACTGCCCATCAGCATGCTGGTGTTGAAGGGGTTTCGACCGAGTAACCAGTGCAGCTGGTTCCATGCATACGTTTCGAGCTGTGCGTGAAACGCCGGCTCGTCGGCGAACAACGGGGCAGCTGAGCGCGCGGCCGCAGCGAGCGAAGCCAATCGCGCGTTTTCGCCCTGCCACCAGGGTGCCGCTTCGGTGTCATGCGGGAATAAGAAGGCCGTGCGCACGGCACCGCTGCCCATACGCACTAATTGGCGTGCGTAGCCGAAGGGATTGTTCACCTCATCGGTAAGGTGCAGCTCGTACGTTAACGAGCGGTGCAACGTAGCGCGCACCGCAGTCTGTTGCGCTGGTGTAGCGATAGCGGCGTACTCGACCAGTGCTACCACGGGTAGACCTGCATCAGCCGGATGAAAGAACGGCCGAGTGCCTGCGTCAGCGCGCCAATAACCATCTTGGCCATCGTGATTGATAAGACGCGCCATCAAACTATCAGCACGACGTGCCGCTGCCTGCCGCCAAACCTCGTCATGGGTGGCGCGGTAGAGCTCTGTTGCTGCCAGCAGTGCGCAATAATCGTCAACGATGTTTTCCACACCATCGTTGGTTAATTCGCGATTGTGTGCATCGAGAAAACGGTATGCGTCTTCCGCCGCTCGCAAGTAGTCCTGGCGGGTAAAGTCGCCGTCGGCATCCATGGTGCTGGCTAATGCCAGCGCAGCGATCGCCACGCCACCACCGGCACGAAAACTCGATTCATAGGCATGCGGCCCATGCGCAGGCGATGCTACGTCCGCCGTGCTGTCGCCGGGATTACGCTTGATCTGCGTGCGCCAATTAGGATCGCCAATGATGCGATCTTTAGCTAACTTGTCCTTGCCAGGCGCATCGATCGATTGATAGAACGAGCCATCGGGGCGCTTATCGCGAACGAGGAAATCAGCGCCGAACAGCCCTTCATCCAGCAGGCGCCGCTTGTACTGCTGGAAATCAGGATCGTTGCGCGCATCCAACTGCTGATAACTGCGTAACAGACTCCACGCCGCCAGCGGAACCTGCTGCGGATTGAAGTAGGAGGTCAGATTCTGGTGTGAAAGGTGGATGCCGTAATCGCCGGTAGCGTCATACCAACCGCCGTGTATATCCAGTGTGCCTGGCTTGCCATCTGGCCTGGGTAGGCTGCGATCAACGCGATCCATCAAACCACTGGATCGTTGACCTTTGAAATAGTAGATGACGTTGGAGAGCGTGTTGCGCTCCAGTACGTTGCTCTGCACGGCGAATTCGTCGGAACGTACACAGGTTCCACCGTCATGCAATTCAAGGTAGTAACGCCCGGGTGTCTTGAGCGCGGAGAAATCAGCGCGCCAGTAGTGTTGCCCGCCCCACTTCGCTACGGTGCCGGTGTCTTGCAGCGCGCCAGATAAAACAGGCTTGCCATCGCTGGCATCGATAACGCTGAAATCTTGCAGATGCTTTGTTGCATCGGCGGAAATGACCGCCTGTTTAGGCGCCTGCTGCTCATAGCCAACCTGATCAACCAACACTTTCGGTTCGGTTGCCCACGCCTGGATGGCATATAAACCAACACAAGCAACGGCTAGCTGCACGGCAAACTTCATGCGGTGACTCCTGCATCATGCAATCTCCGCAACGCCGGTTATACCGACGTTGCGGAGATATCTATCACGATCGATTCCCCAGGAAAAAAAGGGACCTGGCAAGGGTGCCAGGTCCTTGGCGGGGAAGAAAGCTTGAAACTTAGATTAAAACTTGAAGTGCGCCTCGAGCATGAACTGGCGACCGGTTACGTACTCTTCGGACAGCTGAGTCTTGCTGCCCAGGTAGGCGTAGTACTTGGAGTTGAGCAGATTCAACATATCGAGGGACAACGAGAAGTTCTTGTTGATCTGATATGCCGCCGAAGCGTCGAACTCCTTGAAGCTAGCCACATAGGTGGATGGCGCACCGGCAACGTAACCGCCGGCGAGATAACTGCTACGCCAGTTGTACGCAATGCTTGCGCTGTACGGGCCCATTTCGAAGTACGGGGCAAGGTTGTAGGAGTTCTTGGAGTTGTACGGCAACGCACCACCCGTACTGGTCGAAGCATCCGAGTAGGTGTAGTTCGCACGTAGACCGAAGCCGGTTTCGCCGAATGCCTGCTGATAGCTGACGGTGCCGCCCTTCACCTTGGCATGACCACCATCGACTGGTGCCGTCACGTCATATTGGCAAACACCTGCCGTGGTGCAAAGACCGGCAGCAACCTGTGCATTACCTGCCGCTTGCAGATAGCCTGGCAATGTCCAGGAACCATTGATGCGATCCTGGATGGTCGCCGCATTGACGATGTAGTTAAGGACGTTCTTATAGAAGCCCGACACCGCAATAACGGATTGGTCATTAAAGTACCACTCAGCTGACCCGTCGAAGTTCACCGAGCGATAAGGCTTCAGATTCGGATTGCCCGAGCTTGCCGTCAGCACATTGTCGTTCGACTCGAAATACGGAGCCATCTGGTTGTACGGCGCATAAGCCACCGTCTCGGATGCTGCACCGCGCAGGATGAAGTCAGACGTGACGTTCCAGGCGATGTTGGCTGCCGGCAGCCAGTTGTTGTGCGTACTGCTCTCTGTGATGTAACCGAAACCCGTTGGGAAATTACAGTTGAACGTATCGTTGCTGGAACAGATATTCGGAATGACGTAACCCGACGAGTCGTTCGCCGTGTGCACAAAGCGCGCACCAATGTTGCCGTGCACATCATCGTTGCCGAAATTCGCCTGCAAATAGAAAGCGCTGTTTTGCTGCTGCACGTTCCAGGTGTTGTCGTAATAGACATTCGCGTCTTTTGCGGCACCAAAGCCTGGCGTGCTGAGTACCGCATTCTTGATCGCGTTGAGACCAGTGGTCTGCACATGCGATACGAAGCTCGAAGACAAGCCCAGGCTGCTCGCACCCGAAAGGTCAGTCAGACCACCGTAGCCGATCTGGTTCAAGGTCAACTGC
>JBARCX010000207.1:0-9423 GCA_049794535.1 Rhodanobacter sp.
CAATTCCTGAGTAGAGCTAGCACCACCACTCGCAGTAGCAAGCATGTAGTCCTTCATTGCCGCCGTGTGCATTGATGCTTGATCTCGTGTGAATCGTGGATGCCCCGATGACCCACTAATACCAAGTTCGCCGTATCCGCCCTCGAACGGGAGTTCCATGGCAATCGAACCGTCGCAGCCAGCAAACTCAACTGGCTGTTTATGGGTCTTAAACCACTTCATCTCCGCCAGTCTCATCGCAAGGATGTAAAGCGTATTTCCCAGCAGGCAAACATCGATAGTTGAATCGTTCCTTTCATCAAATATGGATACAGCGAACCGTCTCATCGTCCGCCGTTGACGATCAACAAGCGTGTAGTAGTTTCCATTGTGCACACAGAGCCTATCCCGAATGCTCTGTACGCTCTTGGCATACGCCCTATCGTTCTCGTAGCTGAAGAAGATTCCGTCATCAATCATATTTTCAGACCCATATCAAGAAACAACGGCCCTGAGCTCATCCAAAAAATATTCACAAATCCCACTCAGACCGTGTGAAATAAGATCCGGCGCTCCCTCTTCGAACATTCTGTCCACAATGCTTTTGTAGAAAATAAGAATGTCGCGCACAGCACCGTGCGGCGCGTCGATGAGAGCCATGGCTATCGCGTAGCGATATCTGGCCATCACATAGCCCCACAACAAGCGACCAAATATCTGATCGTATGAACCTGAAATGGCTCTTAGATGCCCATTCAAGATCATATGAGCCAGATCTACCATTTCAATTGCCACGTGCCTTTCGACGAGGCAATCGGCCTCGTTGTACTCGGAGTCAAGGTGACTCACTGCCCCGTGAAAGTAGGTGACTACGTCTTTGATATTTTTATGCAGACCAGACGCCTGCACCAGCTGATACAGCGGGTGTCCATTGATAGATAGCTCACGAAGAATTTGATGGGCATCCTGCTTCGGAAGCCCGTTGTGACCGCGTGATTTTTTTCCTTGGCACTGAAGACTGGCTCCAGCACAAACAACGGTTGAACCACGCGCAACAGCTCCTGTGCATACCAGATTGTCAAGCGCAAGCAGCGTCGTAAAGGTAACAATGCATCGCCTCCTGGCATGAGCGGTGGTATCTTCGTTCAAAGACCTTGGCTGAAACCCAAACGGCCCCACTCCCCCGCGCTCAGCCTCAACGGATATAAGGCCAACCTGCTGGCAATAGAAACACACGACAGGCTGACAGCCGGACGCTCGCCCATTAATACTCACCGGCGCCACGATCATCGTCGCCATCGCATTGGGATGAGGTGCGTCACGCTCTCGCTCCAATTGCTGCTTAACATTGCGCCACGACCGCTCGTCTCTACCTGTGGGAAGATAGGAAAGCGCGGTCTCTATTTGAGCTTTCCCAGGAACAGACACGCCGTCGCCAGCAAATCCACCGGCTCTCGTGCATACGTTGCAAGTGATCTGGATCAAGGTTCCATGGATCACTCTTACGATGAACTTACCTTTTAATACGACGACTTTCATTTCCCGCTTCTCCGCACAAATAACTATCAACGTGCTTCAGTCATTAAAAATCGTAAGAAAACTCTCCATTTTTTGCACCTATTTGCGCTCGCTCGATCGATGACCCTGCAATCATCCGATTCAAGAATTCACGCGAAATGTCAGGCAGCATTGTGTTCGTCAAAATCGCATCGATCATTCGCCCGCCCGACTCGCTTTCGGTACAGCGACTGACCACCAGCTTCACTACGTCGTCGTCGTAGTTGAACGGAATTTTGTAGCGTGCTTCGATGCGCTTCTTGATGCGATTGAGCTGCAGCTTGACGATCTCGCCGAGCATCGCCGGGCTTAGCGGGTAATACGGAATGGCTACCAGACGACCCAGCAGCGCAGGCGGGAAGATTTTCAGCAGCGGCTCGCGCAGTGCCTTGGCCATGCCCTCCGGCTCCGGCATCAGCTCTGGGTCTTTGCACATGCTGGCGATGAGTTCGGTGCCTGCGTTGGTGGTGAGCAGAATCAGGGTGTTCTTGAAGTCGATGGAGCGACCTTCGCCGTCTTCCATCACGCCTTTGTCGAAGACCTGGAAGAAGATTTCGTGCACATCAGGGTGGGCTTTCTCTACTTCATCCAGCAACACGACGGAATACGGTTTGCGACGCACGGCTTCGGTGAGTACACCGCCTTCGCCGTAACCAACATAACCGGGAGGCGCACCTTTGAGCGTGGAGACGGTGTGTGCCTCCTGGAACTCGCTCATGTTGATGGTGATAAGGTTTTGCTCGCCACCGTAGAGTGCTTCCGCGAGCGCCAGCGCGGTTTCGGTTTTTCCAACACCGGACGTACCGGCGAGCATGAATACACCGATCGGCTTGCTAGGGTTATCGAGGCCAGCGCGTGAGGTCTGGATGCGCTTGGCGATCATCTCCATCGCGTGGTCTTGACCGATAACGCGACTGCCCATCAGCTTGGCCAGGTTCATCACGGTCTCAAGCTCGCTCTTGACCATGCGACCCACCGGAATACCGGTCCAATCGGCAACGACCGCGCCGACGGCGACGTAGTCGACGGTTGGCAGGATCAGCGGATGTTCGCCTTGCAGCTCGGCGAGCTGTGCTTGCAGGCCTTTCAACTCATCCAGTGCGGCGGCACGATCGGCGTCGCTAAGTGCAGGCTCCGGTACAACGGCTTCGGCCTCGGCATTTGCGGCTTGCTCCAGTTTGCTGCCGGTGCCCTCCACGGGTGCCACATCACCACGCAGCTTGGCGCGGATGGCGAGGATTTTTTCGACCAGCAACTTCTCGGCTTGCCAATCGACTTCAAGTTTCTCCAGTCGCGTTTTTTGTATAGCGAGTTTCTCGCTCGCTACGGTTTCGCGCTCGGCGACATTCACACCTACGGTTTTTTCGCGGGCGATGATGCCTAGCTCGGTTTCCAGCGCCTGGATGCGTTTGCGTGTGTCGTCCACTTCTGGTGGCACAGCATGCTGACTGATCGCAACGCGTGCGCAGGCGGTGTCGAGCAGGCTGACGGCCTTGTCGGGCAGTTGGCGCGCGGGGATGTAACGGTGCGAGAGCTTGACCGACGCTTCCAGCGCTTCATCGAGGATCTGCACGCGATGGTGCTTTTCCATGACGCTGGCTACGCCGCGCATCATCAGGATGCCCTTCTCTTCACTGGGCTCGTCGACTTGCACGGTCTGGAAGCGACGGGTGAGCGCCGGGTCTTTCTCGATATGCTTTTTGTATTCGGCCCAGGTGGTGGCACCGACGGTGCGTAGATTGCCGCGTGCGAGTGCCGGCTTGAGCAGGTTGGCAGCATCGCCGGTACCCGCTGCACCGCCCGCACCCACCAGGGTATGTGCCTCGTCGATAAACAGGATGATTGGCTTGGGGCTGGACTGAACCTCTTCGATCACCTGGCGCAGGCGATTCTCGAACTCGCCCTTCATGCTGGCACCGGCTTGCAACAAACCGACATCCAGCGTGCGCAGTTCAACGTCTTTCAAGCTTGGCGGCACATCACCGGCCACGATGCGCAGTGCAAAGCCTTCGACTACGGCGGTTTTACCGACGCCAGCCTCACCGACCAGCATGGGGTTGTTCTGACGGCGGCGCATGAGGATATCCACCACCTGGCGGATCTCTTCATCACGACCGACGATGGGATCGATCTTGCCGCTGCGTGCCTGCTCGGTGAGATCGACGGTGAACTGCTTGAGCGCTTCCTGTTTACCCATCTGCGCCGGGCCCATCGCACCACTGGCTTCACCCGGTACGGCACCGCCCATATGGAAACCGTCGCTGGCGTGCTGGCCATCTTCCGGTGAGCCGGCGACGACTTCGGCGAATTTTTCGGTCAGCGCTTCTGGCTTGATCTTGTCGAACTCGGCGGAGATGGCGACCAGCGCGTTGCGTAGGTGACGCGTGCGCATGACGCCAACGAAGAGATAGCCGGTGCGTACCTGGGCCTCACCGAACATCAGCGTGGCGAACACCCAGCCGCGCTCGACGGCTTCCTCCACATTGCTGGAGAGATCGGAGATGGAGGTGGAACCGCGCGGCAGACGATCCAGCGCATCGGTGACATCACGCGCCAGGTTCGATGGGTTGAGATTGAACTGCTTGACGATGCGGTGCAGGTCCGAGTCCTGCAGCTGCAGGATCTGGTGGATCCAGTGCACGAGTTCCACATACGGGTTGCCCCGCAATTTGCAGAACACGGTGGCGCTCTCAATGCCACGATAGGCCAGCTTGTTGAGCTTGCCGAACAACGCGCTGCGACTGATCTCTGCCATGAATCTATCCCTACGGTTGCGGTGACGGCTGGATGGCCGTGATGTCAGTGGGAGAAGCCGTTATTGATTCTGTTTTTTTCGTCATCCCAGCGCAGGCTGGGAACCAGTGGCGATATCGCTTGATTGAGCGATATCGCCTACGTGTTTGTTTGTCTTAAACGAGCCGGGTTGCGATACAGCACACTCGTGTACTGAGGCCACTGGATTCCTGCCTACGCAGGAATGACGGCATAGGGGGTGAGGATGCGTGAGTGGTGCGAATGTCATCTGCTCACCCCACCGGCTTAAGTACGACGTGATCGGCATCGGCGTTTTGCTGCAGATGGCCTAACCATGTGGACAAGCCCATGCGCCCGGCCTGCCCTAACCGAATACCGGGCACCTCGGCTTTTTTCAGCACGAGTTGCACATCCCAGGCCTTTTCTTCGCCGACGTAGGTTTTCACTGCAGCCACTAATTGGCGCAGCGCTTCACCGCCAGGCAGGAAGTTGTTGAACTGCGCACGCGTCAACGGGCCGAGTCGCAAACGAAAGCGTTGTTGCGAACCCCACACGTATTCGCCCATTACTGCGGTGCGCCCTAGGCCCGCCACTTCGGTCGAACTGCCCAGGCGCAGATGCGCTGATGACGGCAACCGCATCCACTCGGCAACGAATTCAACGATGCGCACGGGAATGCGGAAGAAATGTTCGAGCAGGCTTTGCAAGCCTTCGGCATTGCGCGCTTGTGCCAACAGGCGGCCGGCGAAGAAGCGTTTGTATTGATCCGGTAGCGCGTCGCGCCCATCGAGATTCGGCGTGGACAAACCCACCAATGCGCCCATGTAGAGGCGGAAGCGATCCTCGCCGGGGCGATCGAGTTGCACGGTGGGTTGCGAGTCGGCCCAGACGCGGTAGAACAGACTCAACATGCGGTGATGAAAGATATTGGCGAACGCAGCGAAGGTGGAGTCTTTCGCATTGATTTCGCGGTCAAGTGCGTATTCGGTAAGGTGCAGCGGCAACGCTGCATTCGGCCCGAACAGGCCGAAGAACATGCCATGCAAGCGTGCCGGCTTGCCATCACCACCCGCATCGAAACGATCCACGGTACGCGGTGCAAAGGCCAGTGATGGTGTATGGCACAGACGCACGACATCCTCCGCGGGCTTGGTCGATTGACCCAGCCGCGGCCGCTCGGGGTACGCGCACTCGAGCCGGCGAAGCGCATCGAAAAACTCGAAGGCTTCCGGCTGCGCATGCAGCGCACGCTTGAGCGCTACAAGATTTGCCGCTTGCCGAGTTTGGCGGGCCATCGGGCCACCTCATTGCGTTCGAGTGTGCGCAGCACGGTTTCGGTGAACGAATTCACCGAGACGTAGCGCGCAAAGAATTGCTGCATGACCGAAGCCAGCAGGAAGGCGCCGGTACCTTCGAAGGCACCGTCGTCACAGGTCAACGTAATCTCCAATCCACGACCAAACGTGATGGGTCCAGGCACCGGTACTCGTCGTACCACCGATTGCGAACTAACTGCCTTGACGCCTTCGATCTGACGCCGCGCAGCCGCATCGAATTCGTCGCAATACAGCGTAAGCATTTCGCGTAGAGCTGCTGCCCCCTCCTCCTGGCTATCACCGAGCAGCGACACGTAATTGAGTTGCAGGTGACTCAACAACCGCCACGCGGTTTCGCCGTTGGCCACCGGTGCACGCGGCTTGGTGGGGCCGGCGACGCAGCGGATGGATGTCACCGGCGCGCCGGTTTCGATGGTGAAGTCGGTACTCGACTTGCCCACCGGCATCTGCAAGGGCAGATCGCGGTTGGTGCACATCAGCTGCATACCCACTTGGCGTAACTGGGTGGAATACGGCGCGTCGTTGGCATCCACCAGCGACACAAACATTTCGTTGCCGATGTAGCTGGAACGCGCGCCGTGCAGTTTTTGGCGCGATGAAAGCAAGCGCGGTTCGCGGCGGATGGTGTAGAACGCCGCGCTACCGCTATGCCAGGTGCGCTCGTCACTACCGTAGAAGGGCTGAAAACGCTGCTCCGGCTCTTGCCGGTCGCCGAAACCTTCCACGTTGCTGATGCTGTGAATCTCGAAATCCATTGGCCGGGTACGGTCGGCGAGGATGTGATACTCGGCCTTACCCTGTTGCAGATGGATACGATCGGCACGACGCGGGAACAAATTGATCGCAGGCGTGCAGAACAGCCTGAAGTTACCGGCATCCACCGCGTTGTGCAGGCGGCTGACACTGCGGTCGAACAACACGGTGATCTCGAACTCATTACTTTTAGAGCGCGCCAGTACCGATTTGAGACCGGTGAACACGGCGAACAAAAAGCGCTCGGGGCAGGCAAAGTATTCCTGCAGCAGCCGATAGCCACTGAACGAGCGATCGGTATACGGCAACAGCGCTTCGTTTTCAGCGAAGCCTTTGCTGTGAATATGACTGGCGTCGAAGCTTTCGCTAATCAGGCCACTTGCACCCGGCGTACGCACGACGTAGCTCACCGCGTTGCCAAGTAATTGCTCGTACAACCGCTTGGGTAGTTCATCGGCACCGGCGATAAATACCGGCAACTCGTCCATCGCCAGCATGTTGGCCTGTGCGCCGGCCGTCACGGTGAACTTCAAGCGCAAACCAGCGCGTACCGTTTTACCGGGTGGAATCGGCACGCCGGCTGCAGCGATAGCCGCAGGTGTCTCGAAATACTTTGCCTCGGCGAGCTCCAGCGGCCACAAAGTGACATCGTGCGCGGTGCGATATTCGCAAGCGGTGCGGTCATCGTGCGCGGTGAGGCTGCGTAACGCCGTTTGCCGCGCGACGATGTAGCCAGTGGCGAGTGCGCCTTCCTTCGGATCGGGATGCAGTTGCACAACAGCCATCGAAGGCACCGGCGCGAGGTAATGCGGGTAGATCATCTCCAGCAGATGCTGGGTGAATACCGGGTGCTGTGCATCGAGTTTCAGCTGGATGCGTGCGGCGAGAAACGCGAAACCTTCCAGCAGCCGCTCCACATAGGGGTCGGCGCATTCGAAACCTTCCATGCCGAGGCGACCGGCGATCTTTGGATACTCGCGCGCGAACTCGCTGCCCATCTCACGGACATGCTGCAGTTCCCGGTTGTAATAACGCAGCAGGCGCGGATCCATAGTGGTTAGCCGAAGCTCTCCGATACGTTGAACTTGCCTGTTTCCAGGTCCACTTCGGTTTTGAGGTAAAGATTCAGTGGAATCGGTTGTGCCCACATCTCCGATTCGATGTTGAAGATCAGCGACTGGCGATCCATGCGTTTGCCATCGACGTTGACTGTCACCTTCAAGGTGCTAGCCGTGAGGCGCGGTTCGAACGCGAGGATGGCGTCCCTGATCTGGCGCTGCAGGACATGCGCCTCGACACCGGATAAGGCCCTACCGGTGAGATCCGGGATGCCGAAGTTCAATACCGAGCGAGACACCTCCGGGTAATCGGATAGATCCTCGCTTGTTCCCAGGTTCACGCAGTTGAGCAACCACGACATATCGCGCGTCACGCAGTCACGTAGTCGCGTCGCCGAGATCACGCGTTTCTCGCGACTCTCGTCGGCCTTGCCGGGCTCATCGTCGGTCAGACGATCCAGCAGCGAAGGTTGCAGCCGTTCCTGGGTGGTTAATTCAGCCATGACGCGCGCGTGCTCCGGTCAGGCCTGATGAAACGTAATGGTGCGGATATCCAATAACGGGTATTCGCCGACATCCGTGGCAAACATGCGTTGTCCGGAACCGACGTAAAACTCGTCACCGAGATCAACCCAATCCGTCTTGCGTGCCAGTACGACTTCGCTGTCTTCGGCACGTTCGGAGCCGGGGTAACGGCATGGGATGAAACCCACCGCCTGGCCACCGTTGTTCCAGGTCACTTGCACGGGCGCCCATACCTTGTCGCGCAAATCGGTAGGTGCCTCGAATTTCAACTCTTTCAATCGCGAGAACGGCACCCACGAATAACCACCGTTGACGATGATTTCCAGACACGGACCGAAGCGCGGATCGGCATCACCGATCCACTCGAACGGCGTGCCGTCGATATCGCCGCTTACTGCCTCGGCCTCTTCGAATGCTTGCTCACGCAAAGGCAGCGCTTGTGCATGACGACCTTCGGCCATCAACTTCAATGACTGCAGCAGCAAAGCCAACCACTGTGCGGGTTCGCCGATCACTGACGGTGAACGTAGCCCCTGCATGACCGCGACCCGCTCCAGCTCGCCATCCAACGCGCGCCGGTAGGCTTCGACCATCAACAGATTGAGCGGATCGAGTTCGCCGCTGACCTTCAACTGATTCTGCGCACGTTCCCACTGCCCCAGTACGGACAGCAGTTGGAACAGAAACACACGCGCTTTCGCATCGGCCGGATTGCCGCGCACTTGTGCGGTCAAGCCTTGCAGTGCGTCGTCCAACCGACCTTCTTTGAGCATGATTTCAGGGGTCATTTCATTTCTCGAAAGTCGGCTCTTGGAGCCTGATTGAGGTCGTTTAGGCAGATAAGGTCTTGGGACTTACGCGATCTTTTGACGCACACTTGGACCGAACCTCCGCTACGGTCCCGAACCCTCACCCCAACCCCTCTCCCACTGGGAGAGGGGCTACGCGTCGCCGATCGCTGGGACGAATCAGGTCGCGCTGACTTCCTCGACGCTGTACGCATTCGTGCCTGCCTCAGCCACGATGCCCTTGTCGTTCTGTGCGTAATACTTGACTTCGTACTTGGCGAAACCGAGCGAAATATTTTCGGTGAGCATGTCTTCGCCGCCCGAGCCGCCCGTGCTGTAGCTGGTGACCATGACGCTGGTCAGCGTGACGGTGAGGTAATCCTCCTGCTTGCCGCCAGCCTTCGAGACCGCAAGCACCACCGTGTCGATGTGAGCACCGGTGACCAACGCCTTCATGAAAGACGTGGTGCTCTTGTCGAGGTACTTGGTGATGCTAATGTCCTGCACGTTTGCTTTGCCTGCACCACCGCCAGAGCCATGGCCGAACGAACCGCTCTGCGACATGCCCCAGGACCAGGCCAGAACCTGGACTTCGTCCTTGTGCTTGGTGTGTTTGGATTCGCCAGTGAAGGTGACGTCACCACCGGTCAACTTCAAATGCATGTCTAATGC
>JBARCX010000208.1:0-9102 GCA_049794535.1 Rhodanobacter sp.
GTCCACAGGATCTTCAGCGGTAGGCCACCGTAGTCGCCGAAGTGCAGCGGACGCGAAACTTCCAGCGCACGCAAATACCACGGCATCTTGACCACAGCAGTCAATTGACCCGTGCGTGCATCCACCAATATGGGATTTAACAGGCGGGAGGTAAGGGTACTGCTGCCCTTGGCCCAAAACAGATAATGGTATGGACTGCCAAATGGATTGCCGGGATAGACAATGCTCATCACGCTCATCCCCGGTACGGCATGTTGAGCAGTCTCGAAGGCAGCCTGCACCGAAGGCAAGGCATCTTGCGTCGGCACCGACGCGCCTTCATAGCGGGCAAGCATGGTCTTCACATCCGTTTGCTGCCACAAGCCGAACAGCGGCGTGGATAGCTCGTTCAACACGCCCGTGATGCCAACCACGAACATCCATGCCATCACCACGATGCCTAACAGATTGTGCATGTCCAGCCATTTCAAGCGTGTGCTGCGATCGGCACGTACTGTGCCGAAGCGCAACTTCTTCATGAAAGGGGCATACAACACCACGCCGGAAACAACCGCAATGACGAACAGCAGCGCCATCAGGCCGAGAAACAGCTCGCCGGGAAGATCCACAAACAGATCTCTATGCAACGAGAGCATTACATCGGTGAAGGTCTTGGGTTGCTCGGATTCCGATTTGGATGTCTCCAACACTTCGGCGGTTCGCGCGTCGAAGCGAATGAAGTGCATCGACTTCGGATCCGCCTTCAATGTCGCGAACGACGGCGCCATCCACACATAGACCTGCGGCTCGTCATCATCGGCGAAGATCGTCGCAATGATTTGGTCGGGGTACATCCGGTGAGCGGTCGCCGCGAAGCGATCGAAGCTGGCAGTCGGCATGTCCGCAGGTAAGGCCGCATAGGTATGCGGCTCCAGCCAGTGGTCGATCTCGTCGTGAAAAACCAGTGGCAATCCGGTCAAGCAGATCAACAGCAAAAATGCAGTGCAGATCAGGCTTGTCCATTTGTGGATGGCATACCAGCGCCGGAGTTTTGCAGTCGTCATAGTGGTTTACCAGTCGTATGTCGCGCTGGCGTAAATGGTCCGACGCAGACCGAAATTACAGCCCGTCGAACTGGTGCACGCCGCGACATAGGATTTATCCAGCAGGTTGCTAACATTGAGCTGCAAGCGCAGGCCGTGTAGTGCCGGATCGATAGCACCCACGTCGTAGCGAAGTGCTGCATCCAGCAAGGTGAAGGCGGGCACCTTGAACGAGTTCACGTCATCGCCGTACGTCGAACTGACGTAGCGCACGCCACCGGCGAATCCCAGCCCTTGCAACACCGAGCCATGCACCGTGTAGTCGGCCCAGATCGACGCGGATTGGCGTGGTATCCCATATTGGTATTTGCCTTGAACCGGAGCCGAGACGCCATTGAATCCGGTGTCCAGTACATCGGATTTCGTGTACTTGGAATCGGTGTAGGTGTAGCTGGCGATCAGATTCAAGCTATCGGTAAGGCTGGTGTGGTCCGACAACTCGAAGCCGCGCGAACGAATCTCACCTACTTGTATTTGGAAGGCGGGATTTAGCGGATCGGCCGCCGGCACATTTTGTTCGGTCAGGTTGTAGACCGCCGCAGTGATAAAGCTGTTGGAGTTGGCTGGCTGATATTTGATGCCGGCTTCGTATTGCTGTCCGGTGGTTGGCGCAAGAGTATTGCCACTCGGCGTAATGCCACCGTACTGCGGTTGAAACGACGTTGAATAACTGAAGTAGGGTGCCAGGCCGTTGTCGAACAGATAGACCAGGCCGGTGCGCCAGGTGAACTTGTTGTTGGCCTGATTCGGCACGATCAGCGAAGGGATGCTGCCGCCTTGGCTCGCATTGACCCAATCCTGTCGTACACCGACCAGGAATCGCCAGCGGTCGAGGCTGATCTGATCCTGGGCGTAGATGCCCGTCTGGTCGGCCTCGTTTGTTTCCTTAGTAAAGCTGGCTGGGTCAGGGCCCTGGATGGGCAAGCCATACATCGGGTCGAAAATATTGATCGGCGGCAGATTCATGTTCGAACCCCACGCCCAGTCTTGATTGATGTGCGTGTATTGGGCACCCATCAGCAGCGTATTCTTGAGCGAGCCCCAATCGAATTGCGCCTTGATTCGGTTGTCGATGACAAACGTGCGCGAGCTTTCGTGGCGGACGAAGGCATAACGATCCAGTGTCTCGTTGTCTGCTTCCAGACCCAATGGCCAGATCATGTTGGCCTGATTGCGGTTGTCAGTGAATCGCGCGTTTTGCTGGAAACTCCAGATGTCGTTGAACGTGTGATCGAACTGATAGCCGATCATCGTGAAGCGCTGCTCAGTCTTGTTGAAGTTGGGATCACCCGGACTGAAGTCGGTCGACATTTTTCCGTTGGGGTTGTACAGCACAGAGCCCGATGCAGGCACGCTGGCGTAGTCACCTACCGCCGGGTTGTAGGTGAAGTTGGTGAGCAGGGTCAGGCTCGTGTTTTCATCGGGCCGCCAGGTGATCGAAGGTGCCAGCGCGATGCGCTTGCGCTTGATCCACTCGGTTTGTGTGTCCTGGGTAAGACCGACGCCGGTGAGTCGATACAGAAACTGTCCGCTTTGATCCAGTGGTCCACCAAAGTCGAAACCGGCTTGATAGCGATTGTCGTTGCCGACGCCGAACGTGACTTCGTGCAGCGGCGTATCGGTGGGTTGCTTACTGACGACGTTGACGACGCCGCCCGGGCTGGCCTGTCCGTACAACACGGACGCCGGGCCACTGAGAACTTCAACGCTCTGATAAAAATAGGTGTCGACCAAGTCGTTGCCGGTGGAGTCATCCTGCAAACCATCCTGGTAAACCCCTGGAGCAAATCCTCGCAACTTCAGGCTGCTGCCGCTCCAGAAGTTCGACGAGGTGCCCTGGGTTTCGGGCACGATGCCTGGTGAATAGCGCAACGCCTCGTTGAGGCTTTGCGGCTGCTGGTCGTCCATCTGCTTGCGGGTGACCACCGAGATCGATTGCGGTGTTTCGATAATCGGCGTGTCCGTCTTGGTGCCAGCCGAGCCGTTGGTGGCGACATAGCTATCAGCTCCGGTTTGCCCGGTCACCGTGACGCCTGACAGTGTTTTGGCATGCTGGGTCGTCGCCGATGGCGATGGCGCGGATTCAGTACTGAGCACATAGCTGCCATCGGCTTGTGCTGTGGCGCTCCACCCACTGCCCGCCAACAAGGCTGCCAAACCGTCACGCACCGCATAATTGCCATGCAATCCCGGGCTGGTTTTTCCTTCGACCCGATGCGCGTCATAGTTGAGTGCGATGCCGGTCTGCTGACTGAAGCGTTGGAGCGCACTGTCCAGTGAGCCAGCAGGAATGTCATAGCTACTCGTTGTCGACGCCTCAGCAAATGCAGGGGCCACCGGTAGCGCCATGGCAGCCGCCATGGTCGCGCCGAGAATCGTGCGTTGCATGGCGCAGGCGAGGGCACTGCGTCGCCATGTTTGTTGAAAGCGACTGCGCGACGTGAGTGCATCAAGGCTATGGCGTGTGTGCTTATTCTTCACAAAGAAAATCCGTGTATGAGAGCTAAAAGGGGTCGTGTGGCATAGGTCACGCCATGCCATTGAGTCTTGGTCACCACTGGTAGGTCGCGCGCGCCAATACACTGCGGCGCAACCCATAGCTGCAGTACATCGAGCTTTGGCAATTGACGTAAATGCGATCGAACAGATTCTGAGCATTCAGCGAGAAGCGCCAGCGACTGATGTCGTAATGAATGGCCGCATCGACCAACGTGTTTGACGGTAGTCGGAGCGTGTTCGCTTCATCGCCATATTGCTGGCCGATGAAACGCACGCCACCGCCTATGCCGAAACCTTTCAGCAGGCCTTGCTGCAGTGTCTTGTCGAGCCACAGGCTCGCCATATGACGGGGTACGTTCTGTGCACGGTTACCGGCGTAGCCCTGGTCGCTCGAGAGGATGGTTCCATCCATGTACGTATACGCAGCGGTGAGGTTCAGCCCCGAACCCAGATCCGCCACACCGGATAGCTCGACACCGCGCACGCGCACTTCGCCGGTCTGCGTGACGAAGTTGCCTTGTGGATGTGCGTAGTCCGGCTCCACGACGTTCTGCTGTGTCAGGTTGTAGACCGACAACATCGCGAAACTGGATTGGCCTGCGGGTTGGTACTTGATGCCCGCTTCGGCACTTTGTGCCGTGACCGGCTTCAGTGCAGCGCCGTTGAAGGTATCGCCCAAGCCCGGTTGGAATGACGTCGAGTAGCTCACGTAGGGTGCGATGCCATCGTCAAACAGATAAACGAGTCCCGCGCGATAGGTGAACTTGTTGCCATCCTGCGTTTGTGACTGATTGGCGAGGCGGTCCGTGGTTTCCGTGCTCGACCAATCCTGCCGGCCGCCGATCGTCGCGACCCATCTTCCGAAGTGAATTTGATCCTGCGCATAGGCGCCTACCTGATCCAGGGTGTGCTGGACGCTGTAGTCGACCGGCGGCAAAAGGATCGATGCGCCATAGATAGGATCGTAGAGATTGAGCGGCGGTACCGAATCCGCATCACGCTCCGCCCAGCGATCCACGGAGTGGATGTAGTCCACACCGAAAAGCGTGGTGTGCTGCAGCGAGCCGGTGTCGAATTTGAATTGGGCCTGGTTGTCGACATTGAAGGTATCGACGTTCGCTCGTGCGCCATAGGCATAACGGTTGATGGTGGCCAGGTCGGGCTCTAGGCCGGTGTTGCCGATGACCTCTTGGCCCAGATTGGCGTGCAGGTAGCGCACATTTTGGCGCACGGTGAACGCATCGCTGAAGCGGTGCTCGAACACGTATCCGATGGCCGCTTCGGTGCGCTTGAATTCGTTGAAGCTGGGGTCGCCATAAAAAAGGCGGGTACTGATTTTCCCGTAGGGACTGGGGTACAGCGTGCCGATCGCCGGAAGCGCGACCGTGGGTTCACCACCGTCTCTGCTGCTGAAGTGCGAGAGCAGGGTGAACGTTGTGTTTTCCGTCGGCTTCCAGGTCAGTGCCGGTGCGATATATACGTGTTTTTCACGCACATACCGCGTCTGCGTACCTGAGTCGCTGGCATCTCCGGTCAGGCGATACAGCAAGGTGCCGTCTTGAGTGAGCGGGCCGCTGAAGTCGAAGCGCCCACCGACCAGGCCATGATTTCCCGTGCTGAGCGACACTTCATGCAGTGGCTCATCGGTTGGCCTTTTCGTGACGAGATTGATCAAGCCACCGGGAATGTTCTGCCCATACAACACCGATGCAGGGCCACGCAGCACTTCGACACGATCGAGCGCATACGTATTGACTGTCGGCGCCAACACCGTGAAAAAGGTTTGTGTCGACAGACCATCGATAAAGGGAAACTGGTTTGGGAAACCGCGCACCGTGAAATAGTCGACGGTGGTATCCAGGCCGCCGAACTGTTCGCCGATCACGCCCGGTGTATAGCGCAGTGCCTCGCCAACCGAAGTCACCCCCTGAGCATTCATCTGGCTGCTGGTGATAACCGAAACCGACTGCGGGGTTTCAATCAGTGGTGTGTCGGTCTTGGTGCCGGTTGCATTGTTGGCGACGACATAGCCCGCAGCTTCGGTCTGGCCAGTAACGGTGAGCTCGGATAGGGTTTTGGCCGCTTGTGATGCTGCAGCTTGCGTAGGTGGCGTGCTTGTTTGCGGCGTCTTATCGCTATCGGCCTGTGTTGTAGCGCAGGCCGGAACCCATGGTGAGAGAAGAAGGGCCATGGCTATAGCCAAAACAAGAGGGCTAGATCGCCATGTCATTACGCGTCCATTCGTTCGAGACATGCCAGCCGTATGGGTGAGGTTGCAGCTCAGCATCACCACCGGTAGCGTGCCGTTGCCATGACTTCAGCGCCATCGCCATACGTGCACTGGGCAGCGCCAAAGCACGACGCGACGTATCGCTTGTCGAAAAGATTCTGCGCGTTCAGCGAGAACAGCCAATGCAAGCCTGTGTCGTAGTGCGCTGCCGCGTCGAATAACGTGGTGGCAGGTACCCGTATCGTGTTCGATGTGTCGTAACTCGCACCGACGTAACGTACGCCCGCGCTAAAGCCAAGTCCGCTCAAGCTGCCACTGTGCAGCGTGTAGTCGAGCCACGTTGATGCAACGTTTCGCGGAATACCCCATGGCTGCTTGCCCTGTAACGGCGTTGTTGCACCATCGATAGTCGTGGTCGAATCGTTGGATTCGGTCGTGATGTTATCCAGATAGGTATACGACGCGACAAGGTTGAGTTGGTCGCTCAGGCTGGCATGTGCTTCGAGTTCAAGGCCACGTGCGCGTACTTCGCCGGCCTGGTTACTGAAACCCGGGTGCGCAGGATCAGACGTCAGAACGTTCTGTTCGGTCAGGTTGAACGCAGCGGCGGTGATAAAGCTGTTGTAGCCGACGGGCTGGTACTTGAGGCCCACCTCGTACTGCTGGGCGGTGGTCGGCTTCGCCACGCCGCCGCCAAAGAGCACGCCGGCTTGCGGATCGAATGACTTGGAGAAACTCGCATAGGGCGCTATGCCGTTATCAAATAGATAGACGAGCCCAGTGCGCCAGGTGAATGCACGCTCGGACTGCGACAGCGCGTAGTTTTGAAGCGGGTTGTTATCTTCCGATGAGGCTTGATCTTCACGCGCACCGATCAGGAAACGCCACTTGTCGTAGGCGATTTGATCCTGTGCATAAAGGCCGACCTGTTTCTGGCGGATGAGGTCGTTGGAAAAGGCATTCGGCATCGTTACGGGTAGATAGGCCGGTGCGAACACATTCAACTGCGGGGCGGCCCCCAGACCGACGAGTTCGCGATACAGCACGCGCTGGAAGTCGAGCCCGAACAACACCGTTTGCGTGACTGAGCCGGTGGCGAATTTCGCCTGCACTTGGTTGTCGACGGTGAAAAACTTCGCGTGTTCGTCATTGAAAAACGCGTAGCGGTAGACGTTGGTATCCGAGTTTTGCGCCAAGCCGTTGGTGAAGACGTTGGCAAAATCGTCGGTAACGTCGGTGTAGCGGAGGTTCTGTCGGAACGTCCACACATCATTAAAGCGATGCTCGAACGTGTAGCCGATCGAATACTGGGTCTTGGTGTGACGATCGAAATTCGAGTCGCCGAGATTCGTCGCCGGTGAGATCTTCCCCACGGGGTTATAAAGAATGGAGCCCATCGCCGGTACGAAGTTGTAGTAACCGACATCCGGGTCACGTTGATATTTCGCCAGTACCGTCAGCGTGGTATCCGCATCGGGTTTCCAGGTGATCGCCGGTGCGATATAGACGTGCTTTTGCTTCACACCACGAACCTGGGTGTCGGTATCAAGACCGGTACCCGTTAATCGATAGGACAGGGTGCCATCCTGATTAAGCGCACCACCGAGATCAAAACCTACCTGCGCGCGACCATGGCTGCCCGTCGTGGCGAATACCTCGTGGATCGGCGTGGTGGTCGGCTGCTTACTGACGAGATTGGCAACGCCACCCGGATTAGCCTGACCGTAGAGCACCGACGAGGGGCCGTGAAGAACGTCGATGCGTTCGAGTCCATATGGGTCGAAACTCGAGATGGCATAGCCGTAACTCGTATCGCTCGGCAACCTTGATCCATCGAGAAATTGCTCAAGATAAAAGCCACGACTAAACAGGTATGGCGCGCCGTCGGTCGAATTGCCGCGAATTTCAGGCAGCACGCTGGCGGTATAGCGCAACGCCTCGGGAACGGTCTGCGCAGCTTGCGCATTCATCTGATCCCGGGTGACCACAGAGATCGATTGCGGTGTTTCGATGATCGAGGTATCGGTCTTAGTGCCTGTTGCGCTGGCCGTTGCCACGTAGCCGTCGGTTTCCGCGACCTGTGCTGTCACCAGCACTTTTGAGAGTGACGTGGCGTTTTGCGGTGTCTGTCCTTGTGCCGTTACCGAATCGAGCTGGACCTGATAACTACCGTCGCTACGTGCCACGGCGTGCAAGCCGCTACCCACCAACAGCGTTGCAAGGCCATCTTGTGCGGCGTAGTGGCCATGCAGACCGGTGCTGGTTTTCCCTACGACAAGGTCAGGGGCGTAACGGAGCGATATGCCCGTCTGGTGACTAAAGCGATCGAGCGCGCTCGCCAGCGGACCGGCGGAAATGTCTAACGTGCCTTTAGTACCTTGCGCTGTCGCGAGCGCTGGCAGCGTTCCCAGCATCACGGCGAGGGCCATGACTGAGCCAAAAACGGCCTGATGTATGGCGCAAGCGAGTGAGCGACGCCGCTCTCCCTTATTCGTATTCGCGCGACGCTGCGGCCCCTGACCTTGCTCCATGTTTTGTGCCCCTGATGCAAAAGCGAATAGGAATGATTCCTATTTTCGTATAAGTTGCACAGGAAGGGAAGACGGCTGAGTGTCGAAGCTCAGCTATGGGTGGCTTTTCGTACCGGTGGGGAGTCGATGTAGGGCCGCTAATAAAGCTACTGCGCGGTCGTGAGGCGGGAGCTAAGCCGCTCTAGTCTGAGGGAGACACCAAGCCCGGCAGGGCTGCGTGGCGAGCGATCACCGTACCCTGCTGTACATGCCCAACCACATGGAGAGGCATGTCATCGGCCTTCAGTCGAGCCAGGTCGCTGTCCGGAATCAACGCGATGGCATCGCTGCTTGCACGCCATATCTCTTCAAAGGTGGCGAAGTCGCTGATGTAGCCCGCTGGGCGCGATGCCAGTTCAGGCGTCATATCGTCATCGTGGTGATCCACCGTAGTGACGAGGCGTCCCAGATAGAACGGTAGACCACGCAAGTAATGATGGACGACGTATACCTCGGTATGTGGGCCAAGCTCGGGCTTGATGAGGCTGGCTGCCGGCTGTGCCGAATTCATATCGATGTACTGCTCGAAGGATCGGAGCGTTAGCTGCCATCCCACCATCGTGGCAAGGGCTACCGCGTAAATGGAAAATCGGCGGTGGTTTTCATGGAGTAGGGAGGCGCCGACTGCCATCACCAACGCCATGATCGCCAGGGGCCAGAACACTCCACGTAATGCATGACGCAGCACGTCGTCAGAGCCTTGCCCATGCTTGGACGCTGC
>JBARCX010000209.1:0-18368 GCA_049794535.1 Rhodanobacter sp.
ATCCACGTCGATGCTGCCACCGTGATTCGGCAATGCGGCCGCCAAGGTCTCGTGTGGCAACTGCTGAGCATGCGCCCACCACTGCCCCAGCTCGCGCAACGCCGGTGATTCAGCACCACGCAACAGCAGGAAATCAAACGCAGCACGAAAGCGCGGATGGGCCAGCAAACGGAACACCTTCTTACGCTGGATTTGCTCGAAACGCGGCTGCAGTGACCAGATCTCTTCCATCGTGAAGGTGAATCGGCGCGGGATGGCCACACGCTGGCATTGCTCGCCCACCACATGAAGCGCTGCGCGTGACCACGCCTCGTTGGCATCCTTGTCGTGTGCCATCCAGCTGTGCGCCAGATCGCGCACTTCGCCCCACAACAGCACGGCAAACAGGAATGCCGGGGTTACCGACTTGCCCTCGACAACACGTGCGTCGGTATTCGCCAGCCCATGTTCGACCAGTGCACGCAAGGCCTCGTCACCACGCTTCAGTGCGCGCGCCGTGGCTGGAAACATGAACTGCAGAAGGCCGCACTTTTCGAGCATGTGGAAACTCTTCAAGCCATGCCCCGCGAGAAACATCTTCAGCGATTCGTCAAATAGTCGCGCTGGCGCAGCTTCGGTCAAAAGCGGCCCCAGCTCTTGGAAGGGAGCCGCTGCCGCTGCGTCGATGCTGAAATCAAGCTTGGCGGCAAGTCGTGCCGCACGCAGCATGCGTACCGGGTCTTCGCGATAGCGGGTATCCGGATCGCCAATCAAGCGCAGCACACGATCTTCAAGATCCTGCATGCCGCCGACGTAATCGCGAACCGAGAAATCACTGATGTCGTAGTACATCGCGTTAACGCGGAAATCGCGGCGCACCGCGTCCTCCTCGATCGAACCCCATACGTTGTCACGCACGATGCGCCCGTCAACGATATGGCGATCGCCCTCGCCACCCTCTTCTTCACCTGTACCGCGGAAAGTGGCCACCTCGATGATCTCCTGCCCATACACCACATGGGCGAGGCGGAAACGACGACCGATCAGCCGGCAATTGCGGAACAGCTTCTTCACCTCGTCCGGCGTGGCGTTGGTGGCCACGTCGAAATCTTTGGGATGCCCGCCCAGCAACAAATCACGCACCGCGCCCCCCACCAGGTACGCGGCGTAGCCCGCCTCGTTAAGGCGGTAAAGCACGCGCAACGCAGCCTTGCTGATGTTCTTGCGGGAGATCGTGTGCTGCTCGCGCGGGATGATACGCAGCGCGGGCTTGGCGTCGGTCCTTGCTTTTGGGTTCAAGCGGTCAGAATCCTTGCGGGTGAAATGCCCAATACTGCAATCAATCGCGACACGTGCCGCGGGCCAGGTGCTGGCCGGCCAGAGGCTCGACCAACGACATGCTTCATGCATTGTGAAACGTTATGTGCAGGCATTGCCGGGTGAAACATTTCGTATATACTAGCGCGCCTCGCTTCAATACGCTCCCATCGTCTAGTGGCCTAGGACACTGCCCTCTCAAGGCGGGAACACGAGTTCGAGTCTCGTTGGGAGTACCAAATTAGAAAGCCCGGATGATCCACGATCTCCGGGCTTTTTTCTTGCCTGCTTTTAGTAGCCTGATCTCTGCGTAGCCCAACCGCAGACTACTGCTTACTGATATCCGGTACATGGATATCCAGCGCACGCAGGCAGCGATGCCGGCGAACGCTGGCTCTATCATGGGCCATTGTCCCGCTCATCCGTGCTATGCAGTAAACTTTCGCCCCTCTCCGGGCATCGCCCCGGCTTTCCAAGATAGGCGCCCGACGGTATGACCTTTGTCGTTACGGATAACTGCATCAAGTGCAAGTACACCGACTGCGTCGAGGTTTGCCCGGTCGATGCCTTCCATGAAGGCCCGAACTTCCTGGTGATCGATCCGGACGAGTGCATCGACTGCACGCTATGCGAGCCGGAGTGCCCGATCAATGCGATCTATCCGGAAGACGATGTTCCGGCCGGCCAAGAGAGCTTCGTCGCGCTAAATGCTGAGTTGGCCAAAGACTGGCCCGTAATCACCGAGCGCAAGGATGGCCTGGCCGACGCCAAGGATTGGGAAGGCAAGCCTGGCAAGCTCGATTTGCTGCAGCGCTAACTTCTGCAAGCAACCCCATACAAGAAAAGGCCGCCTGAGAAGGCGGCCTTTTCGTTTGCATCTCGATATAGAGCTTAGCCGCCGAGGCGTGCCTTCAGCGTATCGACCACCTTGGCCACCGCAGCGGCATCACCCTGCGCACGGATTTCGGTGGCGTTTTGACCGCTAGCTGCAATGCTGACCAGCACTTCATGCGGCGCCGCGCCCGGTGCGTCTGCAGCACTCTTGCCACGACCAAACATGCGGCCGAAGAACCCGGGCTTCGCGACCGATTCCGCGGAGGCAATCACACTCAGCGTATAGGAATGCGCTGCGTCGTCATGGGCTTCGACCTTGCCAATATCACCCGTACCCAGGGCCTCACCCACGCGGCGGTAGGTGTTGTCCACGCTATCGCTCAGCACGAAACCATCGGTGATCGTGGCGGCGTTGTCACCCACACGGGCGGTGGCGCCATTCGCTGTCGGCTGGTTCGCACCCGGCGGCGGAATGACCAGCGCAGCGCTGGCCGATGGAGTATCCATGCCCGGCGGAATCTCCAGTGGCGATTCCTGCTTGGCGGTCTGCCATGCCTTCTCGGAACGAAACATGCCGCAGCCCGAAAGCAGCAGGCCAGTGAGGGCCAGAGCCGGCAGGGCAACGGCGAACGAGGATTTCTTCATGTAATCGGATTCCGTTAAGTAGGTCAGGCGGCCGCTTTTTAGGCAGCGTCCGCCAAGGATGCCAGAGTCGCCAGGGCCGTGCGCAGTTGAACCCGCGCCGGGCCTTCTTCCAATTCCACCAGCGGCAAGCGCGGCAGCGCCGATCCCAGCCCCAGCTCAGGCAGGCCTGCCTTCACTGCAATCGGGTTCGGCGCGCAATTGAGCGCCTGCACCAACGGATCTAACGCCGAATAACACCGCGCAGTAGCCGCCTGATCCCCGCCAGTGGCCGCATCACACAACGCGCGGAACACCTTGGGCACCAGATTGGCCACCACTGAAATCGTACCGGCCGCGCCAGCGAGCATGGCTTCGCCGGCACTGCCATCGTCACCGGACAGATAGACGAAATCCGGCCGCACAAGTTCCGCTAACGCACGAATACGCTGCGAATCGCCGCTGGCTTCCTTAATACCGACAATGGCCGGATGCTCCCGCAACTTGGCCACGGTCTCCGGCAACAGGTCGCAAGAGGTACGTGCCGACACATTGTAGAGCAGCACAGGCAAGCCGCCATGCTCAGCCACTTCAAGGAAGTGACGACGCATGCCTTCCTGGGTTGGGCGTACGTAATAAGGTGCGACGACCAGTGCCGCGTCAGCGCCCAACTCAGCCGCACGACGGGTCAATGCCACCGTTTTCGCCGTACCCGCTTCGCCGGTACCCGCGATCACCGGAATACGCCCAGCCACCCGCTCCAGCGCGAACGCAAGCAGGCGCTCGTACTCATCATGCTCGAGCATGTGTGCCTCGCCGGTGGAACCGGCGACCACTACCGCTTGAGTGCCACCCGCAACCTGATAGTCGAGCAACCGCCCAAAGGCTGGCAGGTCGAGTGATCCATCGGCCAAGAAAGGCGTCACCAGCGCGCAGACGCTTCCACGAATATTCATTGCGCTTTCCGCATAAACCAAGCCTTACATGGTACTAGAAGTCGTTTGCGGGCGACCACAGGCGCTTATCCATACCCATACCCGTACCCGTCTTACTGGGTCACTCGCGAAGGATGCAGCAGCCCCATCAACATCAGGTCGGTCCATTGGCCATGAATGAAAACGGCGCGCCGGAGCAGCCCCTCCTTCTCGAAACCGAGGGTCGTATAGAGCTTGATCGCACGCTCATTGGTCCCGAATACGATCAGACCTATCCGGCTGAGATTGAGGTGGTTCCAGCAGTAATCCACTGCAAGATGCATGGCCTCTGTGCCAAAACCCTGACCGCGATCGGCCACTTCACCGATCCGAAGGCCCACGATCGCCGAACGATGAACAGCGTCGATATTGGAGATCTGCACATAGCCGATGATCGCCGCACTGCCCAGTTTGCGGATGGCAAAAAACACCTTTGAGGTATCCCTACCGACGTTGAACCAGAACTCCTCCTCGTTTTTCCATACAGAGGGGCGATACGTCTCATTCAGGCGCGCGGCATCGAGGTCATCAGCCCATCGAAAAAGCGACAAGAAGTCGGCCGGGATGATCGGCCCCAGGGTCACCCGTTTTCCAACGATCATGCAGGGTCTCTCGGTTTCGCGATGGCAACGGCCATCCCTGCTACCAACGCACCATTCGCCGAACTAGCCGACATCTCTCGATGAATCCCCCGTTGCTTGCAGCCTCGCTGGACGGGCAAGTAAGCTGGCCGGCAGTTCGTCGTCATCCCGCACGCCGCACGACTCCATTAAGGCCATGCCTTTGAACCGTTCACCCGCGCGCACCGGCACCGATCATCAACTATTGATCCAGACACTCACGCCGGCCATACGCGCACCCTTGCTAGCCTTGTCCAAGCGCATTGCCGATGCCGGCTGCAATCTTGCTGATGCACGCGTTTCCACCATCGGCACCGACACATCGCTGATGCTGCTCGCCACAGGCGCCTGGGATGCTGTCGCAAAACTGGAAACTGCGCTCACCAAGCTTGGGCGCGATGAAGAGCTGCGTCTGGTGCACTACCGCACTGGCCCACGCGAACCGAGTGGGCATCTGCTGCCCTATTTAGTGGAAGTGGTCGCGGCCGATCGACCGGGCATCCTGGTGAAGATCGTGGAGTTCTTCGATCGCCACGAAATTCAGGTTGAGCAGCTCAATTCAATGCGCTACCAGGCTATGCAAACCGGTGCGTCCATGTTCCAGGCGCAAATCACCATTGGGGTTCCCTCCGAGCTGCATATCGCCGCCTTGCGCGACGATTTTCTCGAGTTTTGCGACGGCTTGAACCTCGACGCCATCATGGATCCGGTCAAGTTTTAGCCTACCGGAGCGGGCTTCTAGCATGCCCCTAGAAAAATCGTCTGACAAGGCTGTTAACCGTCACATTACCCGCGCTAGTCTCCGTTCCAAGAACGAGCGAAACCCCGGTGGGTTTCCGGAGAGACCATGCCCGACCTCGGTAAGAAAGTTCCAAAGCTCACAGGCACAACCGGCGATGGCAGCACGCTGACACTCGCTGACCTCAAAGACCAATGGGTGGTGGTTTATTTCTACCCTAAGGACAGCACCCCGGGCTGTACGACCGAAGCGCAAGAGTTTCGCGACTTGTACCCGACATTCCGAAAACGCCACGCCGAAGTCATCGGCGTCTCGCGCGACTCAGTGAAGTCCCATGCAAACTTCGCCGGCAAGCAGGAACTGCCGTTCCCGCTGATCTCCGATACGGACGAAAGCTGGTGTAGCGCATTCGACGTGATCCACGAGAAAGTGCTCTACGGCAAACGCCACATGGGCGTGGTACGCAGCACCTTCCTGATCGACCCCGACGGCAAGCTGGCCGCGGAATGGCGCGGCGTGAAAGTAGCCGGCCACGCCCAGGCCGTGCTCGACGCCATCCCTGCCCGGTGAACCACTCCTTTTCTGTTGTTGCCATCACGGCATCCAGCCTGCCGCGATCCCTTCACCTCTCAACCTGCGAGGTCACTTCCGTATGACCGGAAGCAAGCGTATCTACGTGTTGGACACCAATGTGCTGTTGCACGACCCAACGTCGTTGTTCCGTTTCGAGGAACACGACGTGTTCATTCCCATGACAGTGCTGGAGGAACTGGACGAAAAGAAGAAAGGCGCGTCAGAAGTCTCGCGTAACGGCCGTCAAGTCAGCCGCTTTCTCAATGAACTGATCATCCGTGGCAACGGGCATGGCATCAGCAACGGTATCGAATTAAGCAACCCGCAGGGCGTCACCCTCAAGCGGGGCTCAGCCGTGGGCCGGCTGTATTTCCAGCAGCGCACCAGCGCCAACCATGGCAAGGCCGACAACCTGATTCTCGCGGCAGTGATCGAGCTGCGCGATCAAAGCCCAGACCGTTCGGTGATCCTGGTCACCAAAGACATCAACCTGCGCATCAAGGCCAAGATCTACGGCATCGATGCGGAGGACTACGAGAACGATCGCGCACTCGACGACTTCGCCCTGCTCTACACCGGCGTAGGCGAGCTGCCGGAAGACTTCTGGGATCACCATCCAGAGGTGCAGTCGTGGAACGAACGTGGTCGCACTTTTTACAAGCTGGACCGTCGCGAAAACGAAGACTGGTACGCCAACCAATGCCTGTTCCTACCCGGGGAGAACGGCCTCGAACTGCGTGTACTTCACCTCGATGAAGTCAAAGCCACACTGGTACTGCTGGATGACCACAGTCACAGCAACCACAGTGTGTGGGGCATCGCTGCACGCAACCGCGAACAGAACTTTGCACTGAATGCACTGATGGACCCCGATGTGGATTTCGTCACCCTGCTTGGCACAGCGGGCACCGGCAAGACCCTCCTCGCTCTAGCCGCCGGCCTGGCGCAGGTGATGGATCAGCAGCGCTATCGCGAAATCATCATGACCCGCGCCACGGTATCGGTAGGCGAAGACATCGGCTTCCTGCCCGGCACCGAAGAGGAAAAGATGACGCCGTGGATGGGCGCACTCACCGATAACCTCGAAGTGCTCGCCAATCCCGAAGAAGGCGGCTCGTGGGGCCGACAAGCCACCAACGATCTGCTTGCCTCGCGCATCAAGATTCGCTCGCTGAACTTCATGCGTGGCCGCACCTTCCTCTCGCGCTATTTGATCATCGACGAAGCGCAGAACCTCACACCAAAGCAGATGAAGACCTTGATCACCCGCGCTGGCCCGGGCACCAAGATCGTCTGCCTTGGCAACGTCGAACAAATCGACACCCCTTACCTCACCGAAACCACGTCGGGCCTCACCTACGCAGTCGATCGCTTCAAGCACTGGGAGCACTCAGCGCATATCACGCTGCGGCGTGGTGAACGTTCGCGATTGGCGGACTTTGCGTCGGAAGCGCTGTAGGTCTCAGCTAAAAATCTGGGGTCTGGGCGGCGACGCACATCTGTCCGTGGTCGCCACTGGGCCCCAGCCTACGCTGGGGCGACGGTGAGGGGCATGGGACGCACGGTGACACCGCACCCCCATGACTCTCACCTACACTCGTCATGGGCAGCTTCGCTGTTAAGAGGCACTTCGGCGCAGGCCGGATGCGCTTCACAACAGCGGAACTGGTCATCCAGTGGAGACACCACCATGGATGAGCGACACCGTTCTGCTTACATACCTGCTACGGCATCGCAAACATTCGCTATTGACCCATTTGCATCGGACGCACCGTAGACATTAGCCAAGAAGCTCTGGGCCTGGGCGACAACGCACATTTGCCGTGGTCGCCACTGGCCCCCAGCCTACGCTGGGGCGACGGTGAGGGGCATGAAGTGTACGGTGAGCGACGACGTATCCTTTCATCCCCCTCACCCTAACACTCGTCATTCCAGCGCAGGCTGGAATCCAGTGGAGGCACCGCCATGGATAGGCGACAACCTAGTGTGTATATGCTTGCGAGTGGCAAGAACGGTACGTTGTACATTGGCGTCACCAGCGATTTGACCAAGCGTATCTGGCAGCACAAAAACAATCTCGTTGAGAGCTTCACGAGCAGATATGACGCACATAGCCTAGTTTGGTATGAGCTACACCCGACAATGGAATCCGCCATTCTTCGTGAGAAAGCACTGAAGGCTTGGAACCGCGCAAGGAGAGCCCGGCTGATCGAAGGCGAGAACCCCGAATGGCTCGACCTGTACTCAACACTGCTGTAACTGGATGACGAGCAAAAACGTGTCACAACCCATCTCGCCGCCTATCGCCCTCACCATTGCCGGATCCGATTCCGGCGGAGGCGCAGGCATCCAGGCTGACCTGAAAACCTTCCACGCTCGCGGTGTGCACGGGCTATCGGCCATTGCAGCGATCACCTCGCAAAACACCCGCGGCGTTACCGCCGTGCATGCGGTACCGCTGGTGCATATCCGCAGCCAGCTCGCAGCGGTATTCGACGACTTTCCCATCGGTGCAGTGAAAACCGGCATGCTGGGCAACGCGGCCATCACCCGCTTGGTGGCGCGTGAAATGCGTGCGCGCAAACCCGCATGGCTGGTAGTCGATCCGGTCATGATCTCAACCAGTGGATCGCGACTGCTCACCGAGGATGCCGTGGCAGCGATGGTCGGTGAATTGATCCCGCTTGCCGACATCATCACGCCCAACCTGCCCGAAGCCGAAGCGCTGCTGGGTCAGTCAATCCGCAATGCAAAAGACTTTGACGACGCCGGCGCAGCCCTACTGGAACTTGGCGCCAGCGCGGTGCTGCTCAAAGGCGGACACGCCGATGGTCGTACCGTGATCGATCGTTTCTACGACGCCCGCGGCGTCATGGAACTGCGCCATCCGCGTTTGAAACTCGAAGCTCACGGCACCGGCTGCACGTTGGCCGCGGCGATCGCGGCGGAGCTGGCCAAGGGCCAGTCGCCACGCTCGGCGGTACGTCGTGCGGTAGCTTACGTACAACGTGCCTTGAAGCATGCGTACCGCCCTGGTGGTAATGACCTGCATGTACTTGGACATTGATCGCCGTCCATCGGTGGAACACCTGTGACAGCCGAACTCAACATCCGAGTCGCTCGCCCAACCGATGCGGAAGCACTGGTTGCACTTCTGGATGACACGTACCGCAGCACGTGGCGGCCCCATCTACGACCGGAAGCAGCCGAGCGCTTCGAACGCGAAGACCGAACTAACCGCTACGTCGCCGAGTACATCGACCAATTCTGGATCGCCGCACGCGATCACACCCTCTGCGGCATGGTGCATTGGCGTGACGATTTCCTGGAAGCGCTGCACGTAAGCACCAGCCATCAAGGCCAGGGCATCGGTGCGGCCCTGCTCTATGTCGCCGAAACGCGCATGGCGATGGCCGGGGTCTCTCTGGCCCGATTGGAAACCGATACGTTCAACCTGCGCAGCCGAGATTTCTACCGTAAGCACAGCTACCAGGAAGTAGCCGAATATCCGGACCTCGAATGGGATAGCGGCTTCACCACGGTGCTACTGCATAAGAGCCTGTTAAAAAGCTCCACCTAACCCCGCCTATGAGCACGGGTGTCGGCCAGTACGCGCGCTGAAGGCTTACCCCACCATCAGACGGAGAGCCGGTCGTACTGGGAGTAGAATGCTGAATTGCCCGCATTCCCCGACGATCGCCTAACATGATCCTTGCACCACGCCTCGTTCTGCTGATCCTGTTCGCCCTGTTCGCACTCTGCGTATTGCTGGTGCATTTACGTGGCCGTGCGCGACTGCGCTTCGATCGTCAGCTAGTCGACCACTCGGCAATCTTCGCCCCCTATAACCTGCTGATGTATGCGTTCTCAGCGGTGCCGGCGCGACCGATTCTCGATCGCCAAGGTTTCCCGCAACTGGATCTGCTGCAGGCCAACTGGCGCACCATCCGCGAAGAAGCCTTGCAGCTCTTCGACGAAGGTCACATCCGCGCGGCGGAAAAGCACAACGACGCCAGCTTCAATAGCTTCTTCAAACAGGGCTGGAAGCGCTTCTACCTCAAATGGTATGGCGAGCCGCTCGCCTCGGCCGAAACCTTGTGCCCCAAGACGGTCGAGCTGCTGAAATCCATACCTAGCGTCAAAGCGGCCATGTTCGCTCTGTTACCGCCAGGCAGCAAACTCAATCCGCACCGTGATCCCTTTGCCGGTTCGTTGCGCTATCACCTGGGCCTGATCACGCCCAATTCCGACGATTGCCGCATCTTCGTCGATGGCGAAGTGCATGCCTGGGGCGATGGCAAAGACGTGGTGTTCGACGAGACCTATGTGCATTGGGCCGAAAACCGTACCGACCAAACGCGAGTGATCCTGTTCGCGGATGTGGAGCGCCCGCTGCGCACACGCTGGATGAGTGCCATCAACCACCGCGTTGGCGCCTTCATGGGCAAGATCACCGCCTCGCCAAACACCGATTCCGCTGCAGAAGAGGTGGGCTTCGTGAACCGCATGTTCGCCCTCAACAAACACAGCCGCGAACGCAGCCGCAAGTTCAAGAAGAAATATCCCAAGCTGTTCCGCACGCTGAAATACATCGGCATGCTGATACTGATTTGGCTGATCTTCCTGGCGCCCTGGCCGTTCTTCCGCTAAGCGGTCACATTTCGCGCCCCCTGCGCGTCCTTATCAACGACTCCCCCTGGAAGCCGTCATGGACCCGCAAACCGCCCTGTTCCAGCAACACCGCCAGCGCCTGTTTGGCTTGGCCTACCGCATGCTCGGCACGCCGACCGATGCCGAGGATGTGCTGCACGACGCCTGGCTGCGTTGGCATGCGCAGGATGCCAACACGCTCGATGATCCCGAAGCATGGCTGGTCACGGTAACCACACGCATCGCGCTGGATAAGCTGCGCAAAGCCAAGACCGAACGCGCGCACTACACCGGCCCGTGGCTACCCGAACCACTGATCGCCGATGAAGAACAGCCCGAGGCGCAATTCGAGCGCAGCGAAAGTCTCAACCTGTCGTTCCTGACGTTACTAGAGCGGCTCAGCGCTGAGGAGCGCGCCGCGTTCCTGCTGCACGATGTGTTCGACTACAGCCATGCCGAAGCAGCCGCCATGCTCGGTATTAGCGAAGATGCCTGCCGCCAGCGCGCACATCGCGCCAAGCAGCGCCTACGCGACCACCGCCCGCGCTTTACCTACGCCCCAGAAACGCAACAACGGCTGCTCGAAAAGTTCATGCAGGCGCTGCAACAGCCAACACCGGAAGTCCTGAAAGAGCTGTTCGCCGAGGATGCCGTACACCTCTCCGATGGCGGAGGGGTGGTACGAGCGGCACTGCGCCCCTTACACGGCAACGAGCGACTCGCACGGCTCTACATGTCAGTCGCGAAGCGCTATCGCGAAAGCCACGCCGTGCATCGTCTGCAATGGCTCAATGGCGCGCCCGCGCTGCTCACATGGATCGATGCCGCGCTGGTGTCCGTCAGCTGGATCGAAACCGATGGCGAGCGCATCGTGGGTATTCACACGCTGCGGCATCCGGAGAAATTGGCGCGTATCGAGAGCCACACGGACTATGAGGACAGGCTCTAGATCTGTCACGCCAGAGGGATATGACACGTCCTTGGTATAAGCGGCCATATCGCCGCACAACCAGAGACCCGTCATGTCAAACCGCCTCAACTATCTCAAGCACCCCAATGCCACCCAGGCGCTGAGCGCCCTCAACACCTACGTTCGGCAATGCGGGCTGGAACAAAGCCTGATCGAACTGATTTTTCTGCGCGTTTCCCAGCTCAACGGCTGTGCCTATTGCCTCGATATGCACACCAAAGATGCCCGCGCCGCGGGTGAAACCGAGCAACGTCTTTATCTGTTGCAGGCTTGGTGGGTGGCGCCTTTCTATAGCGAGCGCGAACGCGCCGCATTGGCCTGGTGCGAAGCCGTCACCCACTTAGGCCCCCATGGTGTCGCCGACGATGTCTACGAGCAGGCTTTGCGGCAATTCAGCGAAGCCGAATTAATGAACCTCAACATGGCGGTGATCCTGATGAACGGCTGGAACCGCATCGCGATTCCATTCAAGGCCGTGCCCGGTAGCTATAAACCCGCAGCACATTGACCATGTCCTTTAGCGGGGCACACCCTGATGAGCGTCAAGCTTCAGCTGCACCCTTCTCCCCTCGGGAGAAGGTGCCGGCAGGCGGATGAGGGTTCGGTGAAACCTCAACGTGACGCGCTGGTCGCACCCTCACCCGCTGCGACCCGAAGGTAGTCCCTGTGGGACCGGCACCCTCTCCCGGAGAGAGAGGGCCACATTTTCTGAAACTCGACACCATATGAAGAGCACAAAAAAAGCCGGCACTCGAAAGTGCCGACTTTTTCACTTCAAACAACATTACACCGCAGCGGTAGGTTGGGGTGAGTTTGCGAACCCCAACGTCGAAGTACCTCCACGTTGGGTATCGCTGCACTCCACCCAACCTACACAACCTCGTTACCGCTAGCAGTAATTACAGATCCACGCCGAAACCGACGCCCACCGAAGTCTCCGAACCACTGAACGCGCCACCCACACTCATGCGGGTACGCTCGCCGAGGGTATTGGCATAGCCGACAGCCATGGCCGCCTTGCTGTTCTGCACGCCAACGCCCACCGCCACACGACCACGCTGATTCGTTACACCCGCCGCATTGATCGCCATCTGCGTGTTCGCCGCGCCCATCGCACCAATGCGATCAAGCCGGTTATCGAGGCGCTGGAAGCGCTGATTCGTATCGTTCTTGAAGTTGTCCAACGAATCGCTCAGCGCATTCACACGGTTGTCGGTATACGCATTCGACGCCTGCAGGGACTCCTGCACCAGTGCATTCACCTGGCCTACATTGGCCGCATCCGTTGGGGCCACACCAGCACCCACATTGGTGATCGGTGCACCGCCAGCATCGTTACCCACACCACCACCGGGTGGGGGCTCAACCGTACCCGC
The DNA here is from genome assembly GCA_049794535.1 of Rhodanobacter sp. Taxonomy (GTDB): domain Bacteria; phylum Pseudomonadota; class Gammaproteobacteria; order Xanthomonadales; family Rhodanobacteraceae; genus JBARCX01. Next base: position 12,654 of record JBARCX010000209.1, read on the forward strand.
CCCCGCCTCGATCACTCCTACGCGCCCACTGAGATCGCCGATCTGGCTGCTCAACGCATTACTGAGGTCATACAGCTGGCCGCCATTGATGGCTTGATTACTGCCGGATGCAATCAGGCCATCCGCCACACCATCCAGTACGCGTGCACCAGCGATACCGGCAAAATTCACCAGCAGGCCATCGGTGGACGTTGCGACGTTAATCTCGCGCGTGTCCAGATCCTGACGAACCAGACCCACCACGCCATCGTCCAACGCGTTCACGGAATCCCACAGATTGCTGATATCGACCTTGTTCTGGTTTGCCGTGCTTTGCACCGAGAACAACTGCGCGCCATTCACCGCATCGGTGCTGGTTGCGTTTAGCGCACCTGGAGCGACGTTGGTCAGCGTGACTTCGCTCGCAGCGCCCGCGCCACCCAAGGTGACCTGGGTCTTGGTGCTGGGATCGTCGTACTGCACACCCGCCGCAGCGACATTGCCGATCTGGCCTTGCAGATTAGTGATGTCGCTCGTATTGGTGGCGATGTTTGCCGTGTTGGTCGCGATATTGGTCGTATTGGAGGTAATGGCACCATCCAGCGCACTCAGTGCATCACCCACGTTCGTCGCTGTACCGCCATTCGCCAAATTGTAGGTGGGGCCGGTCACTGCACCGGTGTTCGGGTCGATCGATGCGCCACCACCAAAGGCCGCCACCACCGGAGCAAGCTGGCTCACATTCACGGCATCAGTCGGTTGCGTGCCAGCGGCGACGTTAACGATCTGGCGCTGGAAACCAGCAGTACCCACGGAGATCGAGCTGTCGCGATCGGCAAGCGAACCACTACCCAGTGCAACGGACATATCCCCCGTCACGAAAGCATTTGTGCCGAGCGCCATGCTACTGAGGGTACCTGCAGCTACCCGCGCGCCCGAACCAAGAGCCACGCCAGCGAGGGCGCCCGCTCCGACTTGCGCTCCTGCGCCGAGAGCCATACCACCGGCAGCACCCGCAGCCACCTGAGCCGCCGCCCCCATGGCTATCGAACTATCTTCCAATGCATCCGCTGCACGACCCAAGGCAAGCGCACCGTAGCCCTCCGAGTGAGAGGAGTCGCCAAGCGACGTAGCGCCGTCGCCCGAGGCGATCGTGTTGGTACCGATCGATGTTGCGCTCCAAGCAGCCGTCACCATCGTGGAATCCGCACTCGCGTTCCAGCCAATGGCCGTCGAACCGTCGGTTGCACCCATTGTCGTTGCGCTCGTACCAATGGCTATCGCGTGGGCAATCCCTGGCGTTGCGCCCCAGCCCAAGGCAACTGCCCCTTGATAGCCTGCGTTAGCCATGAAGCCCAACGCTGTCGCGTGGTCTGCTGTGGCCTTCGCCTGATCACCCACGGCTAATGTCGCTACACCGGTAGCCACCGAGGCATAGCCTATGGCAGTGGCAACGTTGCCATTTGCAGCGGCGCCAGAACCGACGGCGACGGAGCCTGGGCCCGATGCACTTGCATTGGCGGCATCAGTACCCGCATTAGCCACACCATAGTTGCCCAGATCCATCACTCCGATGGGGCCACTCGCGTTCGTCGCATCCGTGGTCTTACTGATGGACGACGTTGTGCTGCTGCCATGGCAACCATTCGATGCATCCACATCATCGGATGCGCATTCTGCGATACGCGTTTCAGTTGAACCGGCGTCCTCAGCCGCTAGCACACCGCCTGAGCCCATGCTCAGCGCAAGCGCCACCGTGATGGCCGCCGCAACGCCACCTTTCTTCTTGCGGCCCTTGGCCAACTCCGGAGCTACCGCGCACTTGCCCGTAGCAGCGTTCCATACAAGCTTATATATCGTATTCATTGAAACCTCTTCCATGAATCAATGGGCCATGCGGTGAACCGCATGGCGAATGGCTTGGATCGATGAGATCGAGGTAATACCGCGATACCCATGGCGTCGAACAAAACGCTCCCGTACCGCGTGATATCACGCGATAAACACGAAATAGGTGAGTGTGTGCCGGCAGGCTGAGCACTGGCTGGGCGTCTACTTAGCCCCAACAAGTTCTCTTTGACGACTCTCTCGCTCAGCTCACCGCCCTGCAGTGGCGGCGTTGTTTGTTCGACGTAGCTATTAGAGGTTTTTAGGCTTTTTCGGCTATATAGAATTAATCCGATACATAGGATCAATACGAAGATCTTATTCAGATTTCATTGATGATTGAAATATTTTGAACGCGTGAACAAAAATCCCAAATTCACTCTCTGAACGCGAGCGCAAAAAAAGGCCGGTACTCGAAAATACCGGCCTTTTTATTACCTGTTGTTTAGGGTGTGTTTACCACCCCATACCCACGCCAATCCCGGCATTCACTTCACTACCGGAAGCCGAGCCACCAAACGTCACGTTGAGGTTCGGACGGATCGAACGGGAGTAACCCGCGGCAATCGCTGACTTGCCACCCTGATTACCTACACCCACACCAATACGATTCGGGGTGTTGATGCCCTGCGTGCTGAACGCCATCTGCGACATCGCCGCACTCATGGCACCGACGCGGCTGATGCGCACGTCTTGCTGGTTGAAGCGATTGTTCACATCGCCCTTGAACTGATCCAGCGATTGGCTCACCGCATCCACACGGTTATCGGTATAGGCATTGGCTGCCTGGATGGACTCCTGCACCAGCGCATTCACCTGGCCCACGTTTGCTGCATCTGTCGGAGCCACACCCGTACCCACGTTGCTGATCGCATTGCCGCCAGCGTCGTTACCTACGCCATCACCCGGGCCACCCGTGCCAGGGCCACCAATCGAACCATCGGCAATGCCGGATTCGATCGCACCTACGCGCCCATCCAAGCTACCGATCTGACCTTGCAGCTGATCACGTAGATCCGAAATCTGACCACCGTTGATCGCGTCTGTGCTACCCGATGCGATCTGGCCGGGTGCCAGGTTGGTCAGCAACGTACCGTTCGTACCACCCAGGGTGACCTGCGAGAGTGTCGCATCGGTATACACAACGGCGCCCAAGGCCTCGCCATCCCGATCAACCAGGCCGATAGCCTCCAGCTGAGCAAGCGTCACGGCGTCGTTACCGTTGACCGCGTTTGCGACACCGGTCAGCACGCGATCACCGGCCGTGCCGCTGAAGTTCACTGCATTGCCGCCGGTGCTCGCACCTACCGTCAAGTCAGCCGTGCCCGTAGCCTGTTGCACCAGACCGATCGTGCCACTGCCCAGATCATTCTTTAGATCTGTGATATCGCTGGCATTGGTCGCAATGTTGGACGTGTTAGCCGTAACGTTGGCGTTGGCTGCTGTCAGCGCATCATCCAGCCCAGTCAACGCATCAGCGATGTTCGTCGACGTACCACCGTTGGCCAGAGTGTACGTTGGATCCTTGAGCATGCCCGTCGTTGGGTCAATCTCAGCACCACCACCCAAAGCAGCCGCAACCGACGAAAGCTGGCTTACGTTCACAGCGTCGGTACCCTGCGTACCGGCGGCCATGTTGACGATTTGACTGTTTGTCGTGCCATTACCCACGGACACGGTGTTGTTGCGATTCGCGACTGCGCTGGCGCCAAGCGCTACCGCGTTGGTGATGTTTGCATTAACCGTTGCACCCGTACCAAGGGCCATCGAGTTGGTCGCCCCAGCATTCACTGTTGCAGCGTTACCCAAGGCAATTGCACTCACCGCGCCTGCATTAGCTGTGAAACCCATCGCTGTCGAATTGTTTCCAGCAGCTGTCGCCTGATCACCCACGGCTAAAGCCGCTGTACCGGCTGCATTAGCCTCAAAGCCTATCGCTGTCGCATAGTTTGCGGTGGCCTTCGCTTGATCACCCACGGCTAAAGCCGCTGTACCGGTAGCATTGGTAAAATAGCCTATTGCATTGGCGACTAGGCCACTTGCAACGGCGCCAGAACCGATGGCCATTGAGCCATTATTTGATGCACTCGCAGCGGTGGCACCAGAGCCCGGCGTGATCTGAACATAGGTATCGTCCAGTGCGGCCTGAACGCCGATCGGCGAGTTTGCCTGGGTAATACCAGCCCTTGCACCTGTAGACCGTATCGAACTGCTACCAACACAACCCGTCGATGCGTCCAAATCGTCGGATGCGCATTCTGAAATTTGTGTTTCTGTGGAGCTGGCGTCCTCAGTCGCCATGGCTGCGCCAGCACCCATGCTCAACGCAAGCGCCACGGTGATAGCCGCTGCAATGCCGCCTGTCTTCTTGCGACCCTTGGCCAGTTCCGAAGCCACTACGCACTTGCCTGTGGTGGCGTGCCGTACAAGCTTATAAATCGTGTTCAATGGAATACCTCGTTCTTGAGTCAATGGGCCACGCGGAAGTTGCATGGCAAATGGCTGGTATCGAGGTAGCGCCACGATACCCATGTCATCACGTGAATAACCGTTACCGATGGGTATATGTCGGCGCACTAAGCGCTGGCGGGGCCTCTTGCCCACCCTGGCTGAGCGTCTTGCCCAGCCAACTGCCCGCACAGGGCAGCGTTGTTTGTTCAACATGGGTATTAGAATGTTTTAGGCTTTTCCACCGACATGCGATTACTACGAAGAAGTTATTGAGATTCTTTTGAGAATTAGCATCGCGCGAGTGCGGCAATACCCTCGGGTAACCGCCCGTTGAGACACCGCCTATGCCAGCGTGGATCATTTTCTTATATTGAAAACACGAAAAAGCCGGCACTCGAAAGCACCGGCTTTTTCACTTCAAACAACACTACATCGCGGCGGTAGATTGGGTGGGCTTGCGAACCCCAACGTCGAAGTACCTCCATGTTGGGTATCGCGTTGCTCCACCCAACCTACGCAACTACATCACTTCGTGATAGCTAACGGTGATTACAAATCCACACCGAAACCAATGCCCACCGAAGTCTCCGAGCCGCTGAACGCGCCACCGATGCTCATACGCGTACGCTCGCCGAGGGTATTGGCATAACCGACGGCCATGGCAGCCTTGCTGTTCTGCACACCTACGCCTACTGCTACACGACCACGGCCATTCGTAACGCCCGCCGCATTGATCGCCATCTGCGTGTTCGCCGCACCCATCGCACCGATGCGATCGAGTCGGTTATCGAGACGTTGGAAGCGCTGATTCGTGTCGTTCTTGAAGTTATCCAACGAATCGCTCAGCGCATTCACGCGATTGTCGGTGTAGGCATTAGCCGCCTGCAGCGACTCCTGCACCAGTGAATTTACCTGGCCCAGGTTGGCTGCATCCGTCGGCGCCACACCGGCCCCCACGTTGGTGATCGGCGCACCGCCAGCGTCGTTACCCACGCCACCGCCACCACCACCGCCGATCGAACCATCCGCAATACCATCTTCGATCGCACCAACACGCCCATCCAAGTTACCGATCTGACTTTGCAGCTGATCGCGCAGATCCGAAATCTGGCCACCATTGATCGCGTCTGTGCTGCCCGATGCGATCTGGCCCGGTGCCAGGTTGGTCAGCAACGTGCCATTCACGCCACCCAGGGTGGCCGTCGCAAGCGTTAGATCGTCGTATACCAGTGCCCCCAGCTCTTTGCCGGTGTAGTCGATCAAACCGGTCGCCTTCAACTGCGCAATGGTGACGGCATCGCTGTCGTTGACACCGTTCGCCACGCCGGTCAATACACGCGCGCCGCCGGTGCCGGTGAAATCCACCGCAGTGCCGCCCGTGCTGGCGCCCACCGTGAG
>JBARCX010000210.1:0-25172 GCA_049794535.1 Rhodanobacter sp.
GAACATCCATGTGGTTGGCATCGATGTTGTGCCCGGCCTGATCGCACAGGCACAGCAAGCCGGCGGTGGTGATTTTCGCGTGACATCCTACGAGGAGATTGCGATAGGCGGACTGGAGTTATCCGCCGATGTCGTCGCCTGCAATTTCTCGTTGCTCGGAAAGGAATCCGTCGAAGGGATATTCAACGCGATCCGCTCGTTACTACGTCCTGGCGGCGCCTTCATCGTCCAAACCCTTCACCCCATCATCGCCGGCGGCGATGCCCCTTATGAGGATGGTTGGCGGCCAGGCTCGTGGGCTGGCTTCAGCCCCGATTTCGTCGAACCCGCACCGTGGTATTTCAGAACCCTGGAAAGCTGGGTGAAGCTGTTCGCCACGAACGATTTGACGTTGCTCGAAGTGCGCGACCCACTTCACCCAGTAACCGGGAAACCTGCCTCGGTATTGTTTATCGCTGAGGCATCAGGGCATTAGGGCGAAGCCGGTGCTGCATTGTTGCCGCCATCCTGGTCTGAGGCTGTGGCAGGTGGCGCTGGCGTCATCGTGTTCAGCCAGAGCAGAGCCACGGTTGGACTACCTGGCTTGTCGATAACCGTAACAAGACGGGGTAGTGGCTCCTTGGGCGCGTGAGTACTGGTTCCCGAATGAACACCGAAGCCATCGGACATCCGGTTCCACGCCGACGTCTGTCTTGCCAAAGGGATGAGCACATAAGGAGATACAGGCAGCAAGCGCTCGGTCACGGAGACACCCGGCGCAGGCGCGAAGGGATAGGCGTTGCCATAGCGGGGGTGAAAGTTACCCATCAGCGCTATAACGAGTTGGTTCGGCGTGCCATTGTCTAGCGCGCTGCGAATCGATTTCGCCATACCCGCTTCCTTGAACGCGAGGCCCCCGCCTTGCTTTTCAATGGTGGCCTGATCGGGATAGTCTGGCTCCATAGCAAACAGATCCACGTCATCACCTGCCGTACGCAACACGCGCACGCTCTCGATGAGCCGCAACCAGGCCACGCTGGAACGGCCATCTCGTGATGCCCAAAAAGACCCTTGCAGTAACTTGGCACGATCCGTGGCATTGCCCGACGAGCGAATATACGTCTGCAACGCAGGCTGCTCGTCAGCCGGCATCTCCAACCCAAGTCTTACTGGACGACCCGCCACCGCGTCCTTCGCCAGCGATGCCACCAGATCGGGGGTCTCGTTGGTTCCGTGATTTTCCCCCACGATCAGCAGACGGCGCTTGGCGCAGGTACATACAATCGCCTGCAGCTTCGTTGCCAGTGGCGCATCGGCAGCGGCATGGTTGGCAGCAGTGCAGGATTCGCTGCAAGAAGACTGAGCTGCATGCGTGACCGTCATTGGCGCCATCGTGATCAGCGCCAATAACGCAATGTGTCGTATCGAGCTTGCTTCCATAACAACCTCCTAAGTCCATTTGCACAGTCATTGGCGAGGCCACCGCAACGCGGACCTCGCCCCCAGACGATCCCGATCAAGCTCCGTAGACGCTCTTCGATGGCAGCAATGTGTCCTGGCTTTTCGCATCGCATACGGCGTAGGAGAAGCCCGACTGAATCGCCCAGGCGCCTACTTCGCCATCTTTATTCATGGCAAGGAAACCGACCTGGATATCCTTCGCCACCTGCGGACGCCGCTTGATAATGCGCAGTACCGCTTCGCGGCAAGCCTCTTGCGGTGTGCGTCCTTGACGCATCAACTCGACCACGAGAAAGCTGCCGGCATTGCGGATCACTTCCTCGCCGACACCTGTTGAAGTAGCCGCACCGACATCACCATCCACGTATAAACCGGCACCGATGATCGGACTGTCGCCGACCCGACCGTGCAGTTTCCAAGCCATGCCGCTGGTGGTGCAGGCACCGGCCAGTTTGCCGTGCGCATCCAGCGCCAACATACCGATGGTGTCGTGGTTGCCAGCACTACCTGGCGGACCGGCAACACCGTAGTCGCGAACTTCGCTGTTGATCGTCGGTTTGTAGTGCGCGGTCTTCAACCACTCGTGCCAGGCTTTCTCAGACTCGGGGGTGAGCAACTCCTCGCGCTTGAAACCCTGCTGCAGTGCAAACTCCAGTGCGCCATCGCCCACGAGCAGTACATGCGGCGTACGCTCCATCACCAATCGCGCGACCGAAATCGGATGAGCAATGTGCTCGATCGCGGCGACCGCGCCGCAATTGCCTTCGGCATCCATGATGCTGGCGTCGAGGGTTACCTTGCCGTCACGGTCGGGGTAACCGGCTCGGCCGACACTGTGGTTTTTCAGATCGGCTTCCGGCACTTTGACGCCCGTCTCGACTGCATCAAGTGCGTTACCGCCCTGACTCAATACTGTCCACGCAGCGCGGTTAGCGGCGATGCCAAAATCCCAGGTGGAAACAACGCGCGTCACCGCAACCGGTGCCCTCGCTGTCGACGGTGTTGCGGGTGTCGCGCCAGTGCGTGGTGCATCGGTTGATGCCATAGCCGCATCTGCCAGAACCAGTGACGAGGCCCCGAGTAAAGATGCCTTGAGAAACTGCCTACGATCAGTCATGTCCTCTCCACAAACGAATATCGATTACGGTGCCTACAGCGCGTTTACTACACGCTAGTTAATGCACGCCAGTTAATGCACACCAATGAATGAAAGCCCAAATAAAAAGCCCCGCGCCTTACGGCGCGGGGCTTTCTTCATTACATCACGGCAATCGAGCCTAGCAACGAATCAGGCTGCGATTTCGACGCCAGACGCCTGGGCACCCTTGGGGCCCGTCGTGACTTCGAACTTCACGCGCTGACCTTCCTGCAGGCTACGGAAGCCTTTGGAATTGATCGCCGAGAAATGGACAAATACGTCCTCCCCACCGTCCTCGGGCGCGATAAAGCCGAAACCCTTGGCGTCATTGAACCACTTGACCGTACCGAAACGCATTGCGCGAACCTCTGAATCATGGATGGATGCACCAAGGCTCTGCGTGAACCACCCTACCCCACGGTCCGCCGCCCCTGGCACAAGCGGAAGTATCAACATGTTTGTATGCAAAGCGCAATATGTTCAACGGCCCAGTGTTTCCAAAGCCGGGCGGGCTGCTCAGCTTTTAAGCAACGCAGCAAGCAAGAGAGGTACCTCAGCAGTGGCTGCGGCAAGGTGAGCGAAAATTTCTTCGATGCTGATCTCCGCCTCATCGCCACAGCCGGCTGCAAAATTCGCCACCAGGGCAAGGCACGCGTAGTCCAGCTCCAGCTCTCGCGCCAGTGTCGCTTCGGGCATGCCGGTCATGCCGACAAGGTCGCAACCATCACGCTTCATACGCGCAATTTCAGCACGCGTTTCCAAGCGCGGCCCCTGGGTAGCGCCATAGCAACCGCCATCAATGACCGAGATGCCGGCCTGCTTCGCTGCTACCAGCAGTGCCTGCCGCAGCGAGGCGGTATACGGCTCGCTGAAATCGATGTGCTTCACTTCCGCACCGTCCACATCGCAAAAACTTGTGAACCGACCGTGCGTGTAATCGATGATCTGCTCAGGCACCACGACGGTGCGCGGGCCCATGTCAGCGCGGATGCCACCCACCGCATTGACGCCGATGACCCGCCGCGCGCCGAGGTGATGCAATGCCCACACATTTGCGCGGTAGTTCACACGGTGCGGCGGCAAGGTGTGACTCTCGCCGTGGCGTGCAAGAAACGCCACGCGCTTACCGGCAAAATCACCGACGACGACATCACCCGAAGCGGGGCCATAAGGTGTGTCGACTGTATGACGAACCGCGTTTTCCAAGCCCTGAAACTTGTACAAACCGCTGCCGCCAATCACGGCCAGATCAATCACAGCCGAATCCACCGTACTCATGCTGCCGTCTCCTTAAGCGCATAGATCGCAGGAAGGTTGCGGCCCTGCTCGTAGTAATCCATGCCATAGCCGAACACGTAGCGATCAGGCAGCTCGACGCCGTTGAAGTCGGAAGCAACACCTTCGGCGAGGCGGTCATGACGCTTGACGCACAGGGTGACGATCAAAACGCGACGCGCACCGCGGCGCAGGCAATCGTCGCGCACGGCTTTCAACGTGTGGCCTTCATCGAGGATGTCGTCCACCAGGAGCACGGTGCGATCCTTCAACGACACCTGAGGTTCACGCAGCCAATGCAGTTCACTACCCGTAGTGGCACCTCGATAGCGCGTGGCGTGTACATAGTCGAATTCCAGATCGGTGCGGATGTGCGGTGCCAACTGCCCGGCGAAGATCAACGCGCCATGCATCACGGTGAGAAACACCGCACGCTCACCGTCCAACGCGGCATCGATCTGTCGCCCCATATCGGCGATCACTGTTTCCAGCTCTGGGCCATCGAACAGGCGATCTGCATTGGCCAAAGCAGCAGCTAGCGATGGGGTCGATGTATTCGTGGATGCGGTCATGGATGCGTCGGTCATGGGTGTGCTTCCTCGGCGTCCAACGCCGTAATGCGCGCGACAAAGCGGTCGCGCTGCGGATTATCGATAAGACTGGCCCAGCTGGCACCGATGGCGCCACGCAATGCGGCAAGGCGCGCAGGTACGGCAGGGGTACGCTCGGCAACGGCGGCGATCGCCTCCGGCACCACATCGGGGAAGCATGCCAGCACCAGGTCGCAACCGGCGTCCAAATGACCGTGTACGCGTCCGGCGACGCTACCAGCGACGCCAGCCGCAGCCATGCTGATGTCGTCGCTGATGACGGCGCCGGTGAAGCCTAGTTCGCCGCGCAGGATGTCTTCGATCCAACGTTTCGAATAACCAGCCGGCTGCGCATCGACGGCGGGATAGACGACGTGCGCCATCATCACCGCTTCCGTACGCGCTTCGATGCACTCGGCAAACGGACGCAGGTCGTCGTGGCGGATCTGATCCAGCGGACGCGGATCGATCGCTTGCGCCTTGTGTGTATCAGCCTCTACCGAGCCATGCCCGGGAAAGTGTTTAAGCACCGCCGCCATGCCTGCCAAATGCATACCACGCACATAGGCCATCGCCAGCTCAGCGGTGATCGCGGGGTCGGCATGAAACGCGCGTGTTCCGATGGCTGCGTTGCCGCGGGCCAGGTCGACCACGGGCGCGTAGCTGAAGTCCACACCGCTGGCACGCAGTTCGCTGGCCATGACCCAGGCGTGTTCCTCGGCAAGGCGTATGGCTTCGGTCGGATTGCGATCGTATATCACGCCGATTTTCGCCAACGCCGGCAAGCGGGTGTAGCCATCGCGAAAGCGCTGCACGAGGCCACCTTCCTGATCGACCGCAATCAGGATCTCTTCGCCGGCTACATCACGAATCGATTCGACCAAGGTCATCACCTGCTCACGCGAGGTGAAATTGCGCCCGAACAGCAGTACGCCAGAAACCCCTGGTGCGGTGAGCCAATCGCGCTCGTGATCGGCAAGTTGTAGGCCGGCGAGGCCAATCATCAGCATGCGGTGTCATCTCCATCCAAAGCATCGCGTTCGACTTGCGTCCAACGCGCATACGGGTGCTCGATCAGGTTGACGTTGTAATAACGTGCCAGTGTGCTGACATCCCGCCCCAGCCACGACGGACGCGGAAACGGTGCATCGACGGCCGGCAACTCGACCTCGGCGACGATCAGGCCAGCGTTGTCGCCCTGGAATTCGTCGATCTCGAACAGTACGCCTTCGACTGTGACGTAATGACGAATTTTCTGCAGCGCGCCATCGCAGAGCGTTGCCAGCATGGCATCGGCATCCTCTGTCGGAATCGGATAATCGTATTCGGCGCGTTCGATGCCAAGCCGAGCGGCCTTGATGTTGAGCCATGCGCGGTGGTCTGCGATACGTACGCGCACCGAAGATCGCGCACTGCCATCACGCAGTGCTTGCGCGCCGATCAGATAGCCTTGCGCAAGACGCTCGCTACGCGAGACGGCACTGCGCCAACTGTCATCGCGCAAGAGAAATTTACGCTCTATCTCGATGCCCATGCTTTCACCCCTGCTTTATGTCTTTGTTTGGATACCGGTAGTCAGCTATCCAAGCTCAGGTGCTCATGCTTAGTCGCGTTCGAACAGGGCGATGGATTCCACATGTGCCGTATGCGGGAACATGTCCATCACCCCGGCGGAGACCAGCCGGAAGCCGTGCTTCTGCACCAGGATGCCAGCATCACGCGCCAGCGAACCCGGATGGCAGGACACATACACGATGCGCTGCGTGTCTTTGCGCGGTAAGTATTCCAGCACCTTGTCGGCACCGGCGCGCGGCGGATCGAGCAGAATCTTGTTCCACGAGGCGCGCGCCCAATCGGTGCCACGCTGATCCTCAAATAAATTGGCGACACGGAACTGCGCATTGGCGATGCCGTTGCGCGTTGCGTTCTCCGCAGCACGTTCAACCAATCCATGCTCGCCTTCCACACCCACCACTTCGGCCACACGGCGTGCGATAGGCAAAGTGAAGTTGCCCAAACCGCAGAACAAGTCGAGCACACGATCGGTTGGCTGCAGATCGAGCAAACCGAGGGCCTGCGAAAGCATGCGCTGATTCATGCCTGCATTGACCTGCACGAAGTCCAGCGGGCGGAACTCCAGCTCCACGGCACCCTCGTCAAGACGGAACGCCAGTCGCGGGTGCTCTGGCCACAGAGGATGCACGCTGCTGAGGCCACCAGGCTGCAGGTAGATCGCGAAGCCATGCTCTTGGCCGAATGCGACCAATGCAGCACTGTCGCGCTCGCTGAGCGGCTTGAGATGACGAAACACCAATGCCACAGTGTCATCGCCAGCAGCAAATTCGATCTGCGCGATATCGGCTGCCGCATCCATCCCGCTGATCATGTCGGCGAGCAGGCCGATCTTCGGTCCCAGTGCAGGGTGTACGACTTCGCATTGCGTGATGTCGGCGACGAAGCGCGGATTGGACTCCTCGCGAAAGCCGACCAGCACCCGCCCCTTCTTCGCGACATGACGCACGGACAAGCGGCCCTTGCGTCGGTAGCCCCAGGGTTCATCGGTGAGGGGTGACATCCACGCAGCAGGCTCCACTTTGCCAATGCGCTCGAAGTTATCCGCCAGCACTCGCTGCTTGGTAAGGATCTGCGACTCGGCGTCGAGGTGCTGCAGTGAGCATCCACCGCATTGGCCAAAATGTCGGCAACGCGGTTCGACTCGATGCGGCGAGCGGCTGAGTAGCTCAACAATATCCGCCTCGTCGAAATGACGATGGCGCTTGCGAATACGCAGGCGAACCTGCTCACCCAGCAGCGCGCCGCTGACAAACACGGTTTTGCCGTCGATACGGGTAACGCCGCGGCCGTCGTGGCCTAGATCAGTAATGGTGGCTTCGAATTCGTTCATCGTGGCTCAAAACACAGGCGCCCGAGTCATATGACCCGGGCGCGATAATCGGGTGGAGCGTTCCGGGCGGAATAACTTCGTTTCTTCTTGGCTTACTTCTGCTGCCAAGCGCCCGACGCGTTCTGATAATACCAGCCTGCCTGGGCGCGCTCGATCCATCCCTTGGCGAAAGTGGCGCGAATCTGTGCCTCCCACTCCGGGTGGTCGTTGGCATTGGCTACTTCACGGTACAGGGCATTGCGGTCGCGATTCTCATCGGCGATCGAGGCATTGACCTGGGCGCGCTGCGCCAATGGCACCTTGTTCGCATCATGCATGGCGACCAAGCCGTCTGCGGTGAAGCCCACGGCTCCGCTGTTGAGCAATGCCTCGAGGCTACCCTGATAACGAGCCTGCATCCGCTGACGGATCGCCTCGGTCACAGCTGTCTGCACGCGCAGGTTCGGCGCATCGGCGGCATAGGCGGCTGGCACCAGCAGATCAAGCAGCATTGCCGAGGGCCCACCACTGCTCTGGGTTGGCGCAGGCTGGCTGGCTTTGGTCGCGGGCTTTATCGCGGTGCCTGGGTTAGTCAGCACGTCGCCAATGAACTGGTCAGCGGCCTTTTGCGCTGCCGCCGCAGGGAAATACACGTTGATGGTGACGCAACCCAGCAGGGTGACGATCAGCGAGGTCAGCAATCCATAGATGAGCTTGCGCATGGCAATTCCAACGGGGTGAAAGTAATGGTCAGCGGATCTCGGGACCATTGCCCTCGGTAGCCGCCTTCAAACGCCGCACCAGGGTTGGCCAGTCGACCTCGGCCTGATGCCCGATAACCTGCAGGTGAGGAAGGCCGCTGCCTTCGACGATAGTGTAGCCGTCCGGATCGCTATCCAACCCGCCCATGTGACAGACATCAGCCTGCAGCGTGCAGTTGAGGCCAATGCGCTTGTAGCCGAAGTTCTTGAACAACTTGAGCACCGCGCCCTGCAAACCGCCGGCCATGCCACCACCACCTACGGTAGTGAGGTTATTCACGGCACGCTGACTGATACGTCCGCCACCGGCTGCCAGCAGCGAGGCCTTGAACGCCACCGGTGTCCAGCTAACCAGACGCAGGCCATCGATACGGCCATCCAGCCGGCCATTGATGTTGCCGAAGTCGAACACGTTGGTGAGCACGGCAAGATCAATCTGGTTCAACGTGATGTCGCCCGTCAGCACCGGGCTGGTACCGAAGGGCTGCTGCAGCGTCATCTGCGTGATGTCGATGAAGCCGCCAAAAACGTTGAGCGCCAACCCACCACCGAGCTCGATGCGATCATTTACCCAACGTAACGTTGGGATCGCGCCACCCAAGGTTCCCTGAAATGCCGGCCAACCCATAGCACGACTGAAGGTCGCCATGTCTACGCCGGTCAGCGCCAATGAGGTCGTTAGGCGTTCTCCCTTCGCCGCGGCGGGGCGCCAATTCAACACGCCGACATGCAATTGGCCATTCATGACGGGGATCGCTACAGGCTGCTGCAAAGTCAGATTACCGTCGCGGCTTTGCCAGCGCGACTCAACCGCGCCGTTGGGAATGCGGTACACCATCAAGCTACGCCAACCGAGCGTAGTGGCCGGCCGCTCGTCTTTCAGCGACCAGTCCATGCCTCCACGCAACCCGCTCACGGCCAACCGGCCGGCGCCATCGGTCACGTTCATTCCATCGGTATTGAAGGCAAAGCTGCGCAGACCGCTCGTATCCAAATCCAGATGTCCATCCAGCTGGCCATCAATGCTCATGTTCTGCATACCCAGCGCATTCAGCCAGGCTCGGCCATAGCGCTGGTAGGCCGCAGGGAAGTTGGCATGGAAACGGTCAAGTTTCAGCTTCTGCAGATTCCCTTTCGCGTCGAATGCGAGCGCACCCTCCAATTGCAGTGCATCGGCATCATTCACTCTGAGTTGGCTCAACGCGAACGCACCATGCTGCATATCGGCGGCCAGTGCTAGCTGCACCGCGCGGTCAGGCAACTTGGCGTAGAGCGGCCCCAGCAGCAATTCGCCGCCATGCAGGCCCCCATCGAAACTGATACGGGCACGGCCGCCGGTCGTATCGATACCGAGCTGACCACCACCGCCCAACGTCTGCCCGGCCAGCGTGCCGGCAGGTGTATCGAAACCGATGTCGTCGAAGGTGAATTCACCCGAGGTCTGGACACCGTCGTCGCGCACATCCAGCGCCAGTTCCGCATCCAATCGACCACCGGTGGCTCGACCCGACCATACCGTGCTCAATACACCTTGCAGCCAGCCCGCTGGCAGCTGTTTCAAACTTACTTGGGCGTGCGTGGGCTGATCAAGCGGGAGCGCCGTTTCGATATGCGCCGCACCCTGGCTAAAGTTGGCCTCGAGCGTGTTGGCCAACGAATCCACTACGAGGTTCAGTTGCGCATTGCTGAGCGCGCCACCGGGCGCTCCGTTGAGCTGCGTTTTGCCATCCAGTACCCAGCGCAGCTGAGCATCGCGCTGTAAATTACCGTCCAGGGTCAAGCCGATCCGCCGCCACCCCATGGACGGGATATCCGCCCTGCTTGCGTGTAGATGTAATCGCAGCGTGCCAGCAACATCTCCTGGGCTAATGTGCGCCTGCACGTCCTGCAGACTGGCCCCGGGTAGATCGATCCGTTTCGCAGCCAGCGCAATATCCGCCCGCGCCGGTGCGCCCCAAAGCGCACCGCACAGGGTAACCAGACACAGCAGCAGACGACTTGATGTGAGATACATGTCCCGCCATTCTGCCAAATTCAGCTGAACGAGAAGGATTTCGTCATGTTGCATTTTTCAAACGACCCCAATGCGACCGCTAGTGCACTGCCCAACCCGCCTCGTGTCCTAGTTGCAGACGATGATCCGGCTAGCCGCTGCTTTCTGGGCGACGGCCTGCGTAGCTTAGGGGCTGAGGTCGAAACCTGTGTCGACGGCACCGCGGCGATCGCCCGCGGACGTGTCGAGACGTTCGACCTGCTTGTCGTGGATTGCCGCATGCCTGGCGCTGATGCCGTACAGGTACTGACCACGCTGCGTGAAGACCAAGAGGCACGTTCCGCGGATAGTCCAGCCGTAGCGAGTAGCGCAGAACTGGACGCGTCTGACCGGCAGCGGCTGCTTGCCGCAGGTTATAGCGAGATACTGCTCAAACCCTGCTCGCTGGTCGATCTTCAGCGCATCATGCAGTGGGTGCGACCTGGCCGAGCGCCATTGCTGGATGACCAACAGGCATTGGCGAGCACCGGCAGTCCCACCATCATGCGAGCCTTGCGCGGCCTGTTGCGCGAAGAGCTAGCGGGTATTGAGCGTGAGCTCGACCGACTAGGCAACGACCCCACCGGGTTCGGGGAGCGGCTGCATCGATTGCGCTCATCCTGTGGCTTCTGCGGTGCAGCATCGTTGGCCGAGCAAATCGTATTGCTGCAAAGGCATTTGGAACTTGGCCATCACGCCGAGTTATTGCCGCTGGGGTGCTTCCGCAAGACGCTGCAATCCACCATTCATGCTTTGGTAGACATAGCCTGAAGCCCGTGATGAAGGTGGCTCAGCGCCGTGTAAGTGCCGCGGCCAATACCCGCCAGGCGCGTAATTCACCGCCGCCAAGGTGAAAACGGATCAAATCGCGCATCATGCCGCGTAAGGCGGCCAGCCCCGCGGCATCAGGCATTTGGTCGGCAGCCAGTGCCAGTAGATCGCTACCGCGCAAGGCTCGTGGCTCATTGACGCGGCAACGCACAGGGCCGTGTTCGGCTTGATAGCGATACGACGCGTCGGCGATCAGGGCATCGCCACTATCGGCATCACAATCAAGCTGTAGTGCATAACCAAGCGCATCCATCAGGTCGCGTTCGAAGCGGCGCAACTGCCAGCCCAATGACTCGCCTCCGGCTAGTCGCTGCAGCGTCTGTCTATACGCATCGAACAAGACGGGATAAGGGTCCTGACGTTCGGTCAGCCTAACCACCAATTCATTGAGGTAAAGCCCAGCCAGACCTGCGTCGCCCTTCAGGGGCAAGGGTGACGCCACCGTCTCAACGCTGCGCAGCGTGGCTAATTCGCCGCGCTGCAATAAACCTACTTCCAACGATTGAAAGGGCTCGAGCTGAGCCCGCTGCATACGTCCACGCTCGCTGCGTACGCCACGCGCAACCACACCAAGCCGACCGTGATCGCGGGTCAGGCATTCGAGCAGCAAGGATGTTTCGCGATATGGCCGCGCGTGCAGCACATAGGCAGGTTGCTGCTCGATCAGCATGGTCGGTGAAGGTCAGGACCCGTGAAGATCAGTCGGTATAACCGAACTTCTTCAGCATCGACTCGTCGTCCACCCAGCCTTCGCGCACCTTCACCCAGAGCTTGAGGAACACCTTGCGCTCAAACATGCGCTCCATGTGCCGGCGCGCGGAGATGCCGATCGCCTTGAGCTGGGCACCGCCGTTACCAATGACGATCGCCTTCTGGCCATCGCGCTCGACCCAGATCACCGCGTGGATTTCGGCAATGCCGTCGTCGCGATCACTGAACTGCTCGATTTCTACCGTAGTGGCGTAAGGCAGCTCTTGATCGAGGCGTAGCATGAGCTGCTCGCGCACCATTTCGGCGGCAAGGAAACGTTCGCTGCGATCGGTGATTTCGTCCGGGCCATACACGGGTGGGCGCACCGGCAGGCGCTTGAGAATATCCCGCTCAAGTTCCTGCAGGCCGTTTTTCTTCAGCGCACTGACGTAATGGATGGATTCGAAGCTGTGGTGCTCGCTCAAGCTAGCGACGAAAGGCAGCATCGCGCCTTTGTCCTTGGCCAGATCAACCTTGTTGATCACCAGCATACGCGGGAGCTTCTGCTCAGCCAGCGCGGTGTACAAAGCTTCGTCTTCGTCGCTCCAGCGACCGGCCTCGATCACCTGAACGGCCAGATCGACCTCACCAATAGCCGATCGCACGGCACGGTTGAGGCTACGATTCATTGCCCGCTTGGCACCACGATGCAAACCCGGCGTGTCGACATACAGGATCTGCCCGGCTTCGCTGCTAGCAATGCCGAGGATGCGGTGGCGGGTAGTCTGCGGCCGCGGGCTAACAATCGACAGGCGAAAGCCGATCAGTGCGTTGAGCAGGGTCGATTTGCCCACATTGGGCCGGCCAACCAAGGCCACCGGGCCACAACGGTAGTCTTCGTGCGGCAATTCAGCGCCAGCGAAGTCGCCAATCTGCAGTTCGTCATTCATGGTACGGGTGCTCTTCAAAGCGAGTGACAAGCATGGCTCCACCGGATCGTGGATGCCAGCGGTATAGGTGAATAGGTGGAATCAATCCGAAGCTTGCTGTTCCAACAGGCGGGCCAGTACGGTCTCCGCCGCGTCCTGCTCGGCGGCACGCCGACTGCTGCCGTGGCCGTCAGCGGTAATCGGCAGCGGCGCGCCAATCGCACAGCTGACATCGAAGCTGCGCGCATGATCCTCGCCATTGCTGGCGATCAAATCGTATTGAGGTAACGGCAAGCCACGTCCCTGCAGCCACTCCTGCAGGCGTGTTTTGGCGTCTTTCGATGAACGAGGCAGCGCAGCGACACGCTCGGCGAACAATTCGCGTACGGTATCGCGGCAGGCCATAAAGCCACCGTCGAGATAGACCGCTGCCAGCAGTGCCTCGAACGCATCGGCAAGGATCGAATCGCGCCGGAAACCACCACTTTTGAGCTCGCCTGAACCGAGTTTCAGCCGGTCACCTAGCTCAAGCTCACGCGCGACAACCGCTAGCGCCTGGCCATTGACCAGTTGTGCACGCAACCGCGACAGCTCACCCTCGCTGGCCTTCGGGTGAGCCTCATACAGCATCTCGGCAATGAAGGTGCCGAGCAAGGCATCGCCGAGAAACTCCAGCCGCTCGTTGTTCGGCTTGCCCATACTGCGATGGGTTAGCGCCAGCTCGGCCAGCGCAGGATCGCGAAAGCGGTAAGTCAATTCCACGGTAACGTCATTGAGCGAGGTTGCCCTGCATAGGCACGCTCTTCTCGAAGTGGATCAGAAAAGAGATGTTGTACATAAATGGCACCTGCTTGTCATATTCGACATGCAGCTCATTTCCGGCCGCCCCCTGCGTGATAGTGATATCACTGGGCGCAACGCTGGCATCGTCGACGTATTGGAAATCCATCTTACGCATGAGATCGCGACGTATGTCGTCGATCGTTTTGCCATCCGCTCCGCTGCTGGCTTCCTGCTCCATGGCTTTGACCACCCCGCCGTACTCTGTATACGACGGAAACAGCTTCATCACCATGTAGCCGAAAAATGCCACCACGATCAGCACGATCAGGAACCCGATCAGGGTGATACCTGTTTGTTTCGATTTCATAGTCCCCCACTATGCCGCCATTGCGGCGCGCATTGAATGCCCAGGTTAACGGCTATCGCCGCAGCGTACTTTGCCCGGACTACGCCCGCGCCGCCAGCTTCCTCGATCACGGATCCAGAAAGCCGGCTCGTGGCGGTAACGTCAACACTGACAGCATCAGTGGATGACCGTACCGATCCGGTGGAAGGCAACACCCGAACCATTCCAGCTAAACCAGATCAGGAAGGCCTTGCCAGCCAGGTTGGTCTCCGGCAGGCAGCCCCACCAACGGCTGTCTGTACTGTTGTTGCGGTTATCGCCCATGACCAGATAGCAGCCCTGCGGCACCAGTGAAGGCACCTTGTCATTCGGGATCGGATACGGCGAGCTATACGCCGGCATCTTGGCGATCATATGGTTCACGTCACCCAGGTGCTCGTTCCATACCGTGGCGCCCATCTCAAGCATCAGGCGGTCTTCGTCACGCCTCGGGTTGCCCACATAGGGACCCACTTCGTCAGCAACGATGGGCTTACCGTTGATCACCAACTGATCACCATGGATCTCGATTTGGTCACCCGGCAGGCCAATCACACGCTTGATCCAGTTCTGGTTCGGCACCGGCATATGTGGGTCAGAGCAACTCAGATCACCACTACGCACCAGCTTGCCACTGCCGTCATCGCACAGATAACCGGGAAAACGAAACACAACGACATCGCCGCGCTTCGGCTCGCCAAGGCTGACGAACTTATTATTGAACGCCGGCAGACGCAGCCCATAGGCGAACTTGTTCACCAGGATGAAATCGCCGACATCCAGGGTCGGCATCATCGAGCCCGATGGGATGCGAAACGGCTCGGCGACGAACGAACGCAGCAGCAGTACGACCAGTACGACCGGGAACAGCGAACGTGCCCAGTCAACCGGTACCGGATCGCGGTATTCCGCCCCCTCTGCATCGAGACGCGACTTGCGCTTTTTGTAGAGGAACAGACGATCGAGCCCCCACACCACGCCGAATACGACGGTGAGGCCAAGCAGAATCGCCGAGAAATCGAATTCCATGCCTTAACTCCTGTACCTGCTTGTTCTTATTTATCGACTTTCAGCACGGCAAGGAAGGCTTCTTGTGGAATCTCCACTCGACCGACCTGCTTCATGCGCTTCTTGCCTTCTTTCTGCTTTTCCAAGAGCTTCTTTTTTCGGCTGACATCGCCGCCGTAGCACTTGGCCAGAACATTCTTGCGCAACGCTTTCACTGTTGAGCGCGCAATAACCTGCGCACCGATCGCGGCCTGGATCGCTACGTCGAACTGTTGTCGCGGAATCAGATCCTTCATGCGCTCGACCAGATCACGACCACGACGATCTGCGTGACTGCGGTGCACGATCAACGAAAGTGCATCGACACGATCACCATTGATAAGCACATCCGTACGCACGAACGGGCCAGCATCGAAGCGCTCGAAGTGGTAGTCCATTGAAGCGTAGCCGCGCGATACCGATTTCAGTCGATCGAAGAAATCCAGCACGACTTCCGCTAGCGGTAGCTCATAGCTGATCTGCACCTGGGTTGCCAGATACTGGATCGAGCGCTGTACGCCGCGCTTCTCTTCGCACAAAGTGATGATGTTGCCGATGTGATCCGGCGGGGTGAGGATATTCGCGACGATGATCGGCTCGCGAATTTCTTCAATCAGATGCGGCGCTGGGAGCTTCGCTGGGTTGTCCAGCAGCACTACCGAGCCATCGCTTTTCAAAACTTCGTAGACCACCGTCGGCGCGGTGCTAATCAGATTGAGGTCGTACTCACGCTCCAGCCGCTCCTGCACGATCTCCATATGCAACATGCCGAGGAAGCCGCAGCGGAAGCCAAAGCCCATCGCCTCTGAACTTTCCGGCTCGAAGAACAGTGCCGCATCGTTCAGACGCAGTTTGTCCAACGCTTCACGCAATGCAGGATAGTCATCAGCGGCCACCGGAAACAAGCCAGCAAACACGCGCGGCTGCATGGTCTGGAAACCGGGCAACGGTTTTTCTGCAGGCTTGGCGGCAAGGGTCAACGTATCGCCGACCGGTGCGCCATGCACATCCTTGATCGATGCATTGATCCAGCCCACTTCACCGGCACCCAGCTTGTCTAGCTTCTTGCGCTTGGGTGTGAATACGCCAACGTCGCCGACTTCATGGGTCCGGCCGGTCGACATCACCAACAGCTTGTCGCCCGGTTTGATCTCGCCTTGCATCACGCGCACCAGCGAGACCACGCCGAGATAGTTATCGAACCACGAGTCGATGATCAGAGCCTGCAAGCGATCCGTGTCGCGCGGCTTCGGCGGCGGAATGCGCGCAACGATAGCTTCCAACACGTCGACCACATTGAGCCCCGTCTTGGCACTCACGGCTACCGCGTCTTCGGCATGAATGCCGATCACCGCTTCGATCTCACCTTTCACCTTCTCGATGTCGGCAGTAGGCAGATCGATCTTGTTGAGCACCGGTACAACTTCCAACCCCATCTCGACGGCGGTGTAGCAATTGGCGACCGATTGCGCCTCCACACCTTGCGCCGCGTCGACGACCAGCAGCGCACCTTCGCAAGCAGCTAGCGAACGGCTGACTTCATAAGAGAAGTCAACGTGACCGGGGGTATCGATGAAATTGAGCTGGTAAGTCTTGCCGTCACGCGCCGTGTACGGCAGCGAGACCGACTGTGCTTTGATGGTAATGCCACGCTCACGCTCGATCGGATTGCTGTCGAGCACCTGCGCTTCCATCTCACGATCAGCCAAACCGCCGCAGATCTGGATGATGCGATCAGCGAGGGTCGACTTGCCGTGATCGATATGGGCAATGATGGAGAAGTTGCGAATCAGGTCCATGGAGCGCGCTGGCAGTGGCTACCGCCATGCGCGGTGCGCAGGCAGCGCATCACCGGGGTGGTGACACGAACCTGGAATTATCGCATGGAATGAAGGCCTGAACGTTGATTACCACTCCTTCTGAGCCGCCCGCGCTTATCGCACGGGCGGTTCAGGCTATCGTGATCAGCCGTTCTGCTTATCGGTAGGCACCGTCAAACCCACGAAATTGGTGGTATCTCCGCTACGCACAAGCAGCAATACCGTGTCACCGGGCTTTACACCGGCCGTGGCCGTATGAAATGCATTCGCACTACCCACCTTCGTTTGATTCACCATGAGGATCACGTCACCGGCCTGCAGGCCAGCCTGCGCCGCTACCGGCCCGATGACATCAACCACTGCCACACCCTCACCAGCCTTCAGCCCAAGCTGCTGCCGAGTGCTGCCACTGAGATCCTGCACACTCAACCCCAAGGCGGTCGAACCACTCTGTGCCGCAGGCTTGTTAGTTGTAGCCAGCTGTGCATTTTTATCGCGTGGCATACTGCCGATGGTGACGTCAAACGTCTGCTTCTTACCGTCGCGCAGGATCTGCATCGGCACCTTGCTACCTGGCTTGGTCATCGCCACCAGCGGCGGCAAATCCGCGCCCTGATCAATCGCGTGACCGTCATAGGAAAGAATGATGTCACCCGGCTGGACGCCAGCCTTTTCAGCACCGCTACCAGGAGACACGCTCACCACGATCGCACCATTGCCGTTGTCGAGCTTGAGCGCCTTAACCATATCGTCGCCAATCGGCTTGATCAGCACACCCAGTTGGCCACGCGTGACATAACCGGTGGTTTTGAGCTGTTGCACCACGTTCATCGCCACATCAATCGGGATCGAGAACGAGACGCCTTGGTAGCCACCTGTACTGGAGTAGATCTGCGAGTTGATGCCGACCACCTGCCCCTGCAGATTGAACAGCGGGCCGCCCGAGTTACCGCGATTAATCGGCACATCCGTCTGGATGAACGGGGTATCGGGCTGGTCTGGATTACCCAGATTACGCCCTACCGCGCTGACGATACCTTGCGTCACGGTGTAATCGAAACCAAAGGGCGAGCCGATCGCCAGCACCCATTGACCAGCCTTGAGCGTGCGCGAGTCACCAATACTCACCGACGGCAGGCTGCTTCCGGCATCCACCTTCAGCAATGCGACGTCATACGTCGGATCGGTGCCCACCACTTTTGCGGTGAGCGTGCGGCGATCCTGCAGACGCACAGTAACCTTGTCCGCATGATCGACCACATGATTATTGGTAAGAATGTAACCATCACTGGAAATGATGAAGCCCGAACCGAGTGAGGTGCGCGCCTGTTCTTCCGGCGAAGGCGTCATCGGCATACCGAAGAAGCGGCGGAAGATCTCCATCTGCTGGGCATCTGGCCCCTGCATCTGCATGGCGTTGCCCGCGCGCTTACCGCTGTACTTGGCTTCCACATGCACCACCGCTGGCGCAGTCGCCTGCACAATGCCGGTGAAGTCCGGCAACGCTGCCGTGCCATTTGCAACCTGAGCAACCGCCACGTTACCTGCGGTAACCAGACTCACTGCCAAGGCGCAGCACGTCAGACTGCGCAAGAACGATCGATCCATGGACTCCTCCTTTCAGGTTATCGGACACGCCCTATCGTCCGGCCCGCAAAGCGGGCCGACTGAGGCGTGGTGAACGAACGGAATGGAGTGGCCACCGCACGGGAGTGCGCGGCAGCCACCAGGCTTATTGCGCCACGGCGGCCTGGCGCGCATGGTCAGGCGCTGCCGATGACGGATCAGAGCCGATAAGCAGCAGGTAGCTGCCATGGCCCTCATTGAGCGTGCGGTAACGCGGCACCTGCTGATAAGGCGACAGGCTGCGCGCATAGGGAGACAGCGGGCCGCTGGATGAATCGCCTAGCGTCATCGAAGCACGCTGACTGAACTCAGCCGGTGACGGATTGGCGTTTAGCCATGTCGGCACAGCAGCCGGTGCGGTGCTCGGTGGCAGATTCATATCCGCCGTAGTCGTACTGGGTTGCGTCACGCTTGCAGTGAGTCGCGCAGCACGATCGGCACCATTGCCCGCAGGCTGGGTAATCATCAGCGCAGCCACTGCAACACCGGCAGCAATCGCACCACCAGCAGACCAATGCAACAAACGTCGACGGCGATGACCAGAACTCGCCCCGGACAGCTCCTGCTGGGCGGTCTCCTGATCAATGACAAGCATCACTCGCGCAGCAAAACCCGATGAAGCTAGCGGTGGCAGCTGACGGCGCAGACTGTCTCCGGCTACGTGATGGCGTGCCCACGCTTGCAGCATCGAGGCATCATGGTCGAGTCGACGAAGCAAGAAGCGCAGCTCCTCCTTCGACAGCTCACCGTCAATGCCGGCAGAAAGATTTTCTCGATTGGCTTCAGTCATGGTTTCCGGTCCTAGCGGTCCGACAACAACGGCCGCAGTTTCTCGTCGATTGCCTCACGTGCCCGGAAAATACGCGAACGTACCGTACCGATCGGGCAACCCATCGCCGCAGCGATTTCCTCGTAGCTGAGACCGTCCACTTCACGTAGCGTGATAGCCGTACGCAGCTCCTCGGGTAAAGCTTGGACAGTGGAAAATACGGTTTGTTCAATTTCTTGCCGCATCAACTCACGTTCCGGGGTAGCGCTGTCATGCATGCGATCAGCGCCGGGGACGAACTCTGCATCCTCCACGGCAATGTCGTCTGTTGGCGGGCGTCGCCCCATGGCTACCAGGTGGTTCTTGGCCGTATTGACCGCAATTTTGTACATCCAGGTATAGAAAGCACTCTCGCCACGAAAGGAGCCGATCGCGCGCCAAGCACGCACGAACGCCTCCTGGGCGACATCTTCACATTCAGCGTGGTTGTGCACGTAACGCGAAATCAGGCCGATGACCTTGTGCTGGTACTTCCGCACCAATAGGTCAAATGCGCGCTTATCCCCGCCCTGTACACGCTCGACCAGCGCGCTATCGAGTTCGTTCTCGCCCATCCGGGCCGTCTCCTTCGTCACTCGTTACTGCCGCAGCACGGGATGCGGTCGAATAGATTGACGTGCTATGACAGGTATTGTGCCCCCAAGTTCAGAATGAACCCGGGTACTGACCAAGCAGCTTGATCGCTACGGTCTCATGATTGCAACATCGGGGCACACCAGCGCTAACTCAAACCAGTCGATTACCGCTTGCCTCGGCCATCAAACGTTCGCGTTCAGCCAACAGTCGGTCAAAGCTCGCCTGCGGCAGGGGCCGGCAGAAAAGGTAGCCCTGCAGCTCGTCACAATGGTTGGCGCGTAGGAATTGCATGTGCTGCTCAATCTCCACCCCTTCGGCCACTACACCACGCTTGAGCCGGTGGGCCATGTCGATGGTGGCACGCACGATCGCCTCATCATCGGGATCAACACCGATATTGCGCACAAAGCTCTGGTCGATCTTGATACGGTCAGCCGGCAGCTTGCGCAGATAATCCAGCGAGGCGGCACCCGTACCAAAATCGTCGATAGCGATGCGGCACCCCAGACGATGCAAGCCCTGCATGTTTTCGATCAGATTGGGCACTGCCTTGATGCTGATGCTTTCGGTCACTTCCAACTCCAACAGGCATGGCTCCAGTCCGGTCTCGCGCAACACCCGTGCCACTACCCCCGTCAGGTCTGGCTGCATCAACTGCACCACCGAGAGGTTTACACCCAAACGCAGGCGCAGGCCGTACTGCTCCTCCCATGCCTGAGCTTGCTTACAAGCGTTGCGCAAAACCCACTCGCCGATAGAGACGATCAGTCCACTCTCCTCCGCCAATGGGATGAAGAAGCCCGGGCCGATCGCGCCCAGCTCTGGATGCTCCCAACGCAATAATGCCTCCATGCCCACGATGTCCTCGCTGATCGCATCGACCTGCGGCTGATAGAACACGCGCAGCTCACCGTTGCCTTCAGCGTGACGCAACCGGGCCCTGAGAGCGGCGTTCTGTTGCTCCTGCTCCGGGTTTACGTCATAGATCTGATAGTTGTTACGGCCCAAACTCTTGGCTGCATACATCGCCTCATCGGCATGCTTAAGCAAGGTTTCCGCATCGGGTGCGTCATCCGGGAAGAAGCTGATGCCGATCGAAGCGGTTACCTGCAGCTCGGTACCATCATCCAGCCCCAACGGGGTTTCCATCAGTTGCACAATTTTTTCGGCAACACGTAATACGTCTTCGTTTCTCACGATATGACGCAGTACCACGGTGAACTCATCGCCGGCATAGCGCGCCACCGTGTCAGACGCACGCACACTGCTGCTCAAGCGCTGCGTTACCGCCACTAGCACCTGGTCGCCGACGGCATGACCGAGGTTGTCATTGATCGACTTGAAGCGATCAAGGTCGACAAACAACACGGCGAAACACTCGCCCGTGCGATTGGCTTCGCGAATGATCGTGTCGAGTCGATCATTGAACAACAGGCGGTTGGGCAATCCGGTAAGCGAATCGAGCAATCCTTCAGCACGCCCCTGTTCACGCGTGCGACGCAATTCCAACGTGTGCGCAAAATGCACAGCAGCACAACGCAGCACCGGCTCGACAATCTCAGGCTCACCGAAAGGGGAGCGTGCCCCAGTCAGCAATGCGCCAAGCACGCTGCGACGCTCATCCAGCAATGGCAGCCCGACAAAACCATGCAAACCCAACTGGCCGATCAACGGATCGGCTTCAGCAAGACGTTGCGCATCGGCCGAATGCAACATGGTTTTGCCGCTCAGAACCAATCGCAAAGAGCTCTGTAGTTGGGGACTTGGCCAAATCTGTTCGGGTCCGCGCCAGCGTTGCACCAGTTGCATCGGCGCACTGGTTTCCTCAGGCCAGGCAGACCACACCGCAAGGTAGTCCAGGCCCATGTCGTCAACCAGCATTTGCGCGGCTTCAGCCAGGCTCCCTTCTCCGTGGGTAGTGAACATGCGTGCCAGCAACGTCAGTGCAACCGTGGGACGCACCCCTGCTCGATCGCTGCGGAACATGAACGCCAAGGCTTCATGACCGGCATGGCGTACGCGCCGCGCACTTGCCTCACCGCTGTCAAAACCGCGCGTCGATCGTCGTTGACACGCATGCCAGCGACGATCCGTCTCACCCACGACCCGATCCAAGCCGACGCCTTCGAACGTCAGCAATTCGTGCAGCGGTAAACCGAGCACAGTCGCTACATTGAGACCACTATGCCGAATCAAGGCAGGACTGGCTTCCAGCACGTGACGTCCGGCCATATCCGTGATCAGCCACTCACTGCCGCCCTCCTCGAAGACAAAGCGGTAATCGCTATCCGCGGGCTGAACCGATGGCGTGAGGCTTCTCGCTGCCGATGCTCCTCCACGACGCAAGTGTTGCCAGCGCGGCAGCAACTCTTTGTCGAGTTGGGCGGCTTGCAGCCAATCATTAACGCCAGCGGGCAACTGTGACGGCCTGAAGGTCACGCCATCCGCCAGCACAGCAAGTAACGGTGCATCGACACACGCCGGCATGAGCCGCAATTGTTCGCAACATGCCACCGCGCTGCGGCCATCCCCTTCGAACACAACGACGATCAACGCCAGCGGTGCCCGGCCTTCAAGCAAGATCGCAGCATGCGTAATATCACGAGCAGAATGGATGGGCAGATGGCCTTCCCGATCAAGCACATCGAACAGCGCACGCCGCAGCTCTCGCTGCGAGGCCACCACCAGCACCCCGCCCGTCGTCGATGTCATGATGGTCACAGCAGCCAGCGCCCATCTCGCAGACGCGGCCGCTGCGCTGCACGCAGGGTACCGCTCATACGCACAGCCACATCGTCCAAACTCGTAATCAATGCAGGTGGCGCATCCAAGAGCACCACGCGTCGTACGTGGCCACTAGGAGCTCGCGCTAATTGCCGCAGCAAACTGCTATCCATCGACGACATAGGCAACGGAAACTTTGTCAGCAGATACACGCCGAAGTGATTGCTTTGCTGCATGTAGCGCAAGGCAATACCAAGCCGTTGTGACCCAGGTACCCAGGCATGCGCCTCGCGCAAATTGACCATGCCGCTGTCGGGCTGCCATAGATAAATCGACTGCCCGCTGTGCCGGGCAAGCGAGCGGAACTGCTCGATCAGTACCC
This sequence comes from Rhodanobacter sp., assembly GCA_049794535.1. Taxonomy (GTDB): domain Bacteria; phylum Pseudomonadota; class Gammaproteobacteria; order Xanthomonadales; family Rhodanobacteraceae; genus JBARCX01. The sequence continues at coordinate 22,743 of JBARCX010000210.1, forward strand.
CGCTATCGGCATCCTCAAGCACAACCAACCCACCGGGCGCAGCCAGAATGCGCTCGAGGATTTCAGTGCCGACAATCGGCGTAGGGGCCATCATAGGAGTCATCACGGCGTTAAATTACGCGCTCGCTACGGAATCGCAATAGGCGGTTTGCAGGGACGTGACGCGTACGGCAACCTGCCACGCTGCACCGCAGCATGCAAAGCCCACCCACGTCTCGCATTCATCGCTACGGAACGGTATGGTGCAACCTTCCCTCCGCTACGCCTCCTACCCCATGTTCGAAGGATTGCGCTTCAACCACTGGAAGACGAGCCTGGACGACAGCGGCATCGTCACCCTCACCCTTGACCGGGCGGACAGCAACGTCAATGCGATTTCCCGCGCGGTGCTGGACGAACTCGGACAGATCGTCGAGCGCCTCGCGATCGAAAACCCTACGGGCGTCATCGTCCACTCCGCCAAACCATCGGGTTTTGCAGTGGGTGCCGATATCAAGGAGTTCGTGGCTTACGCCAAGCACGGCACCGTCCTCGAAAATATCGAGAATGGCCAGCAGGTGTACGAATCGCTCGCACGACTCCTCTGCCCGACGGTCGCCGCCATACATGGCGCCTGCATGGGCGGTGGCACCGAGTTGATCTTGGCCTGTCGCCAGCGCATCGCTGCGGATGACGACAAAACAAAGATCGCCCTGCCCGAAGTGATGCTCGGCATCCATCCGGGCTGGGGCGGTACGGCACGGTTGCCGCGCCTGATCGGGGCAACCGAAGCACTACCCGTCATGCTTACCGGCAAATCACTGTCAGCCAAGCGTGCACTGGCACTTGGCGTCATTGACCGCATCGCGCCGCCTGGCGAATTGCTGGCTGAAGCACGTGCGCTGTTACGCCGCCCGCATCAGCGACCCTTCGCTCAACGCGCGAAAGCCTGGGCAACGAATACCTGGCTAGCGCGGCAGATCCTTGCGCCGATGGTGCTTAAACAGACCGCAGCAAAGGTCCGCAAAGAACATTACCCTGCACCCTTCGCGCTGATCGACGTATGGAAGCGCGGCGGCAGCAGCATTCAGCAACGCCTGAAATTGGAAGCGCGCTCGGTAGCGAAGCTGGCTGAAACCAGCACCGCGCAAAACCTGATACGCATCTTCTTCTTGCAAGAACGCCTGAAAGGATCGGGAGGCGGTACCGATTCAGGCATCAAGCACGTACATGTTGTCGGTGCTGGCGTGATGGGTGGCGACATCGCTGCGTGGGCCGCATTCAAGGGCTTCGACGTCACGCTGCAAGATCGCGAGATGAAGTTCATCCAGCCCGCACTGGATCGTGCCCGTCAGCTCTATGAGAAAAAACTGAAGACGCCTGAGAAAGTCGAGGCGGTGGTGCGCCGCCTGCGTGCTGATGTCGAAGGCAAAGGCGTCGCAACCGCCGACCTAGTTATTGAAGCCATCTTCGAAAACGCCGATGCAAAGGAGGCGTTGTACGCCACCGTCGAGCCGCAATTCAAAGCCGATGAGATCCTCGCCAGTAATACGTCGAGCATTGCGCTGGACGAATTACGCAAAAACCTCACAGCGCCGCAGCGGTTCCTTGGACTACATTTCTTCAATCCGGTAGCACAGATGCCGTTGGTCGAGGTCGTTCGACACGATCGGCTCGATCCAGCTATCGAGAAGCGCGCACTCGCCTTCTGCAAGGCCATTGGCAAACTGCCTGTGGCGGTCAAAGGCACGCCAGGCTTCCTGGTCAACCGCATCCTTATGCCGTACCTGCTGGAGGCCATGCGCTTGTACAGCGAGGGTGTACCTGGCCCAGTACTCGATAAAGAAGCGAAGAAGTTCGGCATGCCGATGGGACCGATTGAACTGGCCGACACGGTGGGCCTGGACGTATGCGCGTCGGTCGGCAAGGAGTTAGCACCGTTCCTTGGGCTTGAACTGCCGCCGGGGCTGGAAGATAAACTGGAAGCTGGCAAACGCGGAAAGAAGGACGGCCAGGGCCTATATGTGTGGCAGGACGGCAAACCGATCAAGCCGGAAGTCGATCCGGATTACAACACGCCACCCGACCTACAGGATCGCATGATCCTTTCCATGGTCAATGAGGCTGTCGCCTGTCTCGCCGATGGCGTGGTGGACAATGCCGATCTGCTCGATGCTGGCGTAATTTTCGGAACAGGTTTCGCACCATTCCGTGGAGGCCCGATTCAATACGTGCGCAGCGAAGGTGCTGGCAGCCTTAAGTGCAAGCTGGAGACGCTGGCGCAACGGTATGGTGAGCGCTTTACGCCCAAGCACGGCTGGGACCATGCCGCACTATCGGCGAACAGCGATACACCGGCCGATATCGACGACACCCGCAAAATCACTGCCTAACCATCACGTTGTGCGCACATAAGAAAACGCCCGGTGATACCGGGCGTGTTTAATAGGT
>JBARCX010000211.1:0-4355 GCA_049794535.1 Rhodanobacter sp.
CTTGCGTGTGCACATGCGCTAATCTGATTTGATCGGCCGCGTCGGTGGCGAGGAATTCGCTGTGTTGCTACCGGGCCTCAACCTCAAGCAAACCCAACATCGGGCGGAGCAGTTGCGTGAGGCCATGCATGAGGTTCGTCGCCCCGATGGACCGCTCACGCTCAGCATCGGCATTGCCCAATGCAATCAGCCTGGCGAATCTATCGAGAGCCTGCTGTCGCGCGCCGACAAAGCCATGCGTCAAGCAAAGATCGACGGCCGCAACCGGGTGGTCATCGACCATTCCACGACACAGCCCGTATCGAGAATTGCCGGGTAGGGTGCGGGGCTCTTAGCGTTCCGCTGCGACCGGGCGCGCCAGCACGCTCGCATAGAAGGCCTCGTCGATGGTGCCACCCTTGAGCGCCCAGACCACTGCATCCACCCGATCCGCGCCCCAGAACAGCTCGTCGCGCAGGCGGAACGTGGGTACGCCAAAGACGCCGATATCGATCGCCCCCTGCGTGACGTTGCGCAGGCGCTGTTTAACTTCTGCGGATGCCGATGCAGTACGCACCGCATCGGCATCGAAACCGCTACGTGTAACTACGGCATGCAAGCTATCGGGGTCGGCGACGTCGATGCCTTCGCACCACACCGCCTTGAGTAGATGGCGTGCGAGTACAAGTCGTTGCGCGTCGTCCTCGATAGCGTGGATAGCACGCAGGGCGGCTAGCGGATTGAACGGATGACAGGGCGGGCCACGGAATAGCAGGTTCAGCTGTTTGGCCTGACGCATCACGTCGCGAAACACATAGGCGCGTTTGGCGGGCACTTCGGCCGGCCCTTTGGTGGCGTACGCGTTGAGCAGCGCAGCGAACAATATCGGGCGACATACGATATGGCCGCCGGCCTCGATGATCCTGTCCATCTGTTCGATGGCCAGCCACGCATAGGGGCTGACAGGATCGAAATAGAACTCGACAGTCGTGGACGTCATGGCGACTCTCTATGACGAGTGTTCCTGGATGATCTCAGGGATTGCGTGCCACAGCAAAGTGGTCATTCACACAGCACGTGTTCTTGAGGCGAAAAAAATGCCGGTGTAGGTTCTACACCGGCGTTTTTTGCATCTATGAGTTTGAACGCGTTACCGCGTCATTTAGCTTTTCCAAGCGCGGGATCACTGATGCTGTCGGCGCCGGTTTCCACATGACCCGCCAGGCGTTGCAGGAATCCGTCTTCAGCGTTGGCTCGTACGATCAGGTCATACCAGCCGTAGCTATTTTCCAGATGCCAGCTTTTCTCGATGCGTTGGCCGGGCGCCAGCAGATACGAGATCGATTCATGATTGTAGCTGTTCTCGACGGAGGCCTCACAAGGCGCTTTGCCCTCGTTGGCCAGAACCAGTTCGAGATGGCCGCGCGCCACATCGTATCGACTGATGACGATCAGTGTGGTTTGGCTGCTTGCAAGGTTGCCCTTGAATTGGCGCAGAAAACCATTCGGTCCGTACACTGAAAGATCATAAGCACTTTGCGCTGGCCACGTATCGGATAGCGATTTCCCTGATTCGACGGTGTAGTACCACGGCCCCGCCGAGGCAGTGGCGGAACGCACATGGAAGCAGGCACCCGCACGCCCCGCATTTTCGAAGTCGATACAGAGCCGGCCATCTTGATTCGGGCGACCGGCAACGCGTAGCTCATAAGGTACGGCGCGAGCGAGCCGCAGGCCGGGCTCCTGGTCTGGCAGCGCTTGGTTGGTAGGCGGCGTGGGCGAGTAGTCAGGATGGCGCAATTTGTCGGGTGGGACATAAGCGTTGGTGCTAGGCAGTTCCGCGCGCTTTGTTTCTGAGTTAGAAAAATCAAAGGCGGAGGTCAAATCGCCACAGATCGTGCGCCGCCAGGCCGAGATGTTGTGCTCTTTCAGGCCCGGGTATTGCGCGCCGAAGCGCTGCTCGATGAATTGGATGATCGACGTATGGTCGAACACTTCCGAGCAAGCCCAACCACCTTTGCTCCACGGTGATACGACAATCATCGGTACGCGCGGGCCCATGCCATAGGGGCCGGCTGCATAACTCGAGCTGCCTGGGAATATCTCGTTCGCGGTCGATACGGTTGACTGCCCTTGTGTATTCGAGGGCGGTACGGAAGGGGGCACCATATGGTCAAAGAAACCATCGTTCTCGTCATAGGTGACGAGTAGTGCGGTTTTGCTCCATACCTCGGGGTTGCTGGTTAACGCATCGAGCACCTGGGATACGTACCACGCGCCGTAATTAGCCGGCCAATTGGGATGTTCGGTATACGCCTCCGGCGCGACAATCCAGGAGACTTGCGGCAGACGGTTGCCGAGTACATCACTGAGCAAGATATCGAACGGTGTGCCGCTGACCGAGATATTCGTGCCGGTGCGCGCTTTGTCGTAAAGCGGATTACCCGGTGACGCGTTTCGGTACTGATTGAAGTACAGCAGCGAGTTGTCGCCGTAGTTGCCGATATACGGATCATCGGTCCAGCCCCAATAACCATTGGCATCCAGACCCGTACCGATGTCCTGATAGACCTTCCAGGAGATGCCTACTTTCTCGAGTACTTCCGGATACGTGGACCAGCCATAGCCTGCTTCCGCGTTATCCACCACCGGCCCGCCGCCAGTGCCGTCGTTGCCGACCCAGCCTGTCCACATGTAGTAACGGTTTGGATCGGTGGGCCCCATCAATGAGCAGTGGTAGGCGTCGCAAATGGTAAAGGCGTCGGCAAGTGCGTAATGGAACGGGATGTCGTTTCGGGTCAGGTACGCCATGGTGGTCGTGCCTTTGTTCGGCACCCATTGGTCGTAATTGCCCTGGTTCCATGCTGCATGCGTGCTGGACCAATCGTGTGCAAGATCCTCCAGGAACTGAAGGCCTAAGTCATCAGCGGTTGGGTGGAAGGGCAGCACATAGTTCGAGCCATTCGGCTGGTACCACACGGCTTGACCCGAGGGTAGATTCACCGGGCGAGGGTCGCCGAAGCCGCGCACGCCGCGCAATGAACCGAAGTAATGATCGAACGAACGATTCTCCTGCATGAGAATCACGATGTGTTCGACATCCTCAATCGAACCGGTTCGTCGATTGGCAGGAATCGCTAATGCGCGAGCAATACTCGCAGGAAGCATGGTGGCAAGCGCTGTGCCTCCCATGAGTTGCATAAAGGTGCGTCGGTCCATGGACATCAGGGCCATCCTTTCATCGCATTGCAGTTGGGATTTCAAATGTAGGTCGCGAAAGTGTCAGGCCCGAGACACTTGGACGGCTAAAACTGAGGTGCTCTGCACACTTATCAGGATCAAGCGTATGTGTGGAAGCATCTGACTAACGTCAGGTCAAACCATGCGTTTGCGCATGGAGAGAGGGGGGGATAGGGCGTTGAGACGGTGATGGCATAGCAACACCTTCAGCAGGTCTGACCATCGCCGTGCCCGTCATGGGTTATATTTTATCTACCACCCATTGGAGCTCGGTAGCCATGATCACGTCTCGCGCGACAACTCACGGCTGGCTTAAAATGACGCTTGCGTTGCTTGTATTTTGTATTGCCGTTCCCTGGCCCGCACTGGCGCAGAGTGGGATGAGTGGGATTGTCAACAGCGTCGCTGTATTAGATAAGAATTTTGACGCAGCTGACAGAAACCACGATGGCCTGCTCAGCAAAGACGAGGCGAAAGCTGGGCACGTTCCATTCATCGTCAACAACTTCGACGCCATCGACACGCAGCATCGCGGCCTGGTTTCGAAGCAAGAGGTACACGATTTCATAGGGCGCTCGCTTCAACAGCGCTCCCAACCAGCGAGTGCGTCTTCGTCCGCAAAACCCGACTGAGAATCCGTTGCATCGCTGTAGGCTGGGGTGAGCGCAAGCGAACCCCAGCGCTGACGGATACTTCAGGCCAACGTCGGCATCGGCTCAGGCATACGCACACGGCGTGCCTTGGCCTGAAAATACAGGGCCGAAACCATGGTGATTACCATGCCGATACCACACAGAGTCACCACGGTATTGGCGTAGAACACGGCCCATGACAGATGCATGCCGCCGAATTCCTTGAACAAGATCACCGCAACGCTGCCCATGTAGCCGCTGGCATCGGCGATATACATCAGGAAGCCGACATTGCCTGCGACCTGGAATGTCGCCAGCATGCGTTCGAAGAACGTGCAGTTGTACGGTACGTAGGCAAGATACAAACCAAAACCGCTACCGCCGACCCACCACACCGGATCAAGCATTCCGCGTGTATGCATCCAGGTGCTGACCACGGCGATGGTGAAGCCGCTGAAAATCATCACGTGGTTCAACATCAGCGCTTTGAAGTTATCGCGCACA
>JBARCX010000212.1:0-14643 GCA_049794535.1 Rhodanobacter sp.
GCGGCGTGGTGAGCAGTTCCTGTGCGCCCAACGTACCGGTGAGATGTTCGATACGTGGCCACGCATCTGCATCTTCCGCCGCATCATGGCCACCCTCACCGGGCAGTTTCTGCAACATCAGGCCAACGGCGTGCTCACCATCTGCAGCCAACACGATCCGTGCAGGCAACTGCTCGGATTGACGGAAGTAATTTTCCAATGCAGCGGCCAGATCGGCATGTTGCAGATCGACCAAGCCCTGGTAACGCTGACCGCGCTCGGCGTGGCCGATCGTGATCGCCATCACCGCATTCGGCAGCTCTGCCAGATCAATCGGCTCAGGCACCGTTTCGCCCCAACGCGCCAACCCACGCAACCGGCCCTGATCGGTACATTCGGCAAACAACATGCGCAACGCGCCTGTGCTTTTCAGTTCAACCGACAATGCACCATCAAGCTTGATATTGCCCGTCAGCAACGCGCTCGCCGCTAGCGACTGGCCGAGTAAGTCACGCAGTGGTGCGGGATAGTCATCACGGCCGGCAACCTCGCGCCAGGCCGGCCCCAGCCGCACCAGCACGCCGCGCACGCCAGCGCGTTCGAGTAGGAAGCGATGCAGCACATCTTCGACGAGCACGGTTTCCATGCAAAACACCTCGATCAGACCAAGGGGCTAGAAATGGGGGCAGCCTACCGCATGACAATGGCCGATCAGGGCAGTTCGCGGAGGTGCGGTCTATATACTGCCGGGAGTCTTTGCTGCGTAGTCGCCATGTCCGATCACCCGTTGTTTCGTCGCCTTCTGCGCTGGTGCGCCATGGTCATACTGACGTGGCTGGCGCTCACCTGGCTGGCTGTACTGATCATGCGCTTCGTGCCGCCGATGACTTCCGCTGTGATGATAGAACGTCAGCTCGACGCCTGGATTCACGGCGAGAAGGACTTTCATCTGCACCAGCAATGGGTGCCGTGGTCGCAGGTCTCGCCGTACGTACCACTTGCCATGGTCGCTGGCGAGGATCAGAAATTTCCGGTCCATCATGGCTTTGATTTCGATTCCATCAACGAGGCCATCGATGCAAGCGACGACGGTAAACGCTTGCGTGGTGCCAGCACCATCAGTCAGCAGACAGCGAAAAACCTGTTTCTGTGGAACGGCCGCAGCTTCGTACGCAAAGGGCTGGAGGCGTATTTCACGGTATTGATCGAGGCCACATGGCCAAAACGACGCATCCTCGAGGTGTATATGAACATCGCCGAGCTTGGTGACGGCATCTATGGCGTAGGTGCAGCCAGCGACATCTACTTTCACCAATCGCCAGCACGACTCTCACCCGCACAGGCAGCACGGCTCGCTGCGGTGCTGCCCAGTCCGCGGCGCCTCCATGCGGAGCGGCCCAGCGCCTACGTGCTCGGACGTGCCGATTGGATCGAACGGCAAATGGCGCAACTCGGCGGCCCTGCTTACCTCGACAGTCACCAACCACCACGCGATACACGGCGACGTTGAGGCCATGCAAACCCATGCACTGGCACTCGTAGACTCACCGTCCTACATAACCTTTCGTTAGCATGCGGGCATTCCCGCCGTTGATCTGACTATGCCCAAACTCACCGTTGTCGTTCCTGCCTACAACGAGTCCGCCGTGCTGGAGACCTTCCACCAGCGCCTGCGACCTGTGCTGGACAGTCTGCCGATGGACTGCGACGTGCTGTACGTCGACGACGGCAGCCGCGACGACACCTGGTCGATCATCGAAGCATTGGCGGCCCGTGATCCACGCACGGGGGCTCTCAAGCTCTCACGCAACTTTGGCAAGGAGGCTGCGCTCACGGCCGGCCTGGATCACGTGAATGCCGACGCGGCGGTGGTGATCGATGCCGATCTGCAGGATCCACCGGAACTGATTCCCACCCTGGTTGAGCAATGGCAGGCGGGGCATGACGTGGTCTACGCCACGCGTAGTGCCCGTGCCGGCGAGAGTGGTTTCAAGCGCTTCACCGCCGCGGCGTTCTATCGCTCGATGGAGGGCCTTTCCGACACCGCCATACCGCGTGACACCGGTGACTTTCGACTGCTCTCGCGTCGCGCTCTGGACGCGCTCGGTCAGCTGCGTGAGCGACAGCGCTTTATGAAGGGTTTGTTCACCTGGATCGGTTACCGGCAAACCGCGGTGTACTACCAGCGCGATCCGCGCTTGGCCGGCACCACGAAGTGGAACTACTGGCGACTGACCCAGTTAGCGATCGAGGGCATTACCTCGTTCTCCACCGCACCGCTACGACTGGCGACCTGGACAGGACTAGGGGCAGCGCTCCTCGCCTTTATCTACGGCATATGGGTGTTGACCAAATCGTTGCTGTACGGAGATACGGTGCGGGGCTATCCCACACTGATGCTGGTGATCCTGTTCCTCGGCGGTGTGCAATTGCTGGCGTTGGGCGTCATCGGCGAATACCTTGGCCGCAACTACGCCGAGAGCAAGCAGCGGCCGCTTTATTTCATCGAGGAGCACCGTCGGTCGCATTTGCCGTAATGCAACTTCACGCCAACGCCACACAGTCGCGCTAGACTCTCAACACGCGGCCAGTCTGCGGTCGCCGGGGAGATTGGCATGCGTCAGGTCAAACATCTTCTGCAACGGAAAGGCAACGGCATCTTCGCTATTGCACCCGAAGCGCCCGTGCTGGACGCCATCAAGCATATGGCCGAAAAACAGGTGGGCGCGCTACTAGTCATGCGTGGTGAGCAATTGGTCGGCATCGTTTCCGAGCGCGACTATGCGCGCAAGGTGATTCTGCAAGGACGCTCTTCGGCGGAAACGCCCGTCGAGGCGATCATGACCCACACTCCGCTCACCGTCGGCCCGAATACCGATGTGCTGGAGTGCATGCGGCTATGTACCGACCGTCGCATTCGTCACCTTCCGGTGGTGTTCAACAACCACGTCATTGGCGTGATATCGATCGGCGATCTGGTGATGGACGTCATCGCGGCACAAGGCGAAGAAATCGATCAGTTGCGGCGCTACATCTCTAGCTGACACGTCTCCGGCAGCACGAACCCCGTGTTGATCAAGGCGTCTCTGGCGACGCGTCACGCGCTCGCACAACTAACTCGTCCTCCGGCAACAGGTCGGAGGATTGGCCGGCTTGTCGCGCAACCCAGGGTGCGAGGCTCGATATGCCAACACCGATCAACGCCATGCCACTTACGCCCATACCCAGCTTGCCCAGTCCGCTGACGCCACTGGTCACCAGCAGGTCGCCAAAACGCCACACGGCGGTTTCGACGAAGTTCTTACCCTTGTAGCGCGTTTCGCGCGGCACCCGCGTGTAGAGCGCATCCATTGCAGGCTTGGTCATGCCGTAGGCGAAACCGCGCGTCACCACCAACATGATCGCCAACAACGGTATGGTCGTGCCAAGCCAACTAATTTCGGCATGGCCCCACAGCATCACCATCACCAACAAACCGACGTTAATCAACGCGGGTAACACCAACCCCGTACCCGCACCGTTGCGAGTCAGTATCCAGCGGGTGAGGCTCAATTGCAGCAATGCGCCCAGGACGTTAACTGCCAGATCCAAATGCGCGTAGAACGCGGTGCGTACCGCACTGGCGGCAAAATGCGCCTTGGCATAGTCGGCTACCAGTGCGTAAGCCAGCGTGCCGATGCCATCGTTTAGCAGCATCAGAAGCGCCATGTAGCACAGGAATGGACGCGTCCATAGCTCGCGAACGCCTGCCCATAGCGAGCCACCAATGGGCTCGTTGTCATCGGCGCTGCCGTACTGCTGCTCGTGTCGTTCAGACAGCCTCAAGAGTAGCGCCAGTGCGGCGCCCAGCATCGCTGCCGACACCACCAATAGCGGCGCAACACCAAGCCACCCCACCAGCAAGCTGGTCACCATCGGCCCGAACACCGCGCCAGCCATGCCGCCCAATGCGATCAACGGAAACACACGTCGCGCCTGCACGCTGTCGAAGATGTCCGCCATGAAACTCCAGAACAGCGATACCACGAACAGATTGAATACGCTGACCCAGGTGAAAAACACCACGCCAAGCGTGCGCGCACCGATGCGGTCTTGCGCCAGAAAGGCCGGCACAAAAGCAAACAGGCACAGAATGAAAAAACTGTAGATCCAGCTGAGCAGACGCTTGCGTGGACAACGCGCCACTAAGGCACCGAATAGCGGTGTGAGCAGCAACATCACCACGAAGGTGCCTGCATAGAACAACGGCAGCTGCGTCGAGCCGACGGCTCCGCTCAGCTGATCTCGTACGGGGCGCACGATGTAATAGGCCGTTAACACGAAAAAGAACGCCAGCGCAGACAGCGTTAAGGCGGCACGCTCGTGGGCAACGGCTTGTGGGGACGGACTCACCGGGGGTATCCAGCCGTGGGGCGCGGCAAGACTAGCACGCAGATCTTTCCAAAACGGCGGGCTATGGCTCGCGAACGATTGACCTCCTGCGAGTGTCAAACTCCTTCTGGATCTCTGTAAAACGACAAATTCCGAATACTGCTATCGACTCCGCAGGCAAACCACTCGTTGTGAACTGCGTCGCGGTACAAGACAATCGGTAGGTCAACGAACCGAGCGGACCCAACCCATCCGCTTTACCAGCCACTCGCGGATATTTCCCGCGCCGGAAAGACACCAGAACACGATGCAGTTGCGCACGATTCCCCTGCTGCTGGCCAGCCTGATCGGCCTGGCCGGCCTCTCCGCCAGCGCGCATGCCGCGAGCGGGACCAAGCACCACGCACCCAAAGCTCCCGTACCGACGGCCGATGTCAGCGGTGATTCCATACCGGCAGCGCGCGTGCAAGCCACGCTGACTGACTACACGAAATGGTTAAACCAGCTCGATCAGCGCCACGCGGTCGCCGGCCTTGCCACGGCGGTGGTGGTTGATAACAAGGTGGTGTACGAACACACCGTCGGTTATGCCGACACCGCCAGCAACACGCCGGTGACGCCAGATACCGTGTTCCGGCTGGCTTCGCTGTCCAAGGCGTTCGCGACCGCACTCACCGGCCTGCTCATCAACGACGGCGCCTTCAGCTGGGACACCCGACTGGCCGACGTACTGCCCTTCTTCAAGCTCAAGGATGCACAGGCTTCCAACGAGGCTACGGTGCGCGACATCCTCGGCCAGCGCATTGGCCTCCCACGCAACACGTACGACAACATGCTCGAGGACAACGTCCCGTACGAAGAGCTAGTGCGCAAGTTGGATGAGGTCGACCTCACCTGTGGCGTCGGTCAGTGCTACGGCTACCAGAACGTAGCCTTCAGCCTCATTGGCGATGTGGTCTACGCAAAAACCGGCGACTTCTACTACCACCTGGTCGACAAGCGCCTGTTCTTTCCGCTTGGCATGACCACCGCCAGCTATGGACGCGACGCGCTGGAGGCAAACAAGAATTGGGCACGCCCACATCGCGCTAGCGGGCACGGCTGGGTACCGTTCGAGCCCAAAGAGGCGTACTACCGCGTAGCCCCTGCTGCCGGCGTCAACGCCAGCTTGCACGACATGGAGCGCTGGCTGATCGCGCAGATGGGTGGACGCCCCGACGTATTGCCCCAGTCACTGCTCGATGTACTGCACACGCCCGGCATACCCACCCCGGTCGAATTGAATTCAACGCCATGGCGGCGTGCTCGCCTTACCTCCGCCAGCTATGCCCTCGGTTGGCGCGTGTTTACGTATGGCGGTGAAACGCTGATCTTCCATGCCGGCGCGGTAGAAAGTTACCGAACGCTGATCGCCTTCTTTCCGAAATATCACGTCGGCGTCGTGACTCTGATCAATTCACCCGGCCCCATCGCGTTGGATCTAATGCCGATGGTGTTCGACAGTTTGCTCGGCTTGCCGCATGTGGACTGGGCCGGTGTCGAAAGCGATCCACCGCCAGCGAAAGCTGCACCTACTAAGAAGCATCGGCGTAGCACGCGCAAGCAATAACATTGATCCTGCGAAGCTTTAAGAGCGCCCTGATCTCATCGTGGAAGCAGCATGATGCTTCGTGTGCAGCACCGGCCTGACAGCCGCCAAGCCAGAATACGGCCCTCTGAAGAACGCCAAGTGTTGAGGCTAGCCAGCCCCCGCCTGCGCCTCCTCGAGGTGCTCTCTCGGCAACAGCTAGCCAGCAACTTGCGGACAGATCATTACTGAATGACGTTTGCGCGAGGTAAACCGGGGCACCCTCAACAACACGGCAGCTAACAAAGAAAAAGGGCGGGGCACCATGTGCCTCGCCCTTTTCTATGGGTCATCTACGACTGACTATCCACTACTGAGTGGCATTGAGCTTGAAGTCGATGTGCTTACGCTGTTGGCTCGCCGTTGCCGTACCGTTCTGCAATGCCGGCTGGAACTTCCAGCGCCGCACCGCGTCGATCGCAGCACTATCGAACACGTGTCGCGGCTGCGCATCAAGCACCTTCGCGTCGCTCACGTTGCCATCCGCATCGACCGTAAACGCTACCTCAACCCAACCCTCCGTGCTGTTGCGGAGTGCCATCGTCGGATAGCGCGGCTTATACATCTTCACCAGGACAGGGTCGCGCGTGTCGCTACCGCCGCTGGCGCTGTTGCCAGTACCACCGCTGGGTTGCTGCGAGGTCGTTGCTACAGCCTGCTGTTGCTGCTGCGCGGCACGCGCCTGCTCAGCAGCCTTCTGCTGTGCGATCGCCCTTTCCGACTGCTGCTGCACGGCCAGCTTATCGGCCTCTGCCTTATCGGTAACGGCTTTCTGGGCTGCCAACTGCTGCTGATGCTGCTGATCAAGCTGCTGTTGCTGCTCCTTGTCCAACAGCTTGCGCTGTGCGTCGAGCTTGGAGCGCAGGATGGTCAACGTGTAATTCGCCGGGTCAGCCTTGGCGAGCAAGTCGATCTCGCGCTGCGCACCATCGAAGTCACGCTGGTTGATAGCCTGCTCAGCCGCGCTCGCAGCAAACGGGAAGGTCTCGCGCAACGCATCGGCAGCCACCTGGTTACCCGGCTGCTTCTCAAGCACCTTCAGATAGAACTCGAATGCATTGTTGCCAGTTGGAGCCAACACGCGCTGCTCGTTCATGGCATTGCGTGCCTCAGCCAACAGCTGGTTCACGCTCATCGCCTCCACATTCACTGGCGGTGCCGCTTCGTGGCTGGTGGCAGCTACCGGCGTGGACGGATGTCCACCGGCGTCCGCCTCCACCAGGTCCTCATGTGGCTTGAAGATCAGGAACCAGGATGCGGCGGCAAGCAGAATGACGACGGCAATGACGGCAAGTACAACGGGCCTAGCGGCCCCACGCGCACGATGGCGCGCAAAACGAATATATCGGGTATCCATGATCTCTCACTGAGTGGCATCAGATACCCGCGCTTCCCCCCTGTGAATCCAGGAGCGACAAACCCCCTGGTTTGCCGCAGCGCGGATGGCAAAAAGGTAACCCGATTGGACCGACACAGCAAATCGCGCTGGACTTCACGGTACAAGGGGTGAAATTCAACTAAGGGTCTGCAGCGGATTTTGCCGCGAGCAGGAACTCCAGACCCCAGAAACGAAGCGTCCCGGCATGGGCCGGGACGAAGCGCTTTCGAAGTACCCTCCCTGCGCTGGGCACCGCAGGGAGAGAAGTCGATACAGCTATGTTATTAGTCTTACTTCTTAGCCTTAGCGACCTTAGCAACCTTCGCGGTCTTGGGCTTAGCAGTCTTGGTGGCCTTGACCACCTTAGCCGCCGCCATCTTTTTCACTTTCTTCGGGGCGGCTTTCTTGACGGCCTTCTTAGCGACCTTCTTTGCAGCAACTTTCTTTACGACAGCCTTCTTAGCGGCAGCCGGCCGCTTCGCAGCAACCTTCTTGGCAACGCGCTTCTTGGCGACGGCCTTCTTGGCCGCCGGCTTCTTAGCTACCGGCTTCTTGGTAGCAGCCTTCTTCACGGCGGTCTTCCTGACGGCCTTCTTGGCAGCCGCTTTCTTAGCGGCCGGTTTCTTTGCAGCGGATTTCTTGGCAGTGGCCATAGTTCGTCTCAGCTCCTCATCAGTTGGCAGTGGTTGCCCAGTAAAAGCGTGTAGGAACGCCTCCACCAGCAAATCGCTGTTGGTGGCGTGCCGAAGATTGTTCACTTGGCGGAAGGTGCGCAAATCGGAAAGTAGCCGCAGTACGTGCATCGGTATAGAGACCGTGATCTTGCGTACCGCTCCGGCCTTCTCACCGTGCTCGACATAAGGCTTGACGAATTTCGATAGTGCCATGACGCCTGTTCCCCGTAATCTGAAGCGAAAGCTATTCCTGAATATTTCAACTGTCAATTGATTTTAACCATGAAATCAATTCGTTGCACCTACCCTATAAGCACCCCAAAAGCCCCATCAGGCAATGCCTTAGAGGCCTCCAAGGCCAATTGATAATGGACGTCTATACATCCACGCTCAATTATCTACAAATACCCAAACAAGCACCAAAAACGCTTTATTTAAGTGATTTTCAGCACATCGCCTACTCATAGATAAAAGCGTCATGTGTTTACACGGCACCACAAAAGAGCCGCTTAGACCGCCATCAAACGGTGCCCCGTGGATGAACAGAAGGCGACCGAAAATGACCCAATACCCATCCGACAGACGGCAAAAAAATTTCGGAACCGACCCTATTTTTGTCTCGCCGGAACCCTGCCGATGGATATGCGACGCCCCCAAATACGTCCCAACGAGAGAACAACCAGCAACGATTTACTCCCTCACTAGTGACTCGACGACAGTGCAAACGTCCTTCGGCGACGTGTAGTGAGCCTCTCGAAGAGCAGCAAATGGGATCTCCACACAACACGATTGATGCAGCCCGAAGATCCTCCGACACACGGCATAGATGCATGATCCGGCGGCGCAATCTCCACAAGCCAGATCACGCGAGCACCTCTTTTTCATGAGTGCTCATTCACGGGATCCGCAACACTTTTAAGTCCACCCGCTGCCCCGTGACCCACGTCGCGAGAAGCGAAGAGATGCACCACCGCTACGCCCCTTAGAGCGTAGCGCCGACTCGCAAGAGCACCCCGAACTAGCCAAGGGATAAGGTCGCAGTGTCCTTGCGGGTGGCAGCTCACGACCAACGTGAGGACTGCCCAGGTGTGTACACAGCAGCGTTTAGTGGTGCTCTACGCCAGCCATGAACCTTGGATGGCGCCCGGGACACAACACGACCTCGCGTCCACGCCAGAAGCTTTTACCCCTAAACATCGGCCCCTGAAACACCGGCGGCCGCACAAGCGGCCGTCGGCAGTATCGAAGTGAGCCTTATGCTCAGTGGTCTTCGTTTTCGATCAACTCTTCATAAGCATTGGCGTCGAGCAGCTCATCGAGCTCGGCGCGATCGCTAATGCGTACCACGTAGATCCAGCCATCACCGAAGGCGTCTTCATTGATGGTCTCGGGCTTGTCGTTCAAGGCTTCATTGACCTCGACAATCTCACCGGACACGGGCGAGTAGATGTCCGAGGCGGCTTTCACCGACTCCACTACTGCAGCGCCATGACCAGCCTGCACGCTAGCGCCAATCTCCGGCAGCTCGACGTAAACCAGGTCGCCCAGCTGGCCTTGTGCATGGTCGGAAATACCCACGCGTACCAGGCCGTCGTCCTCGACGCGGGCCCATTCGTGGGACTTGAGGAATTTCAGATCGCCGGGAATCTCGCTCATGATCGGGTCCAGTCGTTGGGTTCAGACAGGGTGGAGGACGTAATTTTAGCCACATCCACCATTACGCAAAATGTGTCGTACAAAAAATGACTCAAATGCCTTCGCAAGGCTTGCCATCACGCACGAACGGATACTTCACCAGACGCACCGGCACCTCACGGCCACGGATGTCCACACGGATAGCGCCTGGCTCACCGGTCGGGATGCGCGCGAAAGCAACTGCCTTCTCCAGCGTCGGGGCAAAGCTGCCGGACAGAATCTCGCCTTCGCCGTTCGCGGTGAGCACCTTCTGCCCGTGGCGCAGTACGCCTTTCTCGTCCAGCACCAGGCCAATCATCACGCGCTTCACGCCTGCGGCCTTCTGTTGTTCCAGTACGGCGCGCCCGATGAAGTTACGGCCTTCGTCCAGTGCAATGGTCCAGCCGAGGTTGGCTTCCCATGGAGACACCGTGTCGTCCATGTCCTGGCCGTAGAGGTTCATGCCAGCTTCCAGACGCAGCGTGTCGCGTGCGCCAAGACCGGCGGGCGCAACACCTGCTGCAGTCAGTGCCTCCCACAAAGCGACAGCATGCTCCTCTGGCACGATGATCTCGAAACCATCTTCGCCGGTGTACCCGGTGCGTGCCACGAACAACGGCATGCCATGGGGACCCTGCGCAGCAGCAGCGGAAAACTTGCCGAGCTTCTCGATGCGCGCACGGTCCACCTCGTGCAGCAAGCCAATCACCTTGGCCCGCGCTTGCGGACCCTGCACGGCGATCATCGCGAACTCTGGGCGCTCCTTCACTTCGACGCCAAAGGCCGCTGCCTGCTGAGTGATCCAGGCCAGATCCTTCGCACGGGTGCCTGCATTCACCACCAGCCGGAAGTGCTCTTCACCGAGGAAGTAGACGATCAGGTCGTCGATCACACCACCCTGCTCGTTGAGCATGCATGAGTACAACGCCTTGCCGTGCACCTTCAACTTGTCGATGCTGTTGGCCAATAGATGACGCAGAAACTCACGCGTGCGTGCACCGTGCAGGTCGATCACCGTCATATGCGAGACATCGAACATACCCGCATCGCGGCGTACCACATGATGCTCTTCGATCTGCGAGCCGTAGTTGATCGGCATGTCCCAGCCGCCAAAGTCGACCATGCGCGCGCCAAGCGCACGATGGGTAGCGTTGAGTACGGTCTTCTCGGTCATCACGCAGACACCATGGGAAAACGTGGATTATCACCGGCGCCGCGATGCAATCCAAGCACGTGTTGTAGCGACGCACATGGCGGCTGCTTTTGAACCCATCGGTACATTAAGCTTCCACCATGACTGCGCCGCCACGTGTCGACTTCGATACTGCCGCCACGCCACCCTGCCTTCGCGTGAGTGGCGAGTGGACGTTGCCGCATTACACCGAACTGATGCATAAGCTGCAGTCGCTGCGCGGACGTATAGATGCGCAGACATCGATTGACCTGGACGGCTTAACCGCACTGGATACCGCTGGCGCCGCCTTGCTGACCGAACTACTTGGCGCGCAACGCCTGCGCGATCTCGCCGGCTCGTCACCCCAATTGGCACCCGCGCGCCGTGCCTTGCTGGAAACCGTCGGCGAGGCTCTGCAGGAATACTGCCGTCCCCAGCGACAGAAGCCACGCAATACCTCGCTGATCGTGCTCGAGCGGATCGGGCGCGCCGTCGACAATCTGTGGAAACAAACGCTGCAACTGCTCGGCTTTATCGGCCTCACGCTGGAATCGTTGGCACGCACGATATTCCGACCAAAAACCTGGCGTGTTACCTCATTGGTGGCGCACATAGAGCAGATCGGGCTGGATGCGGTGCCGATCGTCGCCTTGCTGTCGTTCCTGGTCGGTGCCGTGGTGGCATTCCTCGGCGCCACCGTGCTGGCCGATTTCGGCGCCAGCATCTATACGGTAGACCTGATCGCGTTCTCCTTCCTGCGCGAGTTTGGCGTACTGCTCACCGCCATCCTGCTCGCCGGCCGCACCGCCAGCGCATTCACCGCGCAGATCGGCTCGATGAAGTCGCGCGAGGAGATCGACGCGATCCGCACACTTGGCCTCGACCCGATGGAACTGCTGGTACTGCCGCGCGTGCTGGCGTTGCTGATCTCGTTGCCGCTGCTCAGCTTTCTGGCGATGCTGGCTGGCGTCATCGGCGGCGCGATGGTGTGCATCTTCGCGTTGGGCATATCACCGGCGATGTTCCTGTCGGTGTTCCATGCGGATACCGGTGTCCAACAATTGCTGGTGGGCCTGAGCAAAGCCCCTGTATTCGCCTTTCTTATTGCGGTGATCGGTTGCCTGGAAGGCTTTCGGGTCACCGGCAGCGCGCAATCGGTCGGTGATCACACCACCTCCAGCGTGGTTCAATCGATCTTCGTGGTGATCCTGATCGACGCCATCGCCGCCCTGTTCTTCATGGAGATCGGCTGGTGAGCGCGATAGCCGCCAAACCTGCACCGCAGCACGAAATCGTGATCGAGGTACGCGATCTGCTGAATCGCTTTGGCTCGCAAACGGTGCACGAGCATCTGGACCTCGATGTCTACCGTGGTGAGATTCTCGGCGTGGTTGGTGGCTCGGGCACCGGCAAATCGGTCTTGTTGCGTACTATCGTGGGGCTACAACGCCCCACGGCTGGCATCGTGCGAGTGTTCGGTGAGGATCTGCTGACGCTATCGCCAGAACGACGCTCGGTGCTCGAACGCCGCTTTGGCGTGCTTTTTCAAAGCGGCGCACTGTTCTCCTCCCTCACGGTAGTCGAGAACGTGGCGCTGCCGTTGATCGAACATGCAGGCCTGAACCGTGACGAGGCCACCCATTTGGCCAACGTGAAGTTGGCATTGGCTGGCCTGCCCATGGATGCTGCACGGAAATATCCATCCGCACTGTCCGGCGGCATGATCAAGCGCGCGGCACTGGCGCGCGCACTGGCACTGGATCCAGAAATCCTGTTTCTCGATGAGCCCACCGCGGGACTGGATCCGATCAGCGCTGCCGCGTTCGACCAGCTACTACTGACTCTACGCAATGCGCTGGGACTCACCGTATTCCTGGTCACTCATGATCTGGACACGCTATATACCGTGTGCGATCGCGTTGCCGTGTTGTCGCAGAAGAAAGTGCTGGCGGTGGGCCCGCTAGAACAAGTGGCCGCCACCGATGATGCCTGGGTGCAAGCGTATTTCCATGGCCCTCGCGGTCGCGCCGCGGAACAAGCTTCAGAAAATCAGGCTTCAGAAAAGCAGGCCCCAGAACAACATTCTGTAGGACAGCAGACCGCACCACATCAGCCGGAGACAAACTGAGATGGAAACCCGTGCCCATCATGTGCTGATCGGACTGTTCACCGTCATTGTGGTCGGCGCCGCCTTGCTGTTCGGTCTATGGTTGGCCAAGTCCAGCGCGGACAAAGCCTTCAACTATTACGACGTAGTCTTCAATGAAGCCGTCACCGGCCTCTCGAAAGGCGGCGCCGTGCAATACAACGGCATTAAGGTCGGCGACGTGGCTCAGCTCAAGCTCGACCCCACCGACCCACGTAAAGTCCTGGCGCTCATCCGCGTTGCGGGCGACACGCCGATGAAAAAGGACACCCACGCCAAGCTGGCACTGACCGGCGTCACGGGGCTATCGATCATCCAGCTCAGTGGCGGTTCGCCGACTTCTCCACCCTTGGTCAGCGAGGACGGTAGCGTGCCCGTGATCGTGGCCGATCCCTCGCCGCTCACCCAGCTATTGGCTAACGGCGAAGATCTGATGACCAATATCAATGAGGTGGTGGCGCGTACCAGTCAGCTGCTCTCCGCAGAGAACGTGCAACGGATCACCCGTACGCTTGATCATCTGGATCAAACAACGGGCGCCATCGCCGAGCAGCGTGGCGATATCCGTGCACTGCTGCAGCAACTGGCGCTAGCCAGCCGCAACGCAAATGCGACCCTGGTGCAAACGCAGGAACTGGTACGCAACGCCAATGGCATGATGAATGGCCAAGGCAAGGCCACCTTAGATAGTGCGCGCGCCTCGATGGCTTCGCTGGAGCGCGCTACCGCCAGCATCGACCACCTGCTCAACGACAATCGCGACGCGCTCAATAGCGGCCTGCAGGGACTGAGCAATCTCGGCCCGGCGGTGCGCGATATGCGCGAGGCGCTGGACTCATTGCGCACGATCTCAAACCAACTCAACGATAACCCGGCCCGTTACCTGCTCGGCCGCGACAAGACCAAGGAGTTCCGGCCATGAGCCTGCGTCCACGTCATGCACTTGCTGCCGTTGCGCTGGTACTCAGCGCGTGCTCGGTGCTACCGAAGGCTGTGTCCCCGGACATCTACTTGTTACCCGCAGCTCCAGTCGCAGCATCACCGACCACCACCGCACGACTGGATTGGTCGCTGCGCGTGGATACGCCGCAAGCCGGGCGTGCGATCGACAGCACACGGATTGCTGTGGTGCCATCCGGTGACGTGATCACCGTCTACGAGGGCGCGCGCTGGAGCGACCGCGCACCGGTACTACTGCGCAACCGCCTGCTCGACGCGTTTCGTGCCGATGGCCGCTTTACCGCGGTGAGCAGCGACGATGCGAATCTGTTCGCCGACGTCGAGCTGACTGGCGATCTACTCGCCTTCCAAACTAACTATGAAAACGGTAGTCCGGTGGTGGTCATCCGCTACGACGCGCAACTGGTACAGGTACGCACGCAGAAGATTCTCGCCACGCATCGCTTCGATATCCGCCAGCCGGTCGTGGGCAAGGAAGTACCGCAAGTCGTGGCAGCGTTTGGGCAGGCCAGTGATCAATTGGCCGCACAGACCATAGGCTGGATCAGCACTCTTCACCCTGGCGGTTGATTCGCTGCATCAGCCCAGGCTGATTTCGTCATCTATGCGTTGGATCAACGTGCGTTGGTTTCACTACTCATAGACGGGATCAACATGCGT
>JBARCX010000213.1:0-10871 GCA_049794535.1 Rhodanobacter sp.
GGCAAGCCATGAAACGTCCCGACACAGCATGCATGGTCCACGTACAGCAATACCTGCACGCGACCATGAAATATGCGGGCTGGGCTTTGCCTGCGGCCGTTCTTATCTGGATCAACAGCAACGGCTATATGTTCGTGATGCCACTGTATGGTGATGCAGCCCAGACGGGTGGCTTGCGTGCGGTGCTCAATCTTGTGGCGCCCATCAACACCTTGCTGGTAGGTGCGTGTACGGCATGGTTGCCAAAGCTGGCCGAGCTACATCGAAGCGGGGATGCGCGAGTCTATGCGCGAACAGTGCATGGTGTAGCTGCATCGATGCTCGTCATTACGCTTTTGGGCGGCTTACTGATCGCACCATTCAGCGCTGAGTTGATCGGTCTGATCTATGGCAAGGCCTACACAGGCTTTGCAGGTGTGCTTCGAGTGGCCGTGGGCACGTCGCCCTCCGAGCAGCGGCGCGCGCTTGAGGATATCGGTGCTCCACCAGAGCGTGTCGAACACATTCTCAATGCCGTGGAAGTCGAGCGCTTGAGCCGGCATCGCACTGCGGTGGCCCGCCGCCGTCACATCATGTTGGTCGCAAGGGTCAGCGCGCAGAAAAACATACCGATGTACCTGGATGTTGTGCGCATTCTGCAGCAGTCAGTGCAGGCGCCGTGTTACCTGGTGGGTGTGGGACATTACGCTGACGATCGCAGCCAGCTCATGGGCATGATGAAAGATGCCGGCCTGAGGGAGGCTGACCTTCGCATTGTCGAGTGGCTACCGCGCGCCGAGTTGGTCGAGCTGATGGCAGACGCCGCCGTTGTCGTGCTGACCTCCACGTATGAAAGCTTCGGTTACGTATTGGCAGAGGCCAATTGCCTGGGCGTGCCGGTGGTCGGTACCGATGTAGACGGCATCTGCGACGTTATTCGCGATGGCCACAATGGTTTTCTCGTACCGATGAATGATGCCGTGGCAATGGCGGAACGTATACGGATGCTGCTGGGTCAGACGGATATCTGGAACACCATGTCAGCCGCCGCATATCGTGAGGCGAGCGAGCGCTTCGATATCCGCGATGCCATGCCTCGCTTCGAAGCCTTCTATGCAAGGCAGATGCGTGGACGTTGAGAGCCGCAACGCTTTGGCGACACGCATCGTGCTGCTATGCGCGTGCTTCCTGCTATCGGCGATGATGGCTGGGTTGATGCCGATTCCGCTGTTGTACGTAGACGGCATCAACATCCTTCAGACCAAGCCTGACTTAACCGTATTCGGCAGCTCTTATGAGGCCTCGGCTTACCTCTTTGCCCCGCTGTTCGACCTGCTGCGCGACTTCGGTGTAAGGCTCAATGCTTACGGTCGCCTATTCAACGACGACCAATTCATCGTCAACGTGGTCTTCGGCGCCATGTTTTTCTTCGGTATTGCGCTGCAAGTGCTGGGCTGTCGGTTGCGCACGGATTTTCGAAATATCGTCAGCTTTACGTTCTTCACGGTGATCCTGTCACCGTTTTTCTTTTGCATATCCAAGGAACTGGTGCCGGCGTGGCTGGCCATCATGGTGCTGGTGATGTACCGGTCCGGCATGCTGAGTCTGCGCGGTATGTTCATGGCCTATATCGCACTGGTCGCCCTCTGCGGGCTTTACTTTCGAGTCTATTACCTGCTGTTTGCTCTATTGCTCCTGCTCAACTGGTCGCTGGATCGGCATCGCAAGGTACTCGTGCTTGCGTACGTGCTTGGCGCGATGGTGCTTGTCGTTGTTTACAACAAGCTGCCGCTGGACCTGATCAATAAAGGCCGTGCCGACTACCTCGATGGTGTATCCAACAGCCGCATCCAGTATCTATTGCCTGATGACAATGGTGTCGGATTCGTCGGCAACCGCTTTATCACCTTGCTGCAGCTGTTCGTGCCAATAAGCCTGCTGACCATCGGCCTGTCTTATCTACCCTACGTGATCCTGCAATGCATCCTCACCTGGGTGATGTTCAAACGGTTGATGGATCCGGATCGCGGCTTGCGCACTTTCGCTGCGCATGTCGTGTTTGCCTTCACGGTCGTGGGGGCACTGTTTGAGCCGGACTTCGGCTCCTACTTCCGGCACAAAGTCGGCATATTGCCTTTTCTGCTATTGATCGTGGCCGAGTTTGAATGGATGGATCGGCGCTCCCCGTGTTCGCAAAACGGGCTTGAACGGAATCAAGGGACATCTCATGCGAAAGGAAGCGGGTAAAGCGCCGGCCCATTCCGGCCTATTCAACTCCATCCAGGTTCTGCGTGGCGTCGCTGCGCTCATGGTGGTGGTCTATCACTTGCACGACATCGAGCAGGCTTTTGGCACGGGAGCATCGATGCTCGATGGCGTCGCCCGCTTTGGCTACGCAGGTGTCGACATCTTTTTCGTGATCTCTGGCTTTGTCATGGCGATCATCGCCAGGGGTCAGTTCGCATCGCCAGGCAGCGCCGGCAAGTTTCTGCTCAATCGCGGCATACGTATTCTTCCACCGTACTGGATTTACACCAGCATGGTCGTTGCACTTTCGATCCTTGCAGCAGGTGTATTGAATGCCGACAGCATCGACAAAAGCATCCTGGCTTCGTATCTGCTTTGGCCACAGGCAGGCTTTCCCTTGCTGCCAGTGGGATGGACGCTCACTTACGAAGCGTATTTTTACCTGATCGTGGCAATCGCGATTGCTTTTGTGCCCGAGCGACGCTTCACCGCCTATATGTGCGGATGGGCCATCTTGATCGCTTTGGCGCAAGGCTTGACGCCGGGCATGCCGTGGCAGGAAGTGGTGTGCAGCCCGATGGGCTGGGAGTTCATTGCTGGCGCGTTGATTGGCGTTCACTGGAAGCGGCTGCCCGCGCATTTCGCAAGCCTTATGTTCTGGCTAGGCGCGCTGGGTTTTTTACTTGCCGTAACGCTATTGAACAAGATGGCTATTTACGAGCACCCCGCCTTGCTGCGTGCAACGGTCTTCGGCTCATGCAGTGCATTGATCATCCTGGGTCTTGTTCGTGGCGAAGCGGCGCGTCCGCGTTCCATACACAGTGTGTTACGAACGATCGGTGATGCGTCGTATTCGATTTACCTGTCCCACCTGTTCGTGATCAAGCTGGCGGCGCATCTGTGGGCTCGTAGCGGCATGAATCAGACGCCTTGGTCCCACCTCGTCTTTGCGTTTATGGCTCTGGCCGCCAGTGCGGTGGCGGGCGTGGCTTCATACCGTTGGCTGGAACGTCCCTTGCTGGGGCTGGGCAAGCGCTTATTGAAACAGGCGACACGATGATGCGAACAAATACGACAAAACGACGCAGAAAGTGCTTCGCCTTATGGATGTCATTGATGCTTCCCTTGTTCGCACATGCAACGGAAATGGAAGTTGGCGTGGCCATCCATTTTTCCAACCAAGATGCCAATGTTCCGATGATTATCCAGATGGTAAAGAGAGCTGGCCTGACGTCATGGCGAACTTCATTGGTGTGGGCTGCGATTGAACGCAAAAAAGGCAGCTACGCATTACCGCCAGAGTATGAGCGTGTCGTTGTGCAGGCGCGCGAAGCGAAAGAGCAAGGGCTTCATCCACTGTTGTTGTTGGGCTATGGCAATCCACTCTATGAAGAAGGTGGTTTGGTCACCACGGCAGATGCACGCAAGGGGTTTGCCGATTACGCCCGATGGGTGGCGACCCAGATGAAAGGTGTCGTGCCCTATTACGAGATCTGGAACGAATGGAATATCGGCTTCGGTTCCACCACCACGCCGCGGACCATCGGTAGCGTCGAGGACTATGCCAAGCTTGTCCGCGCTGCCGCGGCAGCTATTCACGAAGTGGATCCCCAGGCGATCGTCATCGCCGGCGGCGCAACCAATGAAGACACCGGCTGGTTCGAGGCTTTCGCGCGCACGAAGGCGTTATCCGCCATTAACGGCGTCAGTATTCACCCTTACGATTATGGCAAGCCGCTATGGGGTCATACGCCGGACGCCGCTATGGCCTGGGTCGACCAGGTCGAAAAGATCATGATCAAGGCCAGTGGCCGCCCAGTCGACATGTATGTCACCGAAATCGGCTGGCCGACGAACACCCGCGGCTATAGCGAAGACACGGCGGCGGACTATCTGGTGCGTTTCATGCAACTGGCCAAGTCCAGTACCTATAGTGCACGGCGTATGGTGGTATGACCTGATCGATGACGGCAACGATCCGGATAACCGTGAAGACCGGTTCGGTCTGTTTCGCCAGGATGGTGGGCCAAAACCGGCCGCGCTGCGGATGGCCGAATTCAATCGCTGAGCTTTGATCGACAACGTGACGGCTGCCCTATCCGGCCGAGCCGTCTGAAACATGACTGTCATACGGCATGCTTACGGTGCTCGTCATGGCATACGCATATGATTCGCATTGGCGATTTTCGCGCCGGGTGGATGGCACACCGCGCTCCATGGATTCCTTCCGGGGAATCGGCTCATGACGGTCTCGCGACGTGACTTTCTGCGCGGCGCAGGTGGCATGTTCGGGGCCTACGTTTTTGCCGATATCTGGCGTAAGGCCGATGCCTTCACGCCGCCGCCGATGAGCATGCCCATGCCGATGCGCACCACCGCGGCGATGTTGGCAGCGCCCAAGGTGCCGTTGATCAATCCCGCCTCGTTGGCGCGCTTTGTCGATCCGCTGCCGATTCCACCGATAGCACGCGCCGCCGGGCAACGCGCGCATCCGTCGGATCCAGCGCGCCAACTGCCTTACTACCGCATGGAAATGCGCGCGTTCAAAGCACGCCTGCATCGTGATGTGCCAGCTACTCCTTTGTGGGGCTATGACGGCATGTTTCCCGGCCCCACGTTCGAAACAAGGCGCGATGAGCCGCTGCTGATCGAATGGGCGAATGCGTTGCCGACGCAACACTTCCTGCCTATCGACCACACCATTCACGGTGCGGAGAAAGACAAGCCGCAGGTACGCGCCGTGACGCATGTGCACGGCGCGCGCGTGCCAGCCGGTGCCGACGGCTATCCGGAAGATTGGTACACGCCAGGCCGTTCGGCGCTCTATCACTATCCCAACGGGCAGGACGCGGCAACGCTCTGGTATCACGATCATGCGATGGGCATTACCCGGCTGAATATCTATGCCGGTCTGGCGGGTGCCTTTATCGTGCGCGATGCGGAAGAACAGAAGCTGGATCTGCCTTCCGGCGACAGCGACATTCCGCTGATCCTATGCGATCGCCTGCTGGCACAGGATGGCCAACTGTATTACCCGGTTTCCGATGATCCCTCGGCGCCATGGGTCATGCAGTGCAATGGCAACTTGCCGTTGTGCAACGGCAAGATTTTTCCGTTCTTCGAGGTTGAGCCCAGGCGCTATCGTTTCCGGCTGATCAATGTGGCAAACACAAGCTTCTTCGATCTTTCGCTGTCGCACGATCAGGTCTTCCAGCAGATCGCCAGCGATCAAGGCTTATTGAACAAGCCGCTTGAGCGTACGCGCATCGAGTTGTATCCAGCCGAACGCGCGGATGTCGTCGTGGACTTCTCGGCCATGGCGGGCAAATCAATCCAGTTGCGTCATCAGTCTCAGGGCATCCTGGAATTTCGTGTACGCAGTACCAGCAAACGTGATGTAAGCGTATTGCCATCGACGTTACGCGATGTACCGCGCATTGATCCGGCCAGTGCTGCAAAACATCGTGTCATGACACTCAACGAGATCGACGATGCCAACGGCAACGCACTGACGATGTTGCTCGACGGCAAGCATTGGTCCGATCCGATCAGTGAGAACCCGCGCCAGAACAGCATCGAGACGTGGAGCTTCGTCAATCTCACTGGCGATGCGCATCCTATCCATCTACATCTGGTGCGGTTCCAGGTAGTAGATCGCCGACCATTCGATCTGTTTGCATGGAATGCGCGCAAGGAGTTGAAGTTCACCGGTGCCGCGCAGCCGCCCGAGCCGCATGAAATGGGCTGGAAAGATACGGTGCGTGCGGACCCTGGCATGGTCACGCGCATCGTCATGCGCTTCGACGGCGAGCCTGGCCGCTATGTATGGCACTGCCATTTTCTCGAACATGAAGACAACGAGATGATGCGGCCGTATCAACTACTGCCCGTGTAAAAAATCACGAACCACTGTGCTCCAACGCACACGATCGTGCGCTGTCGCAGCACTGTCACAGAAGACGGTCGCGTTGTCGCGCGAGTGCCAACGCATCGTCATCTGAGCGGACCAGACTGCCCTGCGGTCAGCGAGCTTGAGCACCACGCCGACCGAAATCAGGGGGAATTTCACGCAGCCTTCACCGGATTCCTGCAGGAGATCCAGTCATGCCCATTCAGTTCGGTCGTAAGCGGTATATACCGCTCGCATTAGGCGTGCTCGCCACCGGCCTCGCCGGTATCGTGAGTGCACAGAACACCACCCCACCCGATAACGACACGACGTTCCGCCAGAACGTACCGGCTGTCGGCACGCATAGTCGCGCCAATATGCCCGGCGGTGTCATCGTGTTGCACAACCCGGGCAACGGCGACCACAGCGGTGATACACGCACGCCGATCAAACATGTCATTTTGTTGATCGGTGAAAACCGCACCTTCGATCACGTCTTTGCCACGTACACGCCGCCCGCCGGGCAGCACGTGAATAACCTGCTGTCCGAAGGCATCGTTAATGCCGATGGCACACCGGGCCCGAACGTTGCTGCTGCACAGCAGTGGCAGGCGTCGCAAACTGGCACATTCACCAATGCGCCCACGCACACCTCGCCGTATACAAACCTGCCGTCCATGAACACCGGTGGCGCACCGACGCAGCCCTACCTTGCCTCGGCAGCGGAAGCCGAAGCGATCGAGCCCGGTTTGCCGGCGGCTGATTACGTCGAACTGGCCGAAGGTGGCACCGGCTTGCCGAACGATGTTCTCGACACGCGTTTCCCGACGACGTTGCCGAATGCGCCAGTCGATATGCACGCTTCGATCAGCTACAACGATTACGCTAACAGCCCGGTGCATCGTTTCTTCCAGATGTGGCAGCAGCTCGATTGCAACGTGCAGGTCGCTACGGAAAAGAACCCCAGCGGCTGCCGCAACGATCTGTTCCCGTGGGTGGAAACCACCATCGGCACGGGTGGCAATGGCAAGGCACAGGCAGCCGGCTTCACGGATGAAACCACTGGCGAGGGTTCCACCTCGATGCAGTTCCTCAACATGGCCGCGGGTGATGCGTCGTACTTTGCACAGCTTGCCCAAACCTACGCGTTGAGCGACAACTTCCACCAGTCGGTGATGGGCGGCACAGGTGCCAACCACATCATGCTCGGCTACGGTAGCCCGATCTATTACGCCGATGCGAATGGCAAGCCGGCCGTGCCGCCGACCAACCAGATCGAGAACCCGAACGCTCAGTCAGGCACCAATAACTGGTGGGTTGAGGATGGTTACAGCGGTGGTTCCTACGTCAACTGCGCAGACGAATCGCAGCCGGGCGTGGCCGCGGTAAAGGGCTATCTGCGCTCGCTGCCGTACCGCACCTTCCGCGGCACGGATTGCAAAGCCAATGCCTATTATCTGGTCAACAACTACAACCCGGGTTATCTCGGCGATGGCACGCCCGCTCCACTGGGTGACGATCAGTACACCATTCCGCCCACCACGCAGGACAACTTGGCCCTGCTGCTGGATCGTCATCACGTGAGCTGGAAGTACTACGGCGAAGGTTTTGCCAACGGCACGGAAGACGGCGAGGCTGGCACCTTCTGCAACATCTGCGATCCGTTCCTGTATTCCAAGCAGGTGATGACCAACCCAGCGCTGCGTGCGAACAATCAGGATATCAATAACCTTTACACCGATATCCAGAACAACACGCTGCCGGCTGTTTCCATCGCCAAACCGGATGGACTGCTGGACGGCCATCCGTCATCGTCCAAGCTGGAGCTGTTCGAGGGTTATGTGCAGAAGATCGTACAGATGGCCCAGGCCAACCCGGCCGTGTGGAAGGACACCGTCATCATGGTGACCTTCGACGAAGGTGGCGGCTACTACGACTCGGGCTACATCCAGCCGATCGACTTCTTCGGCGACGGTACGCGTATTCCGTTGCTGGTGATCTCGAAGTACTCACAGGGCGGCCGCGTGGTGCACACGTATTACGATCACGTCTCCTTCGACAAATTCGTCGAAGCCAACTGGGGCCTGCACGAGACGATCTCGGAGCGCAGTCGCGACAACCTGCCCAATCCGATCGCACGCCACGGCAACCCGTATGTGCCAGTCAATTCGCCGGCCATCGGCAACCTGATGGACATGTTCAACTTTGACCATGCTGCCGTGTCGAATCAGGCAGCTGCTGACACGCAGGACTAAGCACCACGTGGATCATGCCCTGCCTGCGTACGCAGGCAGGGCATTCGCGTTTCAATGTGCGACATGGTTTTCCGGAGACAGCTCCCATTATGAATAATCCGATCCAGACGGCTCCGCGACTAAGCCGTAGCACAAGTGTTCGTTACAGCCTTGGTCTTGCCTTGCTTGTCGCAGTGAGCATGGGAAGCTCGACGAGTCACGCCGATCCCGGCGATTTTCAGGCCATGCCGGGCTTGTGGAAAATCATCATGCGCACCATCAACCACGGTCAGCCCGGTCAACCCACGGTGCGATGGCACTGCGTAGACGAAGGTGCCGATCCGTGGGCCGCATTCGCAGACTTGTCTGTGCCCGGCGAGCAATGCCAACGCGGTGATGGCCATCGCCGGAGCACCGCACTGGCCTGGACGCTGAGTTGCGCCGGGCATCCACCGGTGAAGGGTAGCGGTCGTGTGGACTTCGATTCGGCGGAGCATTACACCGGCAGCATCACGCTGGGTGATCGCGGCGAAGTTGTTCACGTTGAAGGCAAGCGCTATGCCGCTTGTACCAGTCCTAGCGACTGACGGATTCGATTCCCCCTGACGTATCGCCGCATCGGTATTTCCCTGACAGGGCATATTGCTGCGTTGCACGACGACGGACATTCACGGATTCCCCACACGCCGCCGGCGATGTTTCGCACTGCTGGAACGTGAATGGCCAGTCCGGGCCAGCGTCATACCGGACACGGTGGCACAAGGGTGCAAAGCCGCTTGTGTGGACTTACGTATTCAGAAAGGGGAATTGATCATGCTTTTTGCAAAAAGCAGGATCACGAGTGCTGTTGCGGCACTCGTGATGATGGTTGGCGTGTCGCATGCCGGCACGTTTCCGGATTTCGGTTATCAACCGCCGTCCAGTTACACAGGGCCGTTATTTCAGTTAAGCCAAAATTATCCAACGACACTGCCCGGCGGACCGCCGCCGGCATTCTTCAAGATGTTGCCAAAGCTCAGCAATGATTTCGAGCAGTGGCGGCCTTATGTCGATGCGGTGAAGCAATACTGTCTCGAAGGAAATGTCGAAAACGATTGGGTCGTACAGAAGAACACCATCCGCAAGTGGTACCACGCACCGTGGCAACACTACGGGCCGCTGGGGCGAGAAGGCATTCATGGCCTCACCAAAGAGGCACAGATCCAGTCGCAGCAACTGGCACTGACGCAGACCACCAAGGGGCAGACGTTCGCGGTCGGCATCTACAATGATATCGGTGCGTACACCATCGGCGAGGTATGGAAAGATCCACAGAATCCCGACCCGACGGTAACAACCCGGCCGAACAGCTTCCACAACGGAACCGTCGTCTGCAAAGCGCTGTTCGCGGACATCGATCTCAAGCAGGTGCCGTTCCTGGTCAATCCCGTGTTGTGGCAGGCCTACGTCACCGATGATTTCAACTCGGCCAATCGCGAGATCAAGAATGTTGCGTTGATCCAGATGGATTTCGCCATCCGCGATACGCGTATTCCAGGCACGGGCTGGATCTTCGGCACGTTCCAGTACAACGGTGCTAAAACCGGAAAAGCGGGCTGGGACAACCTCGTGCCTGTCGGGGTGATGTGGGGCAATGATCCGGAAGAAACCGGCAATGACTTCACCAATCCGCAACCCGCGGCTACCAAGATCAATCCGGCACTCAAGGAGTCGGCCATCAACAGCAAAACGGACGAATTACCGCCGACTCACCTCGGTTGGGATGGACGTCTGGACGGTCCTGTGGATAACCCGGTCAGTGCCTGCATGAGTTGCCACATGACGGCCGAAAGTCCGCAGCTGTCGCCGATGAATCCGACCTTCCAGGCGAATCCGCCTCCGGTTGGCTCGCCGGCATGGATGCGCTGGTTCCAGAACGAAGAAGCCGGCGTGCCGTTCGACGCCGCCGCATTCAGCACCGACTTCAGCTTGCAGCTCGCAGGTGGCATCCAGAACTTCTACGACTGGAAGTGCACCCAGGACGGCGTCTTCGTTCAGGGCGGCAATGTTTGCCAGCAGGCCGGCAAGACCAAGCTGAAACTGATGAAGACCACAACACCGCCGGCCAAGGTGTTCAAGGTCGAGCGTGATCAGACGCTCAACGAGCTGCATTGAGCGATCGTGATGTGATGTAAGCGGGAACCGGGCTGGTTGTTACGTCAATCCAGCCCGGTCCCGATCCCTTACTTAGAACTTCTTCTGGAGGTTGAACAGGATCGATTGATCGTTCTGATCGCCAGCATTGATCTCGTTCTCGTACTCCAGCCGCAGGGTCAGTTGACAGGCCAGTTCCCAGTTCATGCCGATACCGATCAGGAAATGGTTCTGCGTGAGTTGATCCACCTGCGCACGATAGACCGGACCTGCCAGCAGGTCGGCATAAGTCATCGTCGCCTGGCTGGAACCCTGGAAGTCGTGTCCATATTCGATGCGCAGCTGCGGCATCACGGTTCCGTAGTCTTCCTTGATCATGTAATTCATGC
>JBARCX010000214.1:0-5403 GCA_049794535.1 Rhodanobacter sp.
GCCTCATTCTTGTCAGTCTTGGGCCAGCCACTGCGTACGCATTGAACGCACTATCGTTTCTGGCTGTCATCGGTGTGCTGCTCTGGTGGAAGCGCGAGCCTACAAAATCGGATTTGCCTACCGAACAGTTCATCGGAGCATTGCGGGCGGGCGTTCGTTACGTTTGCAACTCCTCGGATTTTCGCGGTGTGCTGCTGCGTGCAGTGCTGTTCTTCCTCTTCGCGACAGCGACATGGTCGTTGCTCCCTCTCTATGTGCGAGGTGAGCTTAAGGCCGGGCCGGCTATCTATGGCGTGATGCTTGGAGCTGCTGGTCTGGGTGCCATTACAGGTGGATTGTGTCTACCCAAGTTGCGGCAACACCTCAATCGAGAGCAGCAGGTTCTTGCCGCAAACGTGCTGTACGCCGTGACTACGATATCGATGGCCTACCTACGCGAAACGATCTTCGCTTGTGTCGCGATGCTGATCATCGGTGCTAGTTGGATAGTTGTTTTGTCGGCGTTGCAGGTTTCTGCGCAGACTTCGGTACCCGCATGGGTGCGTGCTCGTGCGCTTTCTATCTACATCACCGCATTTTCCACTGGGCTCGTTGTGGGCAGTGCAGGGTGGGGCTGGGCAGCATCGCACTGGGGTATTCCGATAGCACTCACAGCTGCGTCACTTGGCTTAGCGCTATCTTCCCTGATTACCGCGAGCATCAGTCTGAAGGGCAAGGATCCAAAGGACCTTGTGCCGTCAGCGCATTGGCCTATGCCCATTCTTTCCGAAGACGTTACGCCCGACCGTGGGCCAGCGCTGGTGACGGTTACCTACTCAGTGCGCCTTGAGAGCAGCACGGAATTTTTAGAGGCGGTGCATAAACTAGGTCGTGCTCGCCGCCGCGACGGCGCGATCTTCTGGGGTGTGTTCGAGAACGTCGAGCAGTCAGGCGACTACATCGAAACATTCGTGATTGCTTCATGGTTAGAGCATCTACGCCAGCATGAGCGAGTTTCGTATGGCGATCAGCGCCTGCAAACAGCCATCGCCACCTTCTTGACTGAGGGATGCACGCCTGTCGTGCGTCATTACATCGGCGGCCAGCTCGCGCAGAAACCCATCGTCTCTACTCAATCACACTCATCGCTGACGGGTATGCCGTGACATCAACACTCCGAGTACTGTTTCCGATTTCCGGGTAGGTCTGCCTATTCAGGTGTTGCAGCGCCTCAAGCGGAGGTAACGTATTCGTTCTATCGTCTAACAGCATTGAACGCACGAGCTGCAAAGGAACATGATTTGGAACGTAGTGTCTTTCCTCCCCACTTGAAGGAATCGCCATGACACGCTTCAAAAAAGACGTTTATCTCGCCGCCGGACTACGCACCCCCTTTGGCCGTGGTGGCGGCGCCCTCGCAAACTATGACGCGCTCACCTTGTCTGTCCCGGTCGTAAAAGCGATGGCCAAGCAGCTTGCCAACGAGCGTCCCGACATAGTGCTCTGGGGAACGGTCATCCCAAACCTGGGCTGGAGCAACCTGGCGCGCGAAATCTGGCTCGACGCTAAGCTTGATCCGACGGTTCCGGCGTACTCGGTGGTGTTGGCATGTTCTACCAGCATGACGGCAGCGTTCGCTGCAGCAGGCATGCTAGGTCCCGACATCGACCTCGCCCTGGTTGGCGGTGCCGAGACGATGAGTCGTGCACCCATCGGGCTCAGGACGGAAACAACCGATCGTCTGCGCAACCTGTTCGCCACGAATCCCGCCGAGGCGCTGGCCGAGTTGGGCAAGCTAAAGGCAACCGACTTCAACCTGCCAACTAAGGGTTGGGCCAACCGCATCACCGGCCGCACGATGGGCGAGCACATGGAGGACACGGCCAAGGAATGGAAGATTACGCGCGAAGCACAGGACGAGTGGGCGTACCGCACTCATCAGCGCGCTGCGGCTGGATGGGAAAGCGGATTCTTCTCCGATCTTGTCATTCCGCTGCCGGAGCTGGTGAGAGATGCCAATGTGCGTGCGGACACGTCGCTAGAGAAATTGGCATCCTTGGCACCGGCTTTCGACAAGACAAGCGGGAAGGGCACATTGACTGCGGGCAACTCCACGCCGATCACGGATGGCGCTGCGAGTCTGTGGGTTGCGTCCGCCGATGGCCTCAAGCGCCTCAATGGGAATGCTCCTGCGGCCAAGCTGCTGGACTATGAAATCGCGGCGGTCGATTGGAAACGCGACGGACTGCTGATGGCGCCACCATTCGCGATCACACGTCTTCTCGATCGTCATGGCCTGAAGTACGAAGACATCGCGCTGTGGGAGATACATGAGGCATTCACTTCACAGCTGTTGGCCAATGTCGCTGCGCTGGAGGATGCAAATTGGATCGCTGACCGGGTCGGGATCACCCGTGACTTCGGCCGCTTCCCACGCGAACGCATCAATCCCAACGGCGGATCGGTCGCGATCGGTCACCCCTTCGGGGCCACAGGCGCTCGCGATCTGAGCCAAGCCGTCAAGGAGCTTGCCGCGATGCCCAAGGGCTCCAAGGCGATCGTCAGTGTGTGTGCCGATGGCGGTCACGGCACGGTCACGCTGCTCGAGAATAGCTAACACCAGGCAACATCGTTCGCGCGTCAAACCTTACAGGCCATCCGAGCGTGCCTCGGTGAGGGTCAGGTAGCTAGCCGCTCCCAGCCGCATCCGGACACTAGATCAGGGCGATTAGCCCGTGTTATCGGGGGTAGGGCGGCCACTAATTTCACGGATGCCTGATCGCAAGCACGATCCTCGCACTGAAGCGGCTATTTAAAACATACGTGGAAACCAGGCTCGGCCAGGGGCTTTCGCTATTTACCCGTTCTCCTGCTAATACTTCTCACAGTGGGCTGATGCATACCCATCCTTCCATTCACACCTCGGGCAAACACCTGCATCTTCGTACTCCACATTCGACTGGAGGTAGTCAGCCATGCAGGACCTGCATTGAAGAATTGGCTCTCTGTGACCGCAGAGGACGCACACTTCTGCTTCCATATCGAA
The DNA here is from genome assembly GCA_049794535.1 of Rhodanobacter sp. GTDB lineage: Bacteria > Pseudomonadota > Gammaproteobacteria > Xanthomonadales > Rhodanobacteraceae > JBARCX01. The sequence goes on from JBARCX010000214.1 coordinate 3,026, forward strand.
CGTCTCATTGCTACACAGAGGACATTCCATGGTGGGGACTCCGCCTTCTGCAAGTGCAGAAAGCACACGGGCCTTCTCAATTTCGTAGAACTCTGCGTATTGATTGAGTCGCGTCCATGCGGGGTCGTTGATTCTCCGCTCAGACCAGTCGAGGCCAACTTCATCTGTGGCGAAGCGAAAAATGAAAGCCAATACGCTCCCTATGACGACCTTGGCTTCCGCCTCATCAATGGAGAACTCATAGTGCTCAATCTCGTTTCGCTTCTCCCTGATGGTTTTTAAGGCGCTTTGATCCGAGTCGGCGAATTCAACTTCCCCGATCCGCTGGAGCCGCCGGAGTGCATCGGCCGCCGTAACGGTGTGTGCAGTCGCAGAAGGGTATTTGTCCACGTCAGACAGGACAAAGGCAGGATGGATCAGCCGCAAGCGCTCCTTGAAGAGAAGTTCTGCTACATGAGAGAGGTCGAGGATGACGCGCTTGAAAGTTCCAGCAGTCGGCACTTTGGGCATAGCGTTGAGATGCGAAATCGCATGCTCTAGGCTGTCTAAGGCATTTTCTACAAGGGTGAACTTCTGCGTAGCCATCGCTCTCTCCTTAAGCGTCTATTTGTGATCAGACGGCCGCAAGATTGTGAACGTCTTCCGCCGGGAAAAGTCCAAGGCCTGCGATAGTGGTATGCGCCGCCACCGGATCGTCCGCGAAGAAAATCACAGCAAGATCTTTTCCAGCGCGCGAGCAGCAAACGTACAGCAGACGCCGCGTGCGGTCGAAAGTGGTCTCGTTGCCTTCACGTAAATTGGCTCGGTCTGTATCGGAAGGCGGCGTGATTCCGAAAAGCTTCCCGTAAGAAAACTGGTTATGACGGCCTTCCTCGTCATCGAGAACTGTCAGGACGCGGCTGAACTCGGCGCCCTTGACCCCTTGATGCGTCTCGAAGGGCGACTGCTCCTCAATATAGGTCCAATAGCCCCATAGTTCCTTTATAGGGCTGTGAAGCAGCTTCTGCAAAGCTGCCGTGTCGCTTGAATCCGTTGGCGGAGCGGAAGCATTGTATTCGGCCATCGCAGTCAGAAGACGGTCATCCAGCCGGAACATCAGGCCATCCCGAAGATGTCTCAGCGCCTCGAATACCACGACGGATGAAGTCTCGCCGCATGCCTCGACGAGCGATTTCACCCTTTCATTTAGCTTCTTGAGAATCTCCGGCAACGCGTTCGCGCGTGCGTATTCGGGCTGAAGAGACAGAGCGAAGCGGCGGAGGAGATTCATTACCTCGAACTGATCGTTAGCTTCGTTGGCCAGAACTAGCGGAATCAGAAACTTCAGGAGGGGCTGTACCGACCAATGCGAGCCATCATCGAACCCATCCTTCAGTCCTTCAGATGTTTTATCGTGAAAGCCCTCGTAGAGTCCGCCGAAGCCGAGGCGGCTAGCAGCCATGCGGTGCGCAATCACGAGCACTTTCACATCGTCTTCGGGTTCATCGCTGAGCCAGAGGGGATCGTCATGTTGGTGAGCCAGCCATTGGCGAGCGGCGGCCAACCACCCGCTCCGGTCATCCTTGGGAACGACGAGAAGTTTTGCTGTGCCTTGGACAGGCATTCGCACTTCCCCAACGAGCTTAGTCTTGCCTCCCGTCTGAATGAGACCGTCGTCGCCGGCTCTTATGTTATTTATGACGTTAAGGACTGCCACAGGGCACCGGAAATTTTCCGGTTTTTCGATGGACTTCCATCCGGCTAGGGGCTCAATTGCCCCCGCGCCAGTGGTGTAAATCTTCTGCATCGGATCGCCGATGAAGCCGAGACAGAACTTCGAACCCAGCGCTCTCGAAATTGCCTTGAGCGCTTCAACAACGTCAGGAGCCGTGTCCTGACTCTCGTCCACGAAAACAAACGGGAATTTCTGACCGACGACCTTGGCGATGAGAGGTTGGGAGCGGATGAGTTCGGTCGACAGTCTGATTACATCATCATGCCCCAAGATCCCGTTGGGGTAGTCACTACCGACGCCGTAGTTGAAACGGTCAACAGAGACGATCTCTCGCTTCTGCTCGCGGTAGCGCTCGATGTCGGCTGCGGCCTGAACTCGCGTCTTTTCCTGCGTCCGGTTCGTGAAGGCTGCGATCTTCCCTTCAATGTCGGCGATCTTCTGATCGAGCCGGCGATCCACCCAGATCGCGATGTCTGCCTGAAAAGGCTTTAGGGCGGTCCAGAGAAAGCTATGAATGGTCGAAACGTGGAAGAGCAAATCGTTTCCGACGTCACCCCATATCTCGCCGACAGCCACCTCGGTGTAGGTAATGCAGGCAATCTTCTTTGCACGTTGGCGAAGGGACGGGCCGCGTGTTTTTCGAAGATGATCGAGTGCCTTGACG
>JBARCX010000215.1:0-10293 GCA_049794535.1 Rhodanobacter sp.
TTCGTCGACGATGCCGTTGACCTTACGCACACCGGTTTCGATTTCCTCGAGCGCACGTCCCGTTTTGCCGACCAATGAGGCACCTTGGGTCACTTTCTCATGGTTGTCGTTGATCAATTGCTTGATCTCCTTGGCGGCGGCCGAACTACGTTGCGCAAGAGTTCTCACCTCCGTCGCCACTACCGCGAAGCCTCTGCCCTCTGCACCGGCTCGCGCGGCTTCCACCGCGGCATTCAAAGCCAGCAGATTGGTTTGAAATGCAATTTCATCCATCAAGCCAATGATCTGGACCACATTGCCCGTCGACATGGTGATCTCGTGCATCGCAGTGACGGCCGCCTTCGCCACCGAACTACCCTGCTCTGCGTTCAAACGAACGGTTTTGGCCAGCTCGCAAGCCTGATCGGCACCGTCGGCGTTGTGCTTGATGGTGACGCTCATTTCTTCGATCGATGCAGCGGTTTCTTCGAGTGAGCTGGCCTGCTCCTGTGTGCGCTGTGAAAGATCGTCGTTGCCTTGCGAGATATCGCGCGCAGCGGCCATCACCTGCTCGGATGTATCCCGCACGCTGCTCACCATATCGGCGAGCTTGCGATCCATATTCTGCAAGGCATGCAGCGTGTCGCTGAACTCGTCATGCCCATCGATCAAGAAGGCATTGTTCAGATGGCCGTCGCTGATCGCCGTCGCAAGCCCTTTGGCCCGCATCAGCGGAATCATGATTCTGCGCGTGGTGAAGTACGCCAAAATGATGGCGATGAGCACCGCACCAAGAACGGTGATGCCAGCAGCAAGCATGGCGGCCTGCGCACGAGCCTGCAGCGTTGGCTCGATATGGCTAACGCGAACATCCGCATCATTGGCGAGTGCCAAAGCAAGATCGTCGAGTGCCCGGATCGGATCTTTGAACTGCGTGAAGTAGGTATTGGCAGCACGAGAGGTGGCCAACTCACCGGACACAATACGGTGATAGGTGGCTTCATATCCATCGCCGTAGACGCGCAGATGTTCACTGAAGCTATTGGCCTGCGTCACCCCCGTGGGAAACGCACGCAAGGTATTTAGATCGAGCAAAGTCTTCGCTCGCGCTCCTGCCCACTTTGCGTGGTAGGAGTCGACTTCCTTCGCGTCGCCAATGTTGATGAATGTGTCTTTTTCATAGCGGCGAAGCTCAAGCAAATCAGCCTGCAATCGGCGGGCGACAGTCGAGAAACTGACATCCCCATGCAGGGTTTCCATGGCAGTGGAGCGCAGGCCTGCAATACCCCAGGCACCTGCCGCTGCGGTGACAACAACCAGTGAAGTAAGCAGACCAAAAGCAGCGAATAAACGCGCACGGACGGTGAATCTTTTTATGAACATAAGCCACAACCAAAAGCAGGATTTGCTGCTGGATGTATCGGCCCTTCTGGTCACTTCTTAAACAACGGGCATGGTCAACATCGATCGCAAGATCCGGAGTGCGCCTAAACCGCCACGCCAGCTAGATTGCCCACACGATCTTACGAGACAGCACCATGCAGCTTTCAGCAGCCCACTCGATCCAGCGACGTCTCGATGTTGTCGACTGGCCCGTCGTCAACGGCACATTGAATGCAAATGGCAATGCCCTGCTCCCGAACCTACTCACGCCCAGCGAATGTCACGCGCTGAGTTCGTTGTATCCGCGCAACGAACTTTTTCGCAGTCGTGTCGTCATGGGGCGGCATGGCTTTGGCCGTGGCGAGTACCAATACTTCAACTATCCGCTACCGGAACTTATTGACACATTGCGCACCACGGTCTATCCGCGACTGAGGTTGCTGGCGAATCAATGGAACGCAGCGATGGGCATCGATGTGCACTATCCCGACACACACGCCGAATTCATCGCACACTGCCATGCCCATGGCCAGATGCGCCCGACTCCGTTGCTACTGCAATACGGCCCGGATGATTACAACTGCCTGCATCAGGATCTGTACGGCGAGCATGTGTTCCCGCTGCAACTGGCCATCCTGTTATCCGAACCGGGCCGCGATTTTACCGGTGGCGAATTCGTATTGACCGAGCAACGTCCACGTATGCAATCACGACCCGAGGTATTACCACTTCGCCAAGGTGATGCCGTGATCTTTGCGGTGCATCACCGACCGGTACAAGGCAGCCGGGGCACCTATCGAGTGAACCTGCGTCACGGCGTAAGCCGCGTGCGCTCAGGGCAGCGACATACGTTAGGCATCATTTTTCACGACGCCACCTAGTGGTGAGGCTCTTGATCCGACTCATCCACTGCCGGGCGTGCCACCGGCAAATGCCAGTGGTGGCGTATTGCCATAAAGCGCAGGCCGAAACACAGACCTGCACCGGCAAGGGTGGTTGCCGTCGGTGGTAGATGCAGCAAGCTACCCACTACAACCACCGTTGCGCCGGCGAGCGCGGCTACGGCATACAAGTCCGCACGCAGCACAGTAGGAATTTGTGTCACCAGTACATCGCGCAGCATGCCGCCGCCAATACCCGTAAGCATGCCCAGCAGCGCAGCCATCACCGGATTGAGTCCATGCGCCAGAGCTTTCTGTGCACCGGCCACGGCAAACAATGCCAAGCCGGCAGCGTCGGACATTTGCACCGGGTTGCGTAACCGTTCGATGGCGGCGTGGCGGTAGAACGTAATGACCCCCGCGAGCACGCTTATCCCGAGATAACGCCAGTCCGCCATGGCCGCCGGCGGCGTGACACCAATCAGCACATCGCGTGCGATGCCACCGGCGTTGCCTGCCGCAAAGGCCAACACCAGCACGCCAAATAGATCCAATCTACGGCGTACCGCGGTAAACGCACCGCTGAGTGCAAACACAAAGGTGCCGATGAGATCGAGCACCAGCAGGAGCATATGCAACATGAGTTGCCCTTCACCTCGTAGTAGCCGTCTGTTTATCGTCAGCATAGACAACGGTCAATTGATTTCTGCGCTGCCCACGGCATAAGCATGTCCATGGATGCGCCGCGCAACCATTTGGCGCAATCGGATTATTTGCTTCCCACGCCCCGCCCCTAATGTTTGCTCATCCCGGGCTTCCACGCCCGCATGACCCACATCAGGAGGTTTCACCATGTCCCAGGTTTGGCTTATTACCGGTAGCTCACGCGGCTTTGGCAAGGCGTTGGCTGAGGCCGTACTCGCTGCCGGTCACTCGCTGGTCGCCACAGCGCGTACACCTGCCCAACTCACCCCGCTGGTAGAGCGCTATGGCGACCGCGTGCGTGCAGTAGCTTTGGATGTCACTGACGCTGCCGCGGCCCACGCGGCCGTGCAAGCTGCGGTCGATGCGTTTGGCCGGCTCGATGTGGTGGTCAACAACGCTGGCTACGGCAATCTGGCCACCATCGAAGAAGGCGATGACGCAGACTTTCGCGCTCAGCTGGAAACCAACCTATTCGGCGTAGTGAACGTAACTCGCGCCGCCCTGCCCGTACTGCGCAAACAACGCACTGGCCACATCATCCAGTTCTCCTCCATCGGCGGGCGCGTTGGTGTGCCAGGTCTAGCCGCCTATCAAGCGGCGAAATGGGCGGTGGAAGGCTTTTCCGAAGTGTTGGCGAAAGAGGTCGCCCCCTTTGGCATCCACGTGACCCTCGTTGAGCCAGGTGGCTTCCGCACCGATTGGGCGGGCTCGTCGATGACGGTCTACACACCCAACGCCAACTCGGAATACGCGCCCATACTCGGCGGGATGATCAACCTTATGCAGGCACATAAAGGTCACGAAGCGGGCGATCCAGCCAAAGCGGCACAGGCCATCCTCACGATTGCAAATACACCCGAGCCGCCATTGCGGCTATTGCTAGGCTCCGATGCGGTATTCCTTGCCGAGCAGCAGTCCGCACGGATGGCGGCCGAAGATGCCAAGTGGCGTACGCTCAGCCTATCGACCGATTTCGACAGCACACCGGAAGCTATAGAGGAGCGCTTCCGTATGCTGCGATCATTGGCTTGATCGCACATCGTTCATAGGCAAGTCATGCAATGAGCATACGTACGTGAAGCCCGATCAGATCCCACTCAGTCGTGGCGTGTTTGAACGCTTGAGCGCGCTTGGGCTTGACGTACCCGCCATATTGCAGCGCGCGGGGTTGTCCACCGACTTGATCCAGCAGCCCCGCGCTGCCTTAGGCACAGCACAGTTTTTTGCGCTGTGGCAGGCCATCGAAGCCATGAGCAACGACCCCGCATTAGGGCTTCGCCTAGGCGATGGCACCCGCACAAAAACGTATGATGTCGTCACTCTGGCAGCACTGCACTCGGCCACCCTTGGCGAAGCGTTGCAGACCCTGGCTCGCTACAAGCGGCTTACCTGTCCCGAGGAAATCGGCATTGAACTGAGCCGCAACGAAGCTGCGGTCAGCATGCGCTGGATACTAGCGGACAGCTATACGCCAGCCATGCTGGTGGACGCGATCTTTGCCTCCAATCTGGCGCTAGCCGAACGCGGAAGTGGCCACATCATTCGTCTTCGACGATTGGAACCGACGCGTCGACCGATAGCATCTGACATGCTATCCGCACACTTTCGCTGCGAACTGCGCTTCAACGCCGCGGAGGATCGCATCGTGTACGACCGGGCCGACCTCGACCTACCCTTCATCACGCACGATGAAGACCATCTGGCTACGGTGGTGCCTACGCTAGACCAAGCGCTACACACGTTGAGCGCAACCACATCGCTAAGCGACAAGGTGTGGAACGTGCTGGCCCGTGGCATGCGCGGCGGACATCAGCGCATGGCGCAGGTCGCCGCTGCACTGCACCTAAGTCCACGAACCCTGCAGCGCCGGCTGGGTGAAGCCGGCACCAGTTATCAGCAATTGCTGGACCAAGTGCGCCACCATATCGCGCAGCACTTGCTCGATGTCACCGACCTGGACACCGGCGAGATAGCCTTTCTACTCGGCTTCGAAGAACTCAATTCCTTCAACCGCGCATTCCGGCAATGGGAAGGAAAGACACCCACTCGGCGACGATCCACGGCAGCGGGATAAACTGCCGGTACGAGCTCTCGCCCTTCCAGCCGACTCAGTGGTGCCGTACAAACGTACAATCCAGCAACAGTCCGTTTCCTGCACGCTTATTTCGCGCTGCCAGCAACGGCCTTACATTGACTGTCAGGCGCCGCACCGGCGCAATACCTATGCAGGAGAACCGTCGTGATTGAACGCAGACCCTTCGATAGTCTCGGTGGAGCCGACCACGGCTGGCTCAACGCCAAGCATCATTTTTCGTTCGCCAGCTACAACGATCCCAAGCGCATGGGCTGGGGCGCGCTGCGCGTGTGGAACGACGACACCATCGCCGCGCAAACCGGCTTCCCGCCGCATCCGCATTCGGATATGGAGATCATCACCTACGTCCGCGAAGGTGCCATCACCCATCGCGACAATCTGGGCAACCAAGGCCGTACCGAGGCTGGCGACGTGCAGGTCATGAGCGCCGGCAGCGGCATCACCCATAGTGAGTACAACCTCGAGTCGGATGCCACCCAGATATTCCAGATCTGGATCATCCCCGATGAGCATGGCCAGCCGCCGTCATGGGGCGCCAAGCCATTTCCGACCGGTGACCGCTCGGGCCGTTTCGTGGCGCTCGCTAGTGGCTACAAGGAAGACACCGACGCCCTACCCTTGCGCACCGATGCACGCGTGCTGGGTGCCACCCTCAAGGCTGGCGAGACGACGGAGTACACGATGGCCGACAACCGTTTTGGTTATCTGGTGCCGGCCAAGGGCTCGGTCGAAATCAATGGTGTGACACTCGCCGCACGCGATGGTGCCGCCATACGCAACGAGCCCGTACTGCGCGTGAAAGCACTGGAAGACGCCGAGTTGGTACTGGTGGATACGGCGCCCTGAACGATGAGTGTTCTCGCTGCCCATGCGATGAGCGCTTGATATCGCGCTCATCGCCGCCAACCTTGCATGCAATACCAAGTGACAGCGAAGCCTCACGATGCCCAACATGCAAGCCATCGAAATCCGCCAACCCGGCGCTCCAGACGTACTTCAACTGACATCGCGCCCGATCCCGCAACCCGGGCCGGGCGAAGTGTTGATCAAGGTGGCAGCGTCTGGCGTGAATCGGCCGGATGTATTTCAGAGACAAGGCAACTACGCACCGCCACCGGGCGCCTCTGACTTGCCTGGGCTGGAAGTGGCCGGTGAATTGATCGATGGCGACCTGAGCGGCGACAACCCGTTTGGCCTGCGTCATGGCGATGCGGTCTGCGCCCTACTGGCAGGCGGTGGCTATGCCGAGTATGCCGTTGCACCGTTAGCGCAATGCCTGCCGGTGCCGGCAGGCTTGTCGATGATCGAAGCCGCGGCACTGCCGGAAAACTACTTCACCGTGTGGAGCAACGTGTTCGATCGTGGCCAGCTCGGTCATGGCGAAGGCGGCGCGGACGAATCCTTGCTGGTGCAAGGCGGCTCCAGCGGTATCGGCGTTACCGCGATACAGCTCGCACATGCGCTAGGCCATCGTGTATTCGCCACTGCCGGCAATACCGAGAAATGTGAAGCCTGCGCAGCGCTCGGTGCGCAAGCCATCAACTATCGCGAGCAGGATTTCGTGCAGGAAGTGAAACGCCTCACCGATGGTCGCGGCGTCGACGTGATCCTCGACATGGTGGCTGGCGATTACATCGCACACGAGCTGGATGCGCTTGCTGACGGCGGGAGGTTGGTGTTTATCGCCACGCTTGGCGGTAACAAGGGCGCTATCGATGCATCGATGATCATGCGCCGTCGGCTTACCCTCACAGGCTCAACCCTGCGTGTACGTTCGGTCGCCTTCAAGGGTGCCATCGCACGCCAATTGCACGAGAAAGTCTGGCCACTGCTGGAAGCCGGCAAAGTACGCCCTGTAATCCATGAGATCTTTCCCGCTGCCGAAGCAGCCAAGGCGCATGCACTGATGGAAAGCAGCACGCATATCGGCAAGATCATGCTGCAGTGGTGAGCACAATCACGTCTCTATAGAACTGACATGGATGTTGACCATAAGCAGCGCCTTGACGATGTACAAGGACAGTCGTGCGGATCAACGGGTAGCTTGGTAACCTCAACGGATCGATTCCGTCCGAGACCACCATGACCACTATCCACGGCATCCACACCATCGACACAGGTTTTGTTCGGCCGCAATTTGACGCGGCGTATCTCATGGTGGAGAACGGCCGTGGCGCATTCATCGACTGCGGCACCTACTACTCGGTGCCGCGCATGCTTGCTGCGCTGGATAAGGCCGGGCTGACGCCAGCACAGGTGGATTGGTTGATACTCACCCATGTGCATCTGGATCATGCGGGTGGCGCAGGCGAATTGATCGCGCAGCTTCCGAATGCAAAACTCGTTGTGCATCCACGCGGTGCCCGACACATGATCGACCCATCGCAGCTTTGGGCCGGTGCCAGTGCAGTGTATGGCGAAGCAGTGATGGAGCAGACCTATGGACGGCTTCGGCCCATTCCCGCCGAACGCGTCGTCGAGGCTCCCGATGGATACGTGGTGGATCTGGCGGGACGCTCACTACGTTGCATCGATTCGCCAGGTCACGCGAAGCACCACTTTTGTGTCTACGACGAACGCGCCAACGTATGTTTCACCGGAGACACGTTCGGCCTGAGCTATCGCGAATTCGATACGGCAAACGGCCCGTTCATTCTCCCCACCACATCACCGGTGCAGTTCGATCCGGATGCACTACATGCATCGATCAACCGCCTGCTCGCGCTTAAACCCACAGCGATGTACCTCACCCACTACGGTCGGGTGGAGCATATCGAAAAGCTGGCAAACGACCTGCACGAACAAATCGACGCCATGGTAACGATGGCACAAGCCGTGAATGGCAAAGCAGATCGTCACGCTGCTCTCAGCGATGCACTCGCCAGTTTTTATGCACAACGCGCTGAGGCGCACGGCTGGACACAAGGCCTCAAGGTACTATGCGCCCTGCTAGGTATGGATATCGAATTGAATGCACAGGGGCTCGCGGTGTGGCTCGATCGAAAAGCTGGCTAGCATCCACACCGTTTGCCTAATTAGAGCGTCTTAGACGCCTGCTCGCGATTAAAGCAACTGACGAAACCTACCGATACGTCGCGCGGCCGGCGCCCTGATTTGACAGGCCGATATGGATGGGACCAGCATCGAACGCGCAGGGTCATGGAGATTGTCGCAAGGAGTGCGAAGCAATGAGCTCGGGCAAGCTGTTTTTTGCGTTGGTGTTGCTGTTGACGGTTTTAGCGGGAGGCTGGTTCTTCTCCAACTATCTCGTTCTACTTTTGCTCGGACTGCACAACGAGCCACCGGCCTGGAACACGTGGTGGCAGTACGTGCAGGCGATGGATCTGCCGCCGTTCGCGCCCTACGTCATGCGGATCAAACTCACCGGTGCCATCGGCTTCGGTCTGCCGCTGCTGGCCTGGGTCGGCCTTTTGATTCCGCTGCTCCGATCCAAATCCGAATCGCTGCACGGCGATGCGAGCTTCGCCACTCTGGCCGATCTGAAAAAAGCCGGGCTGCTCAAGCGAACCCCGCAAAGCATCCTCATTGGCAAGTACAAAGGCCACTACCTGTGGTTGGGCGGTGCGCAGCATGCCATCGTCATCAGCCCCACACGCAGCGGCAAAACTGCCAGCATCGCCATGCCCGCGCTGCTTACCTATCAGCACTCCATGGTAGTGCTGGATCTCAAAGGCGAGCTGCGCAAGGGCACCAGCGGTCTCCGCCTTGCGCTCGGGCAGCGCGTCTACACCTGGGCTCCCTATGAGGAGAATCGCCGTACCCACCGCTTCAACCCGTTCACCCTGCTCGCCGGCATGAAAGCGGGCGAGTGCATAGGTGGCATCCAGACCTTGTCCGCCATCCTGTATCCGGACGAGCCCGGCAAAGACCCGTTCTGGACCGCGCAGAGCCGCTCGGCGTTTACCGCGTTTGCCTCCTACATGTTCGAGGCGTGGGATCACCAGATGAAACGGCTGATCGCCAGCGATATACCCGCGGCGCTGATCCCCGATATCAACACCTCGCCGACGTTCCCCAGCCTCGAGCGCATTCTGCACTTGTCCAGCGGTAGGGATAACCAAAGCACCAAGGAGATGCTGCAAGCCATCCTCCGGGATCCCAACCAGGGTTTCGTGAGCCCACAAACGCGTACCAGGTTCAGCACCCTCGCCGGACTGGCCGAGCAGACCTTCAGCTCGGTCATCGCCACCATGCAGGCCCCGCTGCAGCAATTCCTCAACCCGATTCTGGCGGCTGCCACCAACGCCACCGACTTCGACATCACCACGCTACGCCGCTACCCCACCACCCTGTACGTCGATATCCCCACCAACAAGCTCGACGAAAGCAGCAAGCTGCTCAACATCTTCTTCAGCTGCGTCATCGGCAACAACCTCGACCAGCAGTTGGGCGAAGACCCTGGCCTGAAATACCAGATGCTGATGCTGATGGACGAGTTCACCGCCATGGGCCGGGTGGACGTATGGTCCAAGCGCATCTCCATCGCCGCCAGTTACGGCGTGCGCGACCTGTGCATCGTGCAGAGCCGCGCGCAGCTGCGCTCTGCCTATGGCGACAACGACGCGCAGAACTTCATCACCAATCACGGCGCGCAAATCGTATTCGCACCGCGCGAGCAGAGCGACGCGAACGAATACAGCGACATGCTCGGTTACAGAACCATTCGCAAACAACATCGCAGCACCAGTCGCGGCGGCGGTTCCAATCAAACATCTACCAGCTACAGCGAAGAGCGCCGTGCGTTGTTCCTGCCGCAGGAGATCAAGGAACTGCCCAGCGACGACGAGCTGATTTTCTATGAAGGCTGCAAGCCGATTCGGGCGAAGAAGAACTGGTTCTTCAAGGACAAAATCCTCAAGAAGCTGGCCAACATGCCGCCGGTGGTGAATGAGGCCGTAGCGGCAGTACAGCCACCGCGAGTCTTCGCGCTGACGGATGCCAGCAAGGCAGTATTGAGAGGTCGTAGCCCATGAAAAAAACATGCCTCTCGCTTGGCATGATGGGGCTTGTGATTCTGCTGGCTGGCTGCAACGTGCCTTCGTCGAACGTGTCGACCGATGGTTCCGCTTCGACTCCATTGAGCCAGTCAAGCTGGTTCAATCCGGCCAACACGTTCAAGAACCCACAGGCTCTAGCGCTGGCGCGTGCGGCGCAGGACAACAACGCCGAGGAAGTGCGGCGACTGATCAAAGACGAACACATCAATCCGGATACGCTTTTCAGCGACGA
>JBARCX010000216.1:0-6190 GCA_049794535.1 Rhodanobacter sp.
CCTGCAAGCGGCCAACCGCGTCGATGATCACCGCGGCGCCCAGCTCACCACCAGACAGCACATAATCGCCGATAGAGAGCTCTTCGTCGACCTCGTGCACTAGCAAGCGTTCATCCACACCTTCGTAACGCCCACAGAGCAGAGCGATGCGCGGCAATTTCGCCAGCGCTTCTACCCTACCCTGCGTCAGCCGCGAACCTTGCGGACTGAGGTAAATCACATGCACCGGCTCCGGTGCTGCCTCACGCATCGCTATCAAAGCGGCACGCAAAGGCTCAATCAGCATCACCATTCCGGGTCCGCCGCCACAGGTGCGGCCGTCCACGGTGCGGTAATTGTCAGTGGCGTAGTCGCGCGGATTCCAGGCTTCCACCTGCAACAGCTCGCGCTGTTGCGCGCGCCCCACAACACCAACGGCAGCGCACAGACGCATGAAGTCGGGAAACAACGTAACGACATCAATGCGCATCAGACCCTCAATCTCCAAGCTTCACAATTCGGGCTCAGAATTCAGGATCCCAGTCCACCACCATACGTCCACCAGACAAGTCCACTGAACGCACATAATTGCCCTGGATGAAAGGAACCAGCCGCTCGCGCTCGCCATCCCTAACTACCACCACATCATTAGCACCGGTAGCGAACAGGTGACTCACCCGCCCCAACAGTACGCCCTCTGTGGTGACGACCTCCAGACCTTCGAGATCGACCCAGTAATATTCATCCTTACCGGGAGGTGGCAGCTGCTCGCGGGCGACATAGATGTCGTGCCCCACCAGCGCCGCTGCCTTGTCACGGTCGTCCACATCCGGCAGGTAGCAAATCAGCCCCTTGCCTTGTGGACGCCCCTTGACTCCCGTGACCTCCGTTTCCACACCCGGCGCCGCTGTGAGCAGCCAGGGTTGGTAATCGAAGATCTTCGTGCGGGGCTCGGTCCAGGATTCAAACTTGAGCCAGCCCTGCACGCCGTACAGCCCGACGATGCGTCCAACCAGGACGCGCCGACCGGCTGCACTCATACTCAGGCAGCCTGCTGCTTGCCGGCTTCCTTGACCAGGGCGGCGACCTTGTCGGTCAACTGCGCACCCTTGCTCACCCATTCCTTGACGCGGGCGACGTTCAGCTCAAGGCGCTTGTCCTTGCCCGAAGCAACCGGATTGTAGAAACCGACGCTCTCGATGTTACGGCCGTCGCGCTTGTTGCGCTGATCGGTCACAACGACGTGGTAGAACGGACGGCCCTTGGCGCCACCGCGCGAAAGACGAATCTTGACCATGATAAAAACTCCAGAGGTGCCGGTATGCCGGCAGCACGCACGAGTCCGTGCGCGGTAAACACGGCATTTTAGCGGAAAAAGGGAAAAAAGGAAGCCCCGAACTACGTACAGGGCAAGAAAGCTCATTCACTCAACGCATTGGCGGCAAACCACCCATACCGCCCATTCCCTTCATGGCGCCACGCATCTGCCGTAGCAAGCCCTTGCTGCCACCTTTGGACAGCTTGGACATCATCTTTTCCATCTGCATGTACTGCTTGAGCAGACGATTCACATCAGCCGGCTGGGTACCGGAGCCACGCGCCACACGGGCACGACGCGACCCATTCAACAAATCGGGATGACGACGCTCTTTCTTGGTCATCGAGCTGATGATCGCGACCATGCGTTTGATTTCGCCGTCATTGACCTTGGATTTAACATTTTCTGGCAGATTCGACACGCCAGGCAGCTTATCCATGAGGCCAGCCAGCCCACCCATGTTGTTCATCTGCTCGAGCTGATCTTGCATGTCGTTCAGGTCGAAGCGCTTGCCCTTCATCACCTTGGTGGCGAGCTTCTGCGCTTTTTCCTGATCAACTTTGCGCTCAACCTCCTCGACCAGCGACAGCACGTCGCCCATGCCGAGGATGCGCTGCGCGACGCGATCGGGGTGGAACGGCTCCAGCGCATCGGTTTTTTCACCCGCGCCAAGGAACTTGATCGGTCGACCGGTGACATAGCGCACTGAAAGCGCCGCACCGCCACGAGCATCACCATCCGTCTTGGTCAGCACTACACCGGTCAGTGGCAGCGCCTCGGCAAAAGCCTTGGCAGTGTTGGCAGCGTCCTGGCCGGTCATTGAATCGACCACGAACAGCGTCTCAATGGGCGTGATCGCGGCGTGCAACGCCTTGATCTCAGCCATCATCGCCTCGTCCACGTGCAAGCGGCCGGCGGTATCCACCAGCAACACGTCGACGACTTCCTTTCTCGCCGCAACAATCGCAGCCTTGGCGATATCGACCGGGTTTTGCCCTGCCTCGGACGGGAAGAACTTGACCCCAACCTGCTCAGCCAGCGTGCGCAACTGCTCGATAGCGGCTGGACGATAGACGTCACAGCTCACCACCATCACCTTTTTCTTCTTGCGCTCGGTAAGGAAGCGGGCGAGTTTGGCCACCGTAGTGGTCTTACCTGCACCTTGCAGGCCAGCCATCAATATGACTGCCGGCGGCTGCTGGGCCAAATTCAGCTCGGTGTTGACCGTGCCCATCACCGCAGTCAGCTCGTCACTGACCACCTTCACCAGCGCTTGGCCGGGCGAAAGGCTCTTCATGACATCCTGCCCGACCGCGCGCACCTTTACGCGCTCGATCAGTGCCTGCACTACCGGCAGCGCGACGTCCGCCTCCAGCAAGGCAATGCGCACTTCGCGCATCGATTCGCGGATATTTTCCTCGGTCAGCCGCCCGCGACCACGCAGGCGGTTGACGGTAGTGGACAGGCGTTGGCTGAGCGACTCGAACATGATGGGTGCACGACTTCAGGACAAGTCGGCAAATATACCAGACCCGCCCACCCTGTCCGCTGTAAGCACCTCAGAGGTGACTTGGTTGTGCCTTGATCCACCCGGCAATATCGTGGATCACCCGGGCATCCACCTGCCCTGGCCGCTCATAGTCCGCGGGTGAAGGCGGCGTACCGGCGGGCATGAACAAATGACTAAGGCCCGGATATTCACGCAACTGCACGCGAGAGTCGTGTGGAAAAGCAGCCTGCCATTGGACAAAGTCGTATTGCGGCGTGACTTGATAGTCACCACCACCCTGCAACACCAATATCGGCACAGACAGCGCCTTCGACACATCCACTGCATCGTAGTCGCGCAGACTCAACCAGTAGCTGGCCGGGGCGTGGAAAAACTGCCCAGCCGGCGGATGCGCGGGATCAGCATGTGCCATCGCATCGCGCGCCGCTATAACGGGAGCAGTCTGCTTATCTAGCACCGCAGTGGATGCCCCCTCCTGCTGACCGATATATCGGATCTGACGCAACACCGTATCCAGATTGAATCGCGCCGGCGCGCCGAGCAGGATCAAGCCAGCTATGCGTGGATCGCGCTGCCCGATGCGTGGCGCCATCAACGCCCCCAGGCTGTGACCCAGCACGAACAATCGATGCGGATCGATGGCTGCCTGCTCAGCCAGCAGGCGCAGCGCACTAAGTGCATCGTCAGTGACTTCGTCATCGACGGTAATCGCCTTGCCCAAACTCTGCGCGGCATAAACGTAGGTGCGCTTGTCGTAGCGTAGCGACGCGATACCAGCAACAGCCAATCCTTGCGCCAGATCGCGTAACGGCTTATTCGGCCCAATCGTTTCGTCCCGATCGTGCGGACCGGAACCGGCAATCAGCAATACAGCCGCAAACGGCCCATCGCCAGATGGCAAGGTTAATGTGCCTGGCAGCGGACCGAATGGCGATGACACTGCCAGCGCTCGCTCAGTAACCCCCTGCGCATTCGTCAACGTTGCTGCCGCAGCTATCGACGGCGCCTGGCTCGGTGCGAAGAGCAACCCACCCACCTGACCATCCATGCCGCAAGTCACCCGCATGACCAACCAACCGTTGGCGAAATGTAGCGGCGTTTCAGCAATGAACAACTCACCGCTCTGCTTTACCTGCACCGCCATGGCATGGTCGAAGGCACCGAGTTGCTGCGGAAGCACCTGCTGCCAGACCTGACCCAGCTTCTGCGCATCCAGCGCAGCATGTATGTGCGCATCGAAATACGTGGTAGCCGCAACGTAGTCACCTTTCTGCATGTTCTGCAGAATCTCGGCAGAACGATGACGGCACAGATCTTCAGCGGCATGCGTCGCCGGAACAGCACAAACCATGCTGGCGCAGATCGCCAGTGCAATGGAACGATTCATCGATTTCTCCCAATGACGAAGTGGACGGCCAACGGCCATCGCTTATCGTGTTGACGGAATGACGGACTCCAAAAACGACGGATCAGCGCCGCCCTTCAAGGCGCCGGTAAATCAAGAACGAGTACCCGCACGAAATCACTGTTACCGCCAAAAGCACCACAACCAGCAGCCTAGGTGGAGCACCAACCAGAGCCGCAATGACCACTACCAAACCAGCCAACATAAACAGCCAACCACCGAACCGATGCGTGCGCTCCCACACCGCGTCACTGGCCAGTGTCCACGGCGTGCGAATGCCGACGAAGAAGTTCTTGCGCAGCTTGCCCATGTAATTACCCATAACCATGAACAACACTCCGACACTCAGCATCACGATGGTTGGTATCGGCACGGCATAACCGGCACCGCTCAATAATGTGGATAGGCCTACCACCAGCATCAGACCCTGCGTGGCGAGCATCACGATGCCGTAGGCTTGCGCAAAAGGCGCTATTTCAAACCGACGTGGTGAAATCGCCGGGAGCAGCATCGCAAGCACCGCCAACCCAAAAATCATCAACGCGGGCATGGCCGCCGCCCAGAATCTGGGCATATAGCCGTTGATGTGGCCGTTCATATCCCAGTGCGTTGGCACCACCGCCGGAAGGCGTGGATATAGCCACACCGCCACCACTGCCGCCACTGTGATGAACACCACCGACACCAGCTGATTGCGATGGAATTTCATCGCTTACCTCCTCGGGTCGTACCCGACGGGAACAGATCCAGCACCATGCGCGTAAGGTCTTCCATCACGGTGCTGTTGAGCGAATACACGATGTACTGACCACGCCGTTCGGTACGCACAAGGTCAGCCTGTTTCAATACGGCGAAGTGATGCGACAGCGAGGCGCCCGTAATGTCGAATGCCTCGCCAATCTCACCCGCACTCATCGCCCCACCCTGCAGCCGCTTGAGGATGGCGCGACGAGTGGGGTCGGCAAGCGCACGGAACGCAGCCTGCTGCTTCATGGCATGGCACTGAGTAAATCCATGCGTAGATATTTAGGCAAATATCTAAATATTGCAAGTGCCCAAATTCTGGATACACACATTCAAGCGCAGCAGCCTTGTGCGACACTTGCGCGGCATGCTGCCCGCACTCTCACTACTCGCCATCATCTGCTACCTGCTGGCCACTGGCATGCTGGCCCGGCGGCTATTCGGCGGCGCGCAGCCCAACACCTCGTCGACCTGGGTTTATCCAGCGCTAGCCATCGCAGCCATTGGAGTGCTGGCGCATGCCGGCGTGCTGTTAGGCATGCATCGTGGCGCCCTGGATCTGCACTTCTTTGCGGCGTTATCGCTAGTCGCCTGCGTGGTGTCGGCACTGACCTTGCTAGTAAATCTCACACGGCCGATCGCCACCCTCGGCGTGATCGTATTCCCGCTCACTGCGCTGCTACTGGCGGTGGACAGTTTCCTTGCACCCCCCACCATGCCGCAGTCGATGGACTGGCAGATCAAGCTGCACGTTACCGTGGCATTGCTTGCGTTCGGCGTACTGTCGATAGCTGCAGCATTGGCAATTCTTCTAGCGCTTCAAGAGCGCGCACTGCGTCATCGCCAAATTGGTCCGTGGCTACGCGCACTGCCGCCACTGACCCTGACCGAAACACTGCTGTTCCGGCTGATCGGTGCCGGCTTCATGCTGCTCACACTCACCCTGCTGACCGGCATCCTGTTTGTCGACAATTTGTTCGGCCAGCATTTGATGCACAAAACGGTGCTGTCGATCATTGCATGGCTGGTGTTCGGCGCCTTGCTCTACGGTCGTTGGCGCCATGGCTGGCGCGGCCGCAGCGCAGTCAATCTCACGCTGATCGGCATGGCCGTACTAGTGCTGGCATTCTTCGGCTCGAAGTTCGTACTGGAAGTCATCCTGCACCGCGCGGTGGACTGAGCAACTACGCGAAATGCGCCCGCATGGTTTAGCGAGCGCCCGACAGGCTCGCAG
>JBARCX010000217.1:0-6983 GCA_049794535.1 Rhodanobacter sp.
CCAGCGCTTGGTCGACGGCCGTCGGCAGTTCGCTGACCAGACCGGCTTTGTTCTTGCGCTGGATGTGATCGACCAGAAACTGGATCACCACGGCCTCACTTACCGGCAACGTCAGCTCCATGCCGAACCGGGCTTGGTGCCAGCCGGCCCAGTAGCGCAGGGCGGCGGCATAGCTGCGTGTGGTGTTGGCTGCGGCGGCTTCGGCCAGCAGTTCACGCACGGCGTCGGCCGCCTGCTGGGCCAGTTGTTCGGGCAAAACCAGGCCGGAAGCGGGCTGGGCCAGGGCCGGTAACGTGTTTTTATACTTCATAATATGTAATATACATTACGAAATAAGGTATCTACTGGTGATAATCATCACTTATCGCGAGTACGTCAAGGCCAGGGCAGGGTGCCGATCGAGGAGACCATTTGATGCGCACGGGAATCACTCAGGAACAGGTCAACGCCGCGGCGGACGCACTGGTGGCCGCCGGCGATAAGCCGACCGTGGAAAAGATTCGGGCGCAACTCGGTACCGGCTCACCGAATACGGTGACCCGCATGCTGGACATCTGGCGCGGCACACTCGCACAACGGATGCAGGACCTGTTGAAGTTGCCTGAGGTTCCTTCGGAAGCAGGGCAGGCGTTCGCCGAAGTGTGGCGTCTTGCGGTGACGCAGGCGGAATCCGTCGTTCGGGCTGCCCTCACCCATGATCAGAATGAGCTCCTTGCGGCCCAGTCCTCGCTCACCCAAGAACGCAAGATCTGGGAAATCGCGCTCACCGACGCCGAAACGAATGTCACCGATACGCTGACCAAGCTGAGTCACGTCGAGCTGCAGCTCACAGAGCGTCAAAGCTTGCTGACCCAAACCGAGGCACAGCGACTGGACTTACTGCAGCAACGAGATCGCCTCCAGCAACAACACGACAAGCTCACGGAAGATTTAGGCCTGGTTCGTGCTCAGCTGGCGACCAGTGAGTCGAAGGCGGCCACGGAGCGCGAGCTGGCGAGCGGCCATATTCGTAGCGTCGAAGATCGTGCGAATAGTGAAGTCGATCGCGTGCGCCAAGAGATCAAAGAGTCGCAGCGGCGCTTGGTTGCGCATCTGCGCGACACGGAGAAAACATCACAACAGCATGGGGAAGAGACGGCCCGCTTGGTCGCCGCGTTGCATGCCTCTGAGCGCGCGACTGCGAGTCATGCTGGTCGCGCAGAGGCCCTGCAGAAACAGCTCGATAAGCTAGCCACCGCATCAACTGCAGGCCTTGCGAAACCTCGACCTAAGCGTTCAACTTCCACTGCCGCCTCGCCATCCTCCAAACGCACGGCGCGACGCACCCCACGCAGTCCCAAATAACCATTGAACGGCGCGGCCGTGGGCACAAGGTTAGGACGAGATGCAAAGAACCTCTGGCGGCATTGCATTAAACCTCAGCATTCGTTGCAGTTATCCGCTAGCGAGTACAGTTATCCACTGGGCCTGCAGACTCGGATTTCTGTGTGCTGATGAAAGACAACGTTACGACGTGCCGAGGTTTTTCTTTCTAACACTCCTGCATGCCGAGGTTTATCTGCGTGCCTTCTCGGCTGAGGAACTTTGTCTGCGCCATGCGTGGAAGGTTTCTTGTG
Organism: Rhodanobacter sp.; assembly: GCA_049794535.1. Taxonomy (GTDB): domain Bacteria; phylum Pseudomonadota; class Gammaproteobacteria; order Xanthomonadales; family Rhodanobacteraceae; genus JBARCX01. The sequence continues at coordinate 1,617 of JBARCX010000217.1, forward strand.
GTGGTCGGCCCAGACTTCTTTGTATTTGCGGCCCAGAATTCTTAGTAGTGGCCACGCTACCCACATAAAAAAATACGCTTATCCACCCTAAGAATTACGATCAATCGGCAGGGGATTTACGATTAACTGGTCTGTTTTACGAATAACTAGCCGACGTCGAGATCCAGATCCAGCTTAGGCGTGTGCGCGGGCGAGCCATGCGGTCAGTCCATCCTTGGGGAAGAACAGACGAGCAAGTGCTGTGCCAGCCTTGCGGAGCAGCTTCTGCAATTTGACATAATATACATTATGCGCAATTGGCGATATTCCTTATCCTCGCCCTTGCGGCATGTGCCGCGTTGAAATACAGGGGTTTCAACGACTATGCAGGGATTCTGGAGTGACAAGAACTGGCGGCTGGACGGTGCCGCCCTGGTGCTGCCTAACGGCCAACGCATCGGCCTCAAAGAAATCGTTCAGTGGCGATCAGATCTCATGGTCGGACAGTTCGACCTCACAGGCCGCTGGCCTGGATGGCGTGTCCGCCAACACTGGTTGATTGCCCCTGGTGGCAGTATGCGCCGGGGCCGGATCTCCGAACACCATCTAAGGCACCTCATGCAGATGCACGACTGGGATCTCAAAGACGCCAGCCGCCGCCAACTCGTCTTGTTCGACTAATACGACGTTGAGCAGCCATCGCCGGTCCAGTGCAACGCTGGCCGGCGATCAACGTAACGGACGATCCGCCACACGACCCACGCAATGAATCGGATAATCAATCGAGCCCAGCTGCGTGTAAGACGAACCATCCACCTGTATCACCGAACCACCAACGCAGCGCTGATTGGGTGCCAACATCTCACGCTCATGGTAAGCGTCATACGCGCCGCGATCAGCGATGACAACGGAACCCGATACAGGTGCCTCAATAGCAGCAACCATGGAAGACGGTGCGGGATCAGCCGCCGCACGATCAAAGGCCAAAATATGACGGTACAGCGGCACCGTCAGTAAAAGCAGTACCGCCGCGATGGCGAGACCGAACACATCCTTTGCGCGCATATACACCCCTGTACATCACGATTAGCCGTGGCGCTTGACCCACACATCAAATTCGCGGTCGAGTCTTCGCGCAAATGCACGAGTACCGAACCAGCCAAGCATGCGCCGAAAGATCTCCATGGACTGAGGATATCAGTGGGCTCAGGGCACACATAGCCCCTCCGATCAGCTGCGCAGATCTACGGTGCTACGTGCTCGATCATGAGCGCACCTCGGCTTGAATGACTACCGTCCATAGGTCGCCTGCTTTGCAGGCCCGATTGCCGGATTCCACGCACACGCTGTAGAGCGGGTTTAGCGGGAAGAGGTTGTGTGCCAGGGAGATGAGGGACAGGTATGCAGCCTGCGGGAGCAGGCTGGATGAAGGGCGCTGCTTCCTCGACAGCAAAGGAGCGTCTCCTTGGGGTTTCACCCCAAACCCCGGCTCACTGCATGGTGAAAGTTGACTGCGCTTCGTGCGGCATCAACTCGGGCGGCACGTAAGCGGTGGACGTGGATGGAGACTTCCAGGCACTACCACCCTGCTCCTGGCTCTTCGAATCGGACATACGTGGTGCGCTTGATGCCGTCGAATCGTCGGGCTTGGCTTGCTGCGCAGATGAGGCAGCCTCTTCCAGCGGCCAGGAGGTGACCACAATGGCTTGCTGGTTCCACGTGAGCTTGACCCCGTAGGTGTGCACCTCGACTTTGACGCCCAGGTCGCGCACTTGCGCTAGCGTCATGCGGTCGATGGCAGGACCTTGGTCCTGACGCCATTCGATAATGCCGAAGTCTTCGCCGTTGGCCACGTGCCCTACTCCAGCTAGCCTGGGCCGCGCTTGAGAAGACAGGTCGAAAATGTAGCGCACTTCGGCTGACATGCCCTTCTCGTCGAAACGTGCGTGCTCGATGACACTGGGCTGCGATGCGCCCGTAGCAGCTGCTAGCGGTGCTGCGGGCGCTGCAGATGCCCGTGCAAGCGGCGCTTGCGGTACATCGTGGCGAACAAGGCCGCCATCGCCGTGGAAGAATCGCGAGAGGAAATAGATGGCTAGCCCGAGCAGCGGCACGACGATGAGGCTGTACTTTCTCAGCCGACGCCACACCGTGGTTCCACCGGCCGTATACACCTCGGTGTTCGTCGCACCAGGTGCATAGCCGTGATACAGAGGGAACATCTTCGGATCGTAAGTGCCGATGGTGGTGTCGACCAACTCGAAACGGTCCGGCTCCGTGGCATGGTATTGCTTGAGCGTGTATTTGCTCTGCATGCCCGCCGCCGTGAGCTTCTGAAAAACATTCTTACGCTCAACGCGTGCACGCACGGACGAATGCAGCCGCTTGTACCACTGCGACATGAGCACGCCGTCCATGCCGTTCTGACCACAGAGTGCGAAGAACTGCTCAACCGCTGGGTTAATCGCTTCGCGTGACGCCACGTAGAATTCGTGGGCCTCGTCAATCACGAACAACGCATTTTTTAGCCGGTCTTCGATGTACCAGTTCTGCTCGACCGATGTGAGATCACGCTGTGCGAGAAAAAGCGTTTTCGCCTCGGCAGTGCTGACCACTTGAAGCAACTCACGGACGCGTTCGATATCCATGATGAGATAGCGCGCAATCTCTTCGTGGTTCAGGCCGTTGATGCGCGCAAACACAATGCGACCCGCCGTCAGCGCTACCAAGATGTGATTCTTAACCGCGTCGTAGCTTTTGCCAGAGCGTGGCAGGCCTTCGTTAAAAACGAGCATAGATCACCACTGGAACAGCGTGAGGAATTTGCGGACAAGCCGGAACGCATAGCCGAGGCCGAGTAGCCCGAGACCTGCCGGCACCTGGAATTCAGACATGAAAAAGCCGGCCACGGCGCCTGTCTGACCGAGAAGCGAACCGAGCGAGTACTGGCTAATCCAACTGGGCACACCAATGGCGCTAATCGCACCGGCAACGAGCGAAAGAACCACGCCTAGGACAAAGGTAACGAGATCCCTCAACAACGTAATAAGTGCCGTGAAAACGGTCTGTATTGCGTTAGAAATCCACCATGTCAGCTGACTGAGCCAGCCCGAGCTTTGACCGTTTGACGGTGCCGTAGGAACAGATCCAAGTCCCTTACCAAGATTCGAAAGCGTGGTACTCGCCGTTGTACCTGAGGAATTGTTCAAGCAAGACTGTGAGCCATCGCTACCCGTTACGCACGTCGTGCCGGTATTGCTGATCGAGTTGTCTGTGCATGTTTCGATACCGCCGATCATGCCGCACGTAACGCCGGGAATAGTCTGACCGTCAGTGCACGTATAAACGCCATTGACCATGCTGCATGTGACACCCGAAGACTGCGCGTGCACGGGAGTGGGAACAAGCGCCGAGGCGAACGCAAAGAAGAAAAGCAAAGCGCCGAGTGTGATGGACTTAATAAATGGCAATTTTGAACGCAGCATATGCCGCCACCGCCAGTACGAAGAAGCCGGCCAACTGAAACAGCGTTAGCACGTTTGACTGGCAGAAAAACCCGAACGAAAGGCCGCCAGATCCGAAATATTTATTGCCCGGCACACTGAATATTGGACACGTGTCGGAGACGCTGAGGCTAAAGAAACCCGTGGCTGCTGACACGATCGGTGAATTCGAAACCTGCGCTTGAAACGAGGCGTAAACACTGTTTGGCGTATCCGTACTCGCGGTGTAAAGCGCACCAACCTGACCGTCTGCATTACCGACATCACAAACGCCGGTCGTGCAACTGGTTGAAGAAGCCGTAGCCGGATTATTCGTCTGCGTCGTGGTGGTTGTTGCGCCACTACCCGAACCAGAAGTGCCCGAGCCAGCACCCGATCCACTACCCGAACTAGACGACGAAGCCGGCGTGGTAGTGCCCGTGGAATTAGAGGTAGACGGCCCCGTGTTGGTCTGAGAATTTGTGGCGCTGTTAGGCGAACTCGTAGCGGGAGCAGGATCAGGCGAAGGCGTATAGGTCACGCAATCACCACTCACCGGGTCACAAATAGTCTTTGAGCCATTCGGATTATTTGTTTCGGAAGGTGGCGTGGTCACTTGAGGTGCACCAGTCGCGGCGGAACACGTCATACCGGTCTGAACCATCTGGCCCGATAACGGACCACCAAGCGTAAGCGCTAAACAGCAGCCACCGGACTCAGCCTCGCCAGTAGTACTGCTCTGATTGTAACTAGCACCATTGGCCAACGCTTGCCCAGCCGTGCAACCGTTAGGTGCTGTGTTGCACGGAAAGATCCAGTACTGATAGAGCGCCTGAGGCGTGCTCGATCCGTAAAGCAGGTCAACAGCACACGCCGCATTGGGTCCGGTGCCTGTCTGAGAGGCAGGAGCTAGGGGACATGACGGATTTGCATTTTTGAAAGAAGGTGTGGCTGCAAGGCTCTGGCAAGCAGCCAATGCCGCTGGATAACTGGCGGCAGTCGCTGTAGCGAAAACCGGCGACGGCATGAAGGCAGCGGAGAAGGTCAGCAGCGCAACAACAAAAGTGGTAAATCGTCGAATGGCCGACGTAGTCAGCTTCATTGGTCAAGTCCCGCAGCAGCAGCCCAACCGCAAAGTGCACCCATAAAGCCAAAAAAAACGAGCATGATCATGAGTGCGACTCCGAAAATTCGGCATCTTCTGGCGTATCGTCTTCGTCGGAATCCTCAGCATCGTCATGCGCATCGGCCATGCGCTGACCGAAATCCTCCATATCGAAGTTGCGGTAGTAGGATCGATAAAGCTTGTCTTCAGCGCGCACATCCCCAGCGCGACGCGCCGCCGCCGCTTTGCGACGCTGGCTGAAGATGCGAGCTACGACGTACACCGCGAACAAGGCAAAGCCAACCGCTACGTAGATAGCGGCACCGGCGACGAACGCACGAACAACCGCCGAACCCTGCAAGCCGGAAAGCGACGAGGGTAACGAGCTAAGACTGTACGTGCCGGTGCACGGTCCACTCGTATTCGAGGAACCGCCCAAACCGCATGAAGGTGTGCCGGGCATAGGAATTACTCCGCGAAGAAAAAAGACAGGGCGACACACGCCGCCCTGCCCTAGAGGCTTAGCCGAAGAACTTGCCGACCTTCTTCGTGCCCCACTTCGCGAAACCCACACCGACGAGAATTACACCGGCGCTGACGATGGCCGTGACGATATCGGCAGTGTCCAGGCCACTGAACAGCGCACTCAGGCCCGACAACGAGCCCGTAGTCTGTGCAAAGGCCGGAGCAGCTGCCGAGCCCACTGCGAGCAGAGTGCCAAGCGCCAGGGTCTTGCTCTTCAGTACATTGCGAATCTTCATGTTCGCTATCCTCATTTGAGTTGATGATTGATGGTTTACT
>JBARCX010000218.1:0-2804 GCA_049794535.1 Rhodanobacter sp.
GAGGTGCGCCCGGTGCGGACCCAGGTCGATGACCTGCTTGGTGAAGTACACAAGCGTGTGGCGATTGGCGACCGCGTGCTGGTTACCACGCTGACCAAGCGCATGGCTGAGAACCTCACCGAATATCTTTCCGAACATGATGTGAAAGTGCGTTACCTGCACTCGGATATCGAGACGATCGAACGGAGCGAGATCATCCGTGATCTTCGTCTGGGCGAATTCGATGTGTTGGTCGGCATCAACTTGCTGCGTGAGGGCCTGGATATGCCGGAGGTCTCGCTGGTGGCGATCCTCGACGCCGATAAGGAGGGCTTCCTGCGCTCCACCGGTTCGCTGATCCAGACCATTGGCCGCGCTGCACGTAACGTGCGCGGATCGGCGATCCTATATGGCGACACCATCACTCGCTCGATGCAGGCGGCGATAGATGAGACCAGCCGCCGTCGCGAGAAGCAGGTGGCATACAACGAAGCCCACGGCATTACCCCGACGACGGTGGTGCGACGCATTGCCGACATCATGGAGGGGGCGCGTAGCGCAGTGCCGTCACGTGGTCGTGGCAGCAAGGGTAGGGCGGCTGCGGTGGCGGAGCAGGCAGCCGATTACGCCGCACTCAGCACCGATCAGGCTGTCAGCATGATCAAGAAGCTTGAGACGCAGATGTATAAGCACGCGCAGAACCTCGAATTCGAGGATGCGGCCCGCCTGCGTGACCAGATTCACCAACTGCGTGAGCAGGCGTTGCGCTAAACTCTTCTGGAATGTTGTCGACTGGCGGGAGCTCGCGTATACTGCGCGGCTCGCGCGGTTTGCCGATGCGAGAACGGGCGGTTAGCTCAGCGGTAGAGCACTTCCTTGACATGGAAGGGGTCACAAGTTCGATCCTTGTACCGCCCACCAATACCGATAAAACGGCGCGAACCTTTGGGTTCGCGCCGTTTTTGTTTCTGCTGCCGGAGCGTTGTCATGGTCTATCTGTGGGTCAAGAGTTTCCATGTGCTGTTCGTGATCGCCTGGATGGCGACGGTGTTCTATCTGCCACGCATCCTGGTGAATCTGGCGGAAGCTGGCGATGAGGCGGCGGTGCGTGCGCGACTGCAGCTGATGGGGCGACGGCTCTACCGGTTTGGCCACCACATGTTTGGCATGGCGGCCTTGTTCGGGCTCGTGTTGTGGCAGGGCTGGCGCGTGTTTCCGCAGGCGCTGCCCAACGTGGTGGCATCCATGCACTGGATCGACGCCAAGTTGGGTCTGGTGGTGGTGTTGTTGATTTACTTCATCAGTATCGGCCGGATGCTCAAGCGCAGCGAAGGTGGAGTTGCCTTGCCATCTTCGCGCGCGTTGCGCTGGCTCAACGAGTTGCCGATATTGCTGTTGCTTGGCGTGATCTTTCTGGTGCTGGCCAAGCCTTTCTGAATAGGCTTGAAGTAGACAGGAGTGAGAAATGAGTAGGTGTTTCAACTCGTTTCTCACTCCTCTGGACTCATTTCTTGAAGTACTCGCGATACCACGCGACAAACCGCGCCACACCATCCTCGATCGAGGTGCTTGGGGCATAACCGACATCGCGACGCAGTGCGGACACGTCGGCCCAAGTATCCGGCACGTCGCCTGGCTGCATCGGTAGCAGATGCTTCTCCACGGCGCGGCCCAGGTTTTGCTCTAGCAATTCGATGAAGCGGAGCAGCTGCACAGGCTGGTCGTTGCCGAGGTTATAGACGCGGTATGGCGCACTTGAGGTACCGGGGTTCGGCAACTCCGCGTTGTAGGTTGGGTCGGGTTGAGCGGGATGGTCGAGTGTGCGAATCACGCCCTCGACGATGTCATCGATATAGGTAAAGTCGCGGCTGTGGTTGCCGAAATTGAACACGTCGATCGGCTCGCCGCGGCTGATCCGGTCGGCGAACAGGATCGGTGACATGTCTGGCCGGCCCCATGGCCCGTACACGGTGAAGAAGCGCAGGCCAGTGGTGGGTAGGTTGTACAGATGGCTGTACGTATGAGCCATCAGCTCATTGGCCTTCTTGCTGGCGGCGTACAGGCTCACCGGATGATCAACGGCATCTTCGACTGCGAACGGCAGCTTGCGATTCGCACCATAGACCGAGCTGGACGAGGCATAGACCAGATGCTCGACCGCGTGATGGCGGCAGGCCTCAAGTATGTTGACGAAACCCACCAGGTTGCTCTGCACGTAGGCTTGTGGGTTCTGTAGTGAATAACGCACGCCGGCCTGTGCGGCGAGATTCACCACGCGCTGTGGTTTGAATTCGGCAAAGGCTTGGTTGATAGCCGCCGCGTCGGCGAGATCAGCACGCAGGTGGCGATAATTGGGATGGCCGGCAAAGCGTGCTAGCCGAGCATCCTTGAGCGCGGGGTCGTAGTAGTCGTTGTGGTTGTCGATGCCGAATACTTCGTCGCCGCGCGCCAGCAGGCGTTCGGTCAGGGCGGCGCCGACAAAGCCGGCGGTGCCGGTGACGAGAATGCGCATGCAAAGAGTCCATGACAGGAATGGCTCATTCTATCGCCGCCGGCTGATTGACAACGCTGTTTCGGCTAGACTAGCGTTTCGGTACCAACCAACGAGACAAGGTGGCCCGCGCCAAACGCTGGCCGAGTGTGCGACATGGCAACTACGAGCATCCATCGCTAGATTTCCCGCCACGCCTTCGTTTTGATGGAAAGGGCGCCGTGGCGCCTTTATTTTTGTCCATCGTCTGGATGGGCAAGGAAAGCCAGCCATTCGTGGCCAAACTCTTCAACAAAAGCACGCCTTGTAGGCGGTCTTCCTGGTAATCCAAATG
>JBARCX010000219.1:0-4804 GCA_049794535.1 Rhodanobacter sp.
GTTGAAGCCCGATGACGTCGCTACCGAAAACGATTCTCCTCCACGAACCTTTGCGTCGGCGGCAATCGGCCCTCTTACGTGAACCACCGCGCGCGACAGTGCGACATATCCAGAAAAGACGCATAGCGCCATTACCAATACAGCCAACGGAATGCCTATCCGCCTCACAAAGTGTCGATGCATACCGTTATGGAAGTCCGCTCAAGGAAGAGTTTGGCTCATAGAAAAAATGGGTGGTGCAGCCTGCCCTCTTTTTTGCACAGAAATATCGTACCTCATGCTCCTCTCCTAAAAATGCACCACCGGTACGACGCGATTTTCTCTTTCATTCAAGGATGAAAGTCGACCTCTAATACTTTACGTAGTGAGCCTGAGCTACCCTGTATATCGGTTATACGCCACCCCTCGCTCACCGGAGCTAACACATAGGTAATGTGCAGATGCTTGCCACTGCCTGGATAGACAAAGTCGACGGCAACCGTCGATGGACTAGAAGTGGAGTGGATGTTCATTTCCGCCGCGCCGGGGTCTTGCGAATCCCAAATCGAGGCGGCATATGTCGCGGATGCGTTCCTTGCATAGACGGTCGCGGATGATGAGGTCGACCATGTGCCTATCAAAATAGCGACTGAGTACGGATGCGGGTTGATCGAAAAGATTTGACGTGCCGTCCATCGGCTCGTCGATAACAGCTTCCCAAGCGTAGTCGTGATAAAGCTTAACAACGGTCGCGACGGCGCCCAAGGGCAATGGTCCAGCTAACGCGGTAGTTGAGAGCATCCCTGCGCCAGTAGCGACAACTGCGGCGAATACCGCGCGCCATATCCCTTTCATGACCGCCCCTGAATTCGATCCATGCGATGGCGGGAATGGTGATGTGCAGTCCCACAACGGTCAAGAAGGTTCGCTTAACTTTGAGCGGAACGAATTTTGCCCAGACCACTGCTTTTACTTCCTCCGTTCCGGTTTCGTGACCCGTCACCACGTCACACCGCCGGATGCGCCTGCACGAGTTGCGTTGCCAACGCCCGGGTTTTTTCCGACGACGGCAATACGCCGTTCGCCACCTCCGTCATAAAGGTCTGGGCCTGATTGACGTACATGGCATGCAAGGAGGTGCCAACCCGATGCGTCAGATGCAGCAGCAACTCCCGCTCCTTCGGGGAGTACAACTCACTCGGTCGAGCTGCCACGATCAACATGCCGATGAGCAAGCCGCGCAGCGCCACGGGAAATGCCAGGCCATCCGCGCCAAGGTTGCTGTCGAGATCATCCAGAGGGGTTTCGGTCAGATTGGCGCGCAGCCTGACGCAGAGGGGGTCGTCGATGGCAAGGCGATCCGGGAAATTCAGACTGCCGCGCTGCTGCAGGCAACGGTAACCATCACCTGCATATTCGTACATGCCTGCAGCTGGCGCACCCGCATACCGCAGTACCTCCGCAAGGGTACGATCCACCAGAACCTCTGCGCTGGTGATGTAACCGCACTCTCTGGAAAACTGTGCAAGCGCGGTTTCCGCGCGGAACTGTTTGCGGAAAAAAAGATAATTCACGCCGCGCTTGATGCGTTCATTTATCTGGTCAAAAAAGATGCCGAGTAGCAGCGGCACGGCCAGCGCGACCCAGGTACTTGCCCGATGCCCCAAAGCCGCATGTTCAATGAGGCTCTCCAGTAAACCGAATACCGCGAGCACGCTGGCAATCGCAAGGGCAGACACCAGGGCGCGATTCAACACCACCTGCACCGACAGCAGACGATGGCGTAACACGGCGTAGGTAAAACCGATGAACGCTGCGGCGGTGAATACATCGTAGAGAATGTCGATCTGGATACTTCTCAATACCGTGCTGGCCAAATCGCTATTCACCAGATACGTCGCCACGATTCCAACCACACTCACCAGCACCCACCCGATGCGGGCACGATTCACCGTCTGCGCGAGGCGATAACGTGATACCAGCATGCCGATCGGTATGGCGAACGCCAGCAGATGAGCCACCACTCTGGCGTTGAGGTGCGTGGGGTCGAACAGCCAGCGGCCGTCGAGATGGAAGGCCAAGTCGTTCGCCAAGAAAATAACCAGGTAGACGATCACCAATAGCAGAAATCCCGCACGACTCCAGCGGCGGGTTTTATTATGGAGTTGTTCCCACGCCAGATCCTCGGCCAGCAGATACGCGCCAATCAGGGAGCCGGAGTAGAACAGCGCCATGCCGATGACATCGCCCCAACCTGCTAGCGGCAGTGGTAGCGGCAAACTGATGGGTATCTCCCAGCACAGTTTGGCAAGGCACCAGATGCCGACTCCCGCCGCCGCAAGCCGGCTGCCTCGCCACAGAATCAGAAGACCAAGGGCGGCCACCAGCCAGATCAACGCGATGCCGAGCACCACATCCACCATATTCAGCACGGTGGTGGGCGTCGGCACAAAGGTCACCGGCACCTGCAACTCACGTCCTTGTCTATTCACCGCCAGGTTGATGCGTGTACCGGCTGGCACCAGAGCGTAGGTCGTCAAACCCAGCCGCGACGGGATATCCATCTGCGCAGCATCCAGGATGTCGCCGGCGCGCAATCCTGCGGGCAGCGGCGCAGCATAGGAACTTGCGGCGACAACATAATGCTGGTGGTCCAGCGGTTTTATCCCGATCGGCAGAATCGTCTGCGGAACAAACGGAAGATAAAAACAGACTGCGGCAATAAAGATGCCAAGCAGCAGCGCAACCCGGTGGCGAACGTTCATTCGAACACCTCGTTGATGACCCGCAACGGAGTCGCATGAGCATCGCAGAACACGTGACGTGCGCCAAGCTGGCTGGCCCCTGTTTTCGCCCCAGCTTCGCGTAGCCGTGATAGGTTGCGGGCGCGATCACCATCATCAGGATCCGCTGCACATGAAGACATCCATTCCAGGTTCGGCACTCGTCTCGCTTGCCTTCCTCTTTTCAGCCGCCGCATTTGCGGCGCCGCCGACCGCTCAGGATTCGGCAAAGATCACACCCGACATGATCCAGACCGGATCGGACATTCCGACCGACTGGAAGCAGCCGCAGGGCAACTTCGACTACGTCAAGCGCGACGTCATGATCCCGATGCGCGATGGCGTGAAGCTGCACACCGTGATCCTGGTCCCGAAGGGTGCGCACGATCTGCCGATGCTGCTCGAACGTACGCCTTACAACGCCAGTGGCTTCATGCGCGTCAACAGTCCGCACATGGCCGACGCCGTATGGTCGGGCGACAAGGACTGGGCCGACGGCAGCTACATCCTCGTTTGGCAGGACGTGCGCGGCAAATATGGATCGGAAGGCAAGTACATCATGACGCGCCCGCCGATGGGGCCGCTCAATCCGACCAAGACCGACGACACCACCGACGCCTGGGACACCATCGACTGGCTGGTGAAAAACATGCAGGAATCGAATGGCAAAGTCGGCATGATCGGCTCGTCCTACGACGGCTGGACCGTCGCCATGGCCCTGCTCCACCCGAACCCCGCGCTGAAGGTTGCCGCGCCGGAAAGCCCGATGATCGATGGCTGGATGGGTGACGACTGGTATCACTACGGCGCCCTGCGCCAGGTGAACCTCGATTACTTCAGCGGCCAGTCGTCGGTGAAGGGCGAGGGAGAAAGCATTCCGCGCGAGAACTACGACGACTACACCAATTTCCTCGAAGCCGGTTCGGCCGGCGCCTACGCCAATGCCAATGGCTTCCAGCAGCTGCCCTGGTGGAACCGCTTCGCCGCGCATCCCGCTTATGACGCCTTCTGGCAACTCCAGGCGCTCGACAAGCTGCTCGTCGCGCATCCCTCCAACGTACCCACGATGTGGCTGCAGGGCCTGTGGGATCAGGAGGACATCTACGGTGCCGTGCATGCCTGGGAAGCGCTCAAGAAGGCTGGCCACGGCGACAACAACCACCTCGTGATGGGACCGTGGTGGCACAGCCAGATCAACCGTGACGGCTGGAACATGGGCCCGCTCAAGTGGCCCGGCAACACCACCGCGCAATTCCGACAGCAGGTGATGATCCCCTGGTTCAACCACTACCTGCGCGGCACGTCGCTGTCTAAACCATTGCCCGAGGCGATGATCTACAACCCGGTCGAGCAGCACTGGGACCGCTTCACCAACTGGAAGGTAGCGAGCAACCAGCAGCTCACTCCGCTCTATGTGCAGGCGGACAAGAGCCTAGGCTTCCAGCAGCCCGCTGGCGGTGACGACAGCTACGTCTCCGACCCAGCCAACCCGGTGCCCTACCTGCCACGCCCGATTCCGACCAACAACGAGGACCGCTGGCGTACCTGGCTGGTCCATGATCAGCGTTTCGTCGAGAACCGCTCCGACGTACTGACCTACACCACGCCGGTGCTGACCAGCACGGTAACGGTTCAGGGTGCGCCGATCGCCGACCTTTTCGCCAAGACCACCGGCACCGACAGTGACTTCGTGGTCAAGTTGATCGACGTCTATCCCGGTAGCGACCCGACCGATCCCGCCATGGGCGGCTACGAGCTGCCGGTCTCGCTCGACATCTTCCGTGGGCGTTATCGCAACAGCTTCGCCGATCCGTCGCCGATCCCGGCGAACCAGGTGCAGGAATACAAGTTCCGCCTGCCCACGGTGAACTACGCGGTCAAACACGGCCATCGGATCATGGTGCAGATCCAGTCCAGCCTGTTCCCGCTCTACGACCGCAACCCGCAGACCTACGTGCCCAACATCCTCTTCGCCAAGCCCGCGGACTACCAAAAGGCGACGGTGACGATCGAACACGGACCCGATTGACACAGCGCGGTGC
>JBARCX010000220.1:0-5687 GCA_049794535.1 Rhodanobacter sp.
AGATGCAACAGTGAGATATGGGTCAGCGGCAAGCGAATATCGTAAGCGGTCTTGTTGACCAGGATGCGGTCCCCTATCTGTATCGTCGGCTGCATCGAGCCAGTAGGCACCACATTCCAATCGGCCACCGCGCTGCGGAAAACCACCATGCACAACACGAGGGCGATCGTCCCTCGATTGGCTACAAGAAATCGCGTCACTGCGTTCATAGCTGGTCCCTTCGTTCGATGCCCCACACTGGGACGGTTCTTCATCGATATACAAATCGGACCGTCACGCCTGGGTGAAGTTTCTATGCCTATCGGCATGTATCGGCCAAGTTGACCTAAGAGCCTGGGCCCAAAAGGCTGCTGAAAACAGCGTCCTACAAGCATCCATCGCGCGCCAAAGCTGCATAGATGCGATCATGTGGCATGACTTCCTTCAGCACACTCCCCCTCAAACCCGCCCTGCTAGCCAGCCTTGAAACCCTCGGCTATGCCGAGATGACGCCGGTGCAGGAGCAAAGCCTGCCACCGATGCTGCAGGGACACGACGTGATCGCGCAGGCGCAGACCGGCAGCGGCAAGACCGCGGCGTTCGGCCTGAGCCTGCTGCAATCGCTCGATGTGGACACCATTCGGCTGCAGGCGCTGGTGCTGTGCCCGACGCGTGAACTGGCCGATCAGGTCAGCAAGGCGATCCGCAAGCTGGCCGCCAACATACCCAACGTGAAGCTGCTCACCCTATGCGGCGGCATGCCGTTGGGGCCGCAGTTGGCGTCGCTCACACATGATCCACACATCGTGGTCGGCACACCGGGCCGGGTGCAGGAGCACCTGAAGCGCGCCAGCCTGCACGGCGGCGGCATCAAGGTGCTGGTGCTGGATGAAGCCGACCGCATGCTGGACATGGGCTTCAGCGAAGCCATCGACGACATCATCGGGCGCATCGCCAAGCACCATCAAACACTGCTGTTCTCCGCGACCTACCCGGAAGAAATCCGTGCGGTGAGCCAACGCGTGCAAAAGGATCCGGTGGTTGTAACGGTGGAAGCTCCGATCGAAACGAAGCCGGCCATCGAGCAGCAATTCATCGAAGTCGACCCGGCGCAAAAACTCGATGCACTAGCGCAACTGCTGACGGGTGAACGCGGACAGCACGCGCTGGTGTTCTGCAATATGCGCAAGGATGTAGATGCCGTTGCGATGGAACTCGACCGCCGCGGCTACTCCGCGCTGGCGCTGCATGGCGACATGGAACAGCGAGATCGCGATGAAGTGCTGGTGCGCTTTGCTAATCGCAGTTGCGCCGTACTGGTAGCCACCGATGTAGCCGCGCGCGGCCTCGATATCGCGGCGCTACCGCTGGTGGTGAGCTACGACATCGCACATGATCCGGACACCCACACGCATCGTATCGGCCGCACCGGTCGCGCCGGGCAGTCCGGCCTGGCGATCACACTCTGCACGTCTCGCGAGCGGCCGAAAGCGGCCAACATCGAAGAGGCGCTCGGTGCGCCTTTGGCATGGCGCCCACTCAAGGTCGCACCGCCGCGCGGCAAGATGCTGAACCTTGCGCCGATGAAAACTCTGGTGATCGATGCCGGTCGCCAGGACAAGCTGCGTCCCGGCGATATTCTCGGCGCACTGACGGGTGATGCAGGGCTCGACGCAAACGACATCGGCAAGATCGATGTGTTTGCCACCCGCGCTTATGTGGCCATCAGCCGTGCCTTGGCGAACAAAGCACTGGAACGTTTGCGCGCCGGCAAGATCAAAGGTCGCAACTTCCGCGTACGGCCACTGGGTTGAGCGCTCGCTCGACAACCCTTCTGCATCTGAACCGTTACCCCTGACTGCCCCAACCCATCCGGAAGCCGCCCCGATGATCCGCTGGTCTGCCTGCATACTCGCATTCGCCTTGCTCGCCTGCAGCTCCGCCGCGTGGGCGGCCATACCGGTTTATAGCTACAAGATCGTGCACGTCTATCCGCACGCCACGGATGCCTATACCGAAGGTCTGTTCTACAAAGACGGCTATCTCTACGAGAGCACCGGTGAAGCCGGCTCATCGACGGTGCGCAAAGTCGAACTGACAACCGGCAAGGTAGTGCAGCGCCATGACGTGCCCGCGCAGTATTTCGGCGAAGGCATCGTGGACTGGAAGAACCGACTGGTGCAGCTCACCTGGCAAACCGAAGTTGGCTTCGTCTACGACTTCAACAGCTTCAAGCTGCAGCACACCTTTGCCTATGCAGGCGAAGGCTGGGCACTAACGCGCGACGACAAGCAGCTGTACATGAGCGATGGCTCGCCCGTGCTGCGTATTCTTGATCCGGAAACACTCAAGCAAACCGGCAGCATTCTGGTAACCGCCGACGGCGCAGCCGTCACCAACCTCAACGAGCTGGAGTGGGTGAAGGGTGAGATCTACGCCAACGTCTGGCTGACCAACCGCATTGCCCGCATCGACCCTGCCACCGGCCACGTCGTCGGTTGGATCGACCTGACCGGCCTGCTCGATATCAGCAAGCTGCCGGATCCTGGCAACGACGTGCTCAATGGCATCGCCTACGATGCACAGCACGACCGATTGTTTGTCACCGGCAAGCGCTGGCCGAAGCTGTTTGAGATTAAGTTGGTGAAGCAGAACGCGCCTTAAGATGGCTTTGGCAGTTCGCTTCCGAGGTGTACTCCACTTACCGAATGCACCTCACGCTCGTCATTGACTAGCTACGCTGTTGTGAAGCGCTCCGGCGTAGGCAGTATCCAGTGGAGATACCGCCATGGACCAGTGACAACCTTGCGTCTATATGGATGTAGGTCTCAGCTAAAAATTTGGGGCCTGGGCGACGACGCACATCTGTCCGTGGTCGCCACTGGGCCCCAGCCTACGCTGGGGCGACGGTGAGGGACGTGAGGTCTACGGCGATGCCGCACTCTCATAACCCTCGCCCTACACTCGTCATTCCTGCGTAGGCAGGAACCCAGTGGCGTCATGGCAGGTTCAAGCGCCACCACAGTCAAGCTCGACTGGGAAGGTCTTCAAATGCATCAGGCAAAGCGAGTGACGTCAGTGTCGCTCTGCCTACTACTGAGTCCACTGAGTTCCGACTTACGCCGAGCACTTCACAACAGCGCAGCTGGTCATTGACCCGCTTAGCGCTCGGCCGTGGCCTTCTTCGCATCATCCAGCTCGCTGGCCGCCCAGCCGCCACCCATATCGCCAATCAGTGACACGGCATTGAGCAGCCGCTGCTGCTTCACGTTCAACGCACTCTGCTCTGTACTCAACTGAGTCGCCTGGGCGGTGGCTGCGGTGGTGTAGTCGACCGTACCGGCCTGATATTCATTGAATGCGATCTGCGCCCCTTGGGTCGCATCGTGTACAGCTGCGTCCAGCACGCCCGCCTGTTGTCCGAGAATGCGCAGGCCGGAAAGATCATCCTCCACATTCTGGAGAGCCGTCAGCACGGTGCCGCGATAATTAGCGACGGCGGCCTCATAGGTCGCCTTGGCTGCGGCAACTTCACCATGGCGTTCGCCGGCATCGAAAATGGTTTCGCTGGCATTGGCACCGAGCGACCACACGTGGTTGGCAACGTGCAGCAAGCCGGCCAGTGGCGATTGTGAAAAACCATCCGCCCCGGACAACGAAAGGCTGGGGTAATAGGCAGCAACAGCGACACCGATCGCTGCATTCTCTGCAGCCATCTGACGCTCAGCGACGGCGATATCCGGCCGGCGCTGCAGCAGTGTCGAAGGCACGCCCGTCGGAACCGTGGGCAGCGTCGGCAACGTCGTGCTGTGCGGAATATCGAGCTCTTCCGGATTCTTGCCGACCAACACGGCAATCGCATGAGCGTATTGCGCACGGGCAACACCGAGGGCGAGCAGGCTGGACTGCGCGTTCTCCAGTTGAGTCCGTGCCGTGATGACATCCGAAGGCGCGGTGGTACCGGCAGCGCCCTGGTTGGCCACCACGCGTAGATATTCTTTGTAGGCGTCGACGGTTTTCTGCAGCAGGTCGATGTTGGCATCCGACACGCGCAGCTCGATAACAGCCGTGGCCAACGCGGTTTGCTCGGACAACGTGGCATTGGCCAGCGTTGCTTCACTCGCCTGGGCCGTCGCTTTGTTCTGTTCGATGGTGCGGCGAACCTTGCCCCACAGATCAGGCGCCCAGCTGACATTACCTTCCAGCGAGCCCGAGGTGCTCACCGGCCGGAAGCTGGCGAGATTGGCATTGCCGCTTGTCGTGCGCTGCTTGGTTCCCGCACCCGTGATACCGATGGTGGGGAACAAGGCGCTGCGTGCCACCTGTACTTCGGCCAACGCGGCCTGGTAGTTGGCGTAGTCCTGGCGCACGGTCTGATTGGAGACCGACACCATCGGCTCGAGTTCGTCGAGCAGCGGATCATTGAACGCCTTCCACCAATCGCCCTTGGGTGCCTCGGCAGCTGGTGCGGCAGCCGTCCAGCCAGGCAGTTCCTTGTAGCTCACCGGTACGCTCACCTGTGGGCGATGGTAATCCGGCCCGACCATGCAGCCGCTGAGCAACAGCGCCAGCGAGACCGCTAAAACTTTGCGGGGCATAGCGCCGCTTGGCGTGGCTTTGCGAGAAATTTTCATGTTCATGCACTCACGTCCGATCTGTTCCACGGCAAGGTGGCAGACCACCTGGCAAGCCTAGCGCGCAGACGGTCAAGGTAGAGGTAAATCACCGGTGTCGTGTACAGCGTGAAGACCTGGCTGAGAATCAACCCGCCCATCACGGTAATACCTAGTGGCTGACGCAGCGATGCGCCCTGCCCGATGCCGACCGCCAACGGCACCGCGCCGAGCACGGCAGCCGCCGTGGTCATCATGATCGGCCGCAGACGCACCACGGCGGCGTTATGGATCGCCTGTCTCGGCTCCTGCCCTTCATCACGCTGCAGGTGAATGGCAACGTCGATCATCATGATCGCGTTCTTCTTGACGATACCGATCAGCAAAATAATGCCGATCATCGCGATCACCGAAAACGGCGTACCGAAGATCAGCAACGCCAGCGTGGCGCCGATACCGGCCGACGGCAGCGTGGACAGGATGGTGATCGGGTGCACCGTGTTTTCGTACAAGATACCGAGCACGATATAGACGGCCGCGAGCGCCGCGAGAATCAGCAACGGCATAGTCGACATCGACTGCGAATAAGCCTGCGCCGCACCCGCGAAACTACCGTGGATGGAAGCCGGCAGGCCCAGTTGCTGCGCGACCTCATTGATCTCCATCGTCGCCTTGCTCAGCGAACCACCCGGCGGCAGGTTGAACGAAATCGTGGCGGCTACCAAACCATCCTGATGGCTGACCTGCGTGGCGGTGTGATTGCTGACATACGAAGCCAGCGATGGAAATGGCACTAACGTTTCTTCGGAGGTACTGTCCGCGCTACCGCTGGAGCTGCCGCCCTTGGAGTTGGAAATGGCGTTGGTGAGCTGGTTGGCTACAGCGTCCGTGTTGAGCGCATTGGTATTGGATGCCGAACCCTGCGCGCTATTGACCACGGAGACCTGCTGCACCGGCTTGATCAGGCTACTCGACATCTGGGTCTGTGCCGTTCCGCTCGCGTTACCTGCCGCGGTACTGAAACGCATGCGGTCGAGCATCTGAGGATACTGCCAATACTGCGGCGCTACCTACATCACGACGAAGTACTGATTG
>JBARCX010000221.1:0-7688 GCA_049794535.1 Rhodanobacter sp.
CGTCTGGCTCGATCTCGCGGTATTTCGCTACCGCGGTGTCCCCGCGCCCATTGATATGCACATCGAATTCGTAGCGTGACAGGAACTCGGATATCAATGACGCCAGACGCTTGTCGTCTTCAATCAGAAGTAGCTTATACATAGCGTGGCTGCAGGGAGGGGGCGGGCAACGTAACACTCAAGGGTCACCCAAACAACGAAAAGCCCGGACGAATTTGTCTGAAATTGTGCACGCCTCGCTGGACGGGGTTTTGATAAAAAAGCCGATACAAAAAAGCACATTTGTCGCGCAAAGACTCCACAGTCTTACGCAACGGCGGTACCTAGGATGGCGGCTCCCTCCCCCACTCCCTGGAACACCGCCTGTGAACGTTCGTTCTCTCCCCGTGTTATTTGCATTGGTCGCTATCTCCTCCGTCGCACATGCCGACGCCGATTCCACATCGAGCTTCTCTACCGAATCAACCTACCTTGGCGGCGGCGTGGCCTATGTGCCGCGCTATGCCGGTAGCAAGGAATATCGCGCGGCCGGCGTATTCGATGCCTCGGCAATGTTCAAGAACGGCATCTTCGTCGATGGCACCCAGGGCGTCGGCTACCGGTTCAAGTTTTCTGATCAGTTCTATGCGACGGCAGCGGTCGGCATGGATCCTGGTCGCACCGACAAAAATGACTTTGCACGCCCCGGTGCTGACTTCCTCAAAGGCATGGGCGACATCAAGGCGGCAGCTCTGGCCAGTATCGGCATGGGCTTCCGTTTCAATGATCGCAGCGATGTCTCGCTCATGGCGAGTAAGGCCGTGGGACATGCCTATGGCACCACGCTGCACGTCATGGGTCACGTCGTCGCCTGGAAAGGCGATAACGACAGCATCGATCTCAACGGCGCGGTGCACTATGGCAATGGTGATTACAACCAGACCTACTTCGGCGTAAGCACCGTGCAAAGCCAACGCACCGGCTTCGCGCATTTCACGCCGGGCAGCGGTATCTATGCCGTCACCGCGAGCGCCACCTGGACGCATCAGTTGAGCGCGCACTGGATCACCCGCGTCTCGGCGGGCGCCACGCGATATATGCACTCCGTCGTGGACAGCCCAGTAGTTCAGGACAAGCTGGGCTACATCGTGGGTTCGTCGATCGACTACCGCTTCTGATACTGGTGTCGAGACAAGGAATTACTATGCATATGTCTATGAATAGGTTGGGAGCGATACGCTTCCGCTATAGCGCCTTTGTGCTGCTCATGCTGCTGGTCGGTTGTGCCGTCGGGCCGGATGAGCGCTCTCGTCATGGCGATCGCTATCACGGCGAAATCAGCGAACTGACCTGCGCAAGCTACGGCAATGCCTATCGTCGCTGCGATGTGCCGGGCCGCATGCTGCGCGCTCGCGTCCTGCAACGTCAATCGGTATCGCGTTGCGAGTACGGCGAAAGCTGGGGCTGGGGGCGTCATTCCATTTGGGTCGACAAGGGATGCCGGGCCGAATTCGAGGTCGAGACGGAGTGACGGAGTGACGCCAACGAGCATGGATGGTGAGCGCTGAGAATGATGCGAGGCGTTATGGTGCCGGCATGGTGCTCCGTCGCCTGACCACATCAATGGCATAAGCGGTGGGAGTGCAAGGACGTAATTTCAGATGAGCTCTGAGTCCTTGCGCCCCTCACCTGTCGAGGCTTTCAATAGCTAGTGTTTCTGTGGCGCCTCGCACCTTTGCATCAGATCGCGCGAAACGACGGCGCAACCATTGATTCAGAGGATCGCCGCAGAATCGGGCAGCCGCCCATGCCAGCAATGCAGATAGTGCGAAAAACACGGTGAGCATGGGCAATTTACGTTCGACCGTCATAGCCGCTCTCGGTATGAGCTCCACCATGATACCCAGCACCACGATATGGAATAGGTATAGCTCATAGCTGTGCGAACCTAGCCATGCCAAGGGACTTCCCAATCGGCGGGAGATCCCGGCTGCTGGAAGCTGGGAAACAACGACGAGGAATGTTGCCGCTGCGATGCCCAATAAAGTGGCGCCAAGCGCCTCATTACCATTGATTCCCCGCATGTAAATCCAGCCCATCATGATGCAGGCCAGCACCGCGAGTATCCGTCGCGTCATGTTCGTCAGCTTCACGTGGTTTACCACGATGGCCGCGACGCACCCGTAGGTCAACAAATCGACACAAGCCAGATTGCCGTACATGAAGAACAGCTCATTGTCCTTGTATATGTTGCGGTATATGGGCGCGATGACCATGCAGATGCACGCCAGTAACACCAACTGCCAACGTCGACGCGCTACCACGAGCACCAAGGGGTACAGCAAGTAGAACACCTCTTCCACTGACAGCGACCAGTAGATGTTCATGGCGTAGTTGAAGTAGCCGACCTTCTCCATGAGGATGTTGTGCCAGAACGTGAGCACCGACAGATCTGCGATCACGAAGAAGCCATTACCCAGACTCGTTTTGTGAACGCTGTTGGAGAAATTCGAAAGCCCCGCGAGGCCCAGGGCGGTGATCACCACCAAGGCAAGCACGACCAGCGGATAGAGCCTGAAAAAGCGAAGTTTGTAAAAATGCGCTATATCGATACCGGCGAGCGACTTGTAACGACTGAGAATATTGGAGGTAATGAGGAACCCTGAAATCACGAAGAATATCGAGACACCGTAATTACCGTTATAGAAGATCACGCGCAACGTCGAAATGGAAACCCATTCCTGCAGAGGACTGGACTGCAGCCGGTAGGACAACGTGTAGTGCAGCAACATCACCAGCAGGATGCATGCGCCACGCAACATGTCGATATAAAGGTTGCGGCCTTCGCGCTCCAGGCGCGAAACAACAGGTGAATTCATCGCGTGTTAGTCCCTTACATGGCGTGAGACAGGATCAGTCGTTTTAAGTAGCTCGTGAGCCTATCGTAATGGCACTGCCACCCTACTCCGCGTGCTAAACGTGCCAAGGCGCTACCGACCGAGGCCATCTGCGATATTTGGTCTTATTGGTCCGTAGAGGGAACAACCCCCAGGGTGCTCATCCATTTCTCCGCCAAGGCCGGCCAACCTGTGATCGGATTCGATGACTTTCTCACACCGAAGGCATGCCCACCTTTTGCATACAGATGCATCTCCACCGGGACCCCCGCCTGCTGGAGTGCCAGGTAGTAGGTGAGCGAGTCCCGCACATCATCCGTCGGATCGTTGCCAGCCTGGATGATAAGTGTCGGTGGAGCATGCGGATCGATCTTTACGCCCGGATCGAGCGTGAGGCCAGGCTCTTTCCATAGATGGTCCGGGTAAAGCGCCATGGCGAAATCTGGCCTGCTACTCTGACGATTCGCTGCATCAGAGACCTTCCGGCCAGATCGAAAATTGAACAGCCGGTGCGGTGGGTTGCCACGGTCTGTTTTGCTGATCAACCAGATACTCAGTCCCGGTGCTTGCTGCCTGAGAGGTCGCCGATATCAACAGCGCGACAGCAAAGCCGATTCTGATCAATTGAGCCTTGTTAATATCGCCCTCGCTTTTCGGTCTAGACGTTTTAAGGATAGAGTGCGGCGGCAACCGCCCGTCCAAGCTGGGCAAACATCCCGTCTTGCACTTCCTTCGAAGCATGCGAATCGGTAAGAAAGGCCGTGATAATAACTACGTGCCCGTCAGGTCCAGTCAGTATTCCGATGTCGTTGTACGCAGCTGTCTCGCCGCCTGACGAATCGGCTGTGCCGCACTTGTCGGCCCATCGGACTCCTGCAGGCAGACCTGCCCTGATGCGATTGGGGATGGTTTGTAACTCCATCAATCGAATGAGCCGTTGTGTCGAGGCCTTTGAGAGAAGCTCGTTACTCCATAACTTGCGCAGAAACGATACGGCGGCATCCGGCGTGCTGCGGTTGCGTGGATCGGCGAGAAAGGCCGCATAGCCATGCTGGCGGCGTTGCCATGCTTGCTGGGGCGTTTCGTCGCCGGGCGGCTTTTCACCCGGTGGAAGATTCGCAAATAGGCGAGCAATGCCGGCCTCGTCCATATCCACGCGCATACCTTCAATGCCATGTTTGCGCAGATAGGCGGTGACGGCGCCGGGGCCACCCACAAGCTTGACCAGTGCATCCGCCGCGGTGCTATCGCTTTCGCTGATCGCGGCCGTAAGTAGCTGATCCACCGTGAACGCCATGCGTTCGCCGTGGAAGTGGGCACCGATGGACGGCACGGCAGATCCGTCCTGTACATCCGCACGACTCAGGATGACTTTCTGCTGTAGCGACAAGCTGCCGTCATCGATCAGTGAGAGTACCGCGGCTGCGACAGGTGCCTTGAACACGCTCATCATCGGATAGGCATGATCGGCGTTGACCCGCCATTCGACGCCACTTTGTAAGTCCAGCACCGCAATGCCAAAGAGACCTGGCTTAGCTTGTCGCGCCATGGTGTCTAGTGAAGTTTGCAGCGTGACCTTGGTTTCTGTTGCCTCAGTCGCGTAGGCCATGCTCGGTGTAGCCCAGAAAGCCACGCAAGCAATTGCCAGGGCAAGCCACAGCACGGAGAAAATCGAGCGATGAACTAAAGGTGGCTTCAAGAGCGTTCCCCACGCTGTCTGTCTTTCTCTGATCGGCGCAAGGGTAATGCTAGGCGCGCTGATCCAAATAGCGCGGGCCTGTCCAGCTTCGGTCAAATATCTGACGCAAGTGCTAAAGAGTGGTGATCAGTACAGCGTCCGAGAAGCTCTTTATCGTCTTCCGTCAGTGCGGTGGCGGAAGTCACACGGTTTTATCCGTGGGTCATTATCCCGTTTCTTCAATATCCTGTTCGCGGGTAACAACGCGAGGCCCTTTGGCGTTATTAGGAAAACGGACGATCGCTTGTTGCGCTGCCTCTTCGAACGAATGGGCTACGTGATGGACGGCGGTATATGCATCGCGCGCCTCAGGCACAGCCAGCAACTCCGGCAGCAACAGACTGATGAGACAGACATCGGGGAAACGTTGACGCATATCCGTGGCCACTTCATCGCCGCGCTCCCATTCCTTGCTTGGCAAAGCACTGACGACATACACCATCGATACGCTGTTGGGCGTAGCTTCGGGGTGCGGCTCCGCGGCGTAGGCGTCGATATCCTCGACGGATAGATGACGCGCATCAATTTTCAGGTCACGCAGGACGCGCGCGAGAATTTCGGTGGCGAGATCATCCATGGGCCCACCGATCTCCACGCAAAGCACGATAGAACCCGGGGCGACTTCGAGCGGCCCTTGCCAGCGCCCGCTCACGCCCTCGCGCCGTTGGCGCAGGATGCGGCCAAGACTGGAGTCGCTTAACACCGACGTGCGCGATTTCCAGCGAGACGCCTTGTGCGCCTCACCGCCAAGCGCTTCCACAACCCGTACGATCGCGCTACGTAATTTCACCTGCTGCGCGGGACTGATCGTTCCCTGCGACAAGTCGATTCGCCCCAGTTGCAAAGCGGGCAACAACACGACGTCGCAGTAGGCCGCAAAGGTGCGTCGCTTCAGAAAGACACGCGCACTGGCAATGATCTCGTCCGAATCGCCCGAGAGCGCGCGTTGATAGAAATGCTGCGGCATGGTGAGTGCCGGCATGTCACCCAACAAAATATCCAGCAAGCGCAACGCTTTGACATGGCGCCCGGCGACCACCAGGCATAGCGTCAACGGTGTGGAGACCACTAGCCCGATGGGCCCCCATAACCAACTCCAGAAGATCGCTGCCACCACCACCGCCAGCGGCGAAAGCCCGGTGTTGTGTCCGTATAACTGCGGCTCCACTAGCTCGGCTGCAATTAATTCGACAACCACATACAGCCCGATGGTCATCAGCATTAGTGACCAACCAGGACTCACCGCTGCGGCCAGTACGGTGGCAAGGATCGCCACCAACCAGACACCCACGTAGGGCACGAACCGCAGCACCAAGGTAAGCGTGGCCCATAAGGGCGCGCTGGGCAGCCCAATCAGTTCCAGCCCGGCAAAGATCACCACGCCAACGCCGAAATTTACCGCGAACTGTGAAACGAAAAAACGCGAGAGTCGTTCGCTGGCGTCGTTGATCGCTGCGGTCGTTGCACGTAAATCGGTGCCCCCGGCGAGACGAATGAAGCGATCACGCAAGGCCTCATGTTCAAGCAGCACAAAGATCAGTACGACCAGCACGATGCCGGCCGTCTGCAGCGGCGTCCACACCGACGAGAAAACACGTGTGATCACCTCCATCGGGCTGGCCCGCGCAGGATGTACCTCTACCGGTATCGGATGAGTCGACGCGACAAGATCCGAGTGGCCATTAGGCGCCGATGCTTGATTGGTGTCGTTGTCGTTGTCGGTGTCACCCAATTGGCTCATCACCTTGCCGGCTTCGCCTTGCATCACCGCCATCCGACCGAGCGACATCGCACGCAGGGTTCGCGCCTTGGCGTCGATAGTCGCCTCGTATTGGGGCAGGCTCTTGGCCATGCGCACCACCTGCGAGCCCACTGTTGTCGTTAGCCCCACCATGAATACCGTAAACGCGAGCACCGCGACGATGACTGAGAATCCATGTCCCAGCCCGACTCGGCGCAATACACGCACCAGTGGCGCCATCAACAAGCTCAGCAGCAGCGCCAGTGTGATCGGAATCAGCACTTCCCTACCGAAATAAAGCAGTGCCAACACCGTGGCACTGGCCATCAGCGTAAGCGCGCGGTCTCTCGCGGTGACGACGGGCGACGGATCGGACTCGGAGGACATCGGGAAGCTCCCACCCTAGGCAAGGCTACATACTAGAAGCAGACTGACTTATGGCCTACTCACTTGGTACGCGAGCTGCTCCTCATCGGTGAGCAGCAGCGGCATCTGTTGCCCTTGCATCGCAGATTGCTCTGCCGCCTCTATGACCGCCATCACGGCCAAGGCCTGAATCGGCGGTACCGGATTGACTGCGCCAGCACACAGTGCCTGATGTATCGCGAAGTAGTACTGACGCTGGTCGCCAGCAGGGGTGGGCATACGGCGGACTTCGCCGTCTTGATAAAGCAGCAGATCATCTTCGTCCTGACCCCAGCCTGGCGCCCCAGGATTTAAATGGGCCAGCAACTGTTGCTCTTGGCGATCCGCGAGTTGTTTCACCACACTGGCTTTGCAGCCGTGCACAGTGAAGCGTGCCGAGCCACCCGCAACCATCATGCTGGCATGCAGGATGACTCGCCGTGGGCCATAGTTCAGCACGACGTGGGCCCAGTCATTGATCTGCGCGCCATCGCGCTGCGCAGCGAGGTTTGCTTGAATGCGCTCCGGCAAACCAAACAGTTGCAGCGCCTGATCGACCAAGTGCGGACCGAGATCGAACCACAATCCGCTTCCTGGCAGATCTTGCTCACGCCAGCGCGCGCGTGTCTGCGGACGGTAACGGTCAATATGCGATTCAAAATGCACGACCTCGCCCAGCGTGCCGCTTTCGATGAGCTGTTTCACGCCGAGGTAATCGCTGTCCCAGCGTCGGTTATGAAATACCGAAAGCAGTCGATCGTGCCGTTTTGCTAGCACGATCAATTCGCGAGCTTCAGCAAGATCGAGCGTAAAGGGTTTATCCACCACCACGTGCTTGCCTGCTGCCAGCGCCTCGCGTGCAAGCGGTGCATGAGTACTGTTAGGTGTGGCGATGACGACGAGATCAATCGCCGGATCGGTAATGGCC
>JBARCX010000222.1:0-9530 GCA_049794535.1 Rhodanobacter sp.
GATCCCGACGATCCAACTCTCACTCATCTCTTGCCCTTACCGTTTTGGTTGACGCGATTTCGGTTGATGCGGTTTCGGTTGATGTCCGCCAGACTTCTTGCCGCCGGGAGTCGCCGTTGGCGCTACCTTGCCACCAGGCTTGCCCTTGCTCGGCCGGCCAGGCGGCGATGCGACAGGGGCCGATGCGGCCGGTGCGTACGCACGACGCGGCCGATTACCGGTGTCAGGTTGCGGCGTGGGAGCATGGCGACTGGGCCGCGGATTATCGCCTGATACCACCGCTGGTGGTGCATCGACATCACGTCGACCAAACGCACGGCCAATCGCCTTGGCCGCTTTGCCGAACATGCCGGAGGCCTTGCCCGCTGGCTTCGTCGGCTGCTTGGCTGGCTTCGGCAACGAATAGCGCTCGCCGGCCGCAGCGTAGTCGTACGCCTTACCCGTGCGTGATGGTGGTGCAGCAGTCTCACGTGCAGGCACCAGACGGAAATCAATCTTCCGATCCTCCAGGCTCGCACGCAGTACCTGCACTCGCACGTGATCGCCAAGGCGGAACTGGTTACCGGTGCGCTCGCCCTTCAGCAAATGGCGCGCAGGGTCGAAGTGGTAATAGTCGTTGGACAGCTGGCTGATATGCACCAGTCCCGACACCTTCGACTCCTCCAGCTCAACGAACAAGCCGAACGACGTAACGCCGGTGACCACACCGTCGAACTCCTCGCCAACATGCTTGGCCATCCATGCACACTTGAAGCGCTCATCCACGTCACGCTCAGCTTCCTCGGCACGGCGTTCGCGCTGCGAACAATGCACCGCCATCGCCGCCATTTCGGTGGGGCTATAGCTGTAGTCGGCGGGCTTACCGTTGGTAAGCGCATAGCGGATTGCACGATGCACCAGCAGATCGGGATAACGCCGGATCGGCGAGGTGAAATGCGCATACGCTTCGAGCGCTAGACCAAAGTGACCCCGATTATCGGGCTGATAAGCCGCCATGCTCTGCGAACGCAGCAGCACGGATTGGATCAGCTCACGCTCCGGGCGGTCGTGCACCATGCGCAGCACATCGGCGAAATCACCCGGTGTAACTTCTTCCACCGGCGGCATGCGCAACTTGAACTCGCGCAGGAACTGCTGAAGATCCTCGTACTTCTCCACCGGCGGCGGCTCGTGCGCACGGAACAGCGCAGGGATCTTCTTCTTGCTGAGGAACAGTGCAGCCTGCACGTTGGCAGCGATCATGCACTCCTCGATCAACTTGTGGGCATCGTTGCGTTGGGTCGCACCCAGCGACTCGACTTCACCACGTTGGTCGAGGCGGAATTTCACTTCCGGCGTTTCGAAGTCAATCGCACCACGGCGCTTACGCTGTGCCGCCATCGCTTTGTACAACGCGTGCAAATGCTCCAACTGCGGCAGCACGTCAGCCACTTCGTGTCGTGCATCGGCATCGTTGAGTCCGACCACCTGCCACACCTTGTCGTAGGTCAGGCGTGCGTGCGACAGCATCACTGCGTCGTAGAACTTCGCCTTGGTCACTTCGCCTTCGGCATCAATCTGCATATCGCAGACCATGCACAGTCGATCGACCTTCGGGTTCAGCGAGCAGATGCCGTTGGACAGCGTCTCCGGCAGCATCGGCACCACGAAACCCGGGAAATACGTGGAGGTGCTGCGCTCGTAGGCTTCTTTGTCCAGCGGGCTACCGAGGCGCACGTAATGCGATACATCGGCAATCGCGACGATCAATCGCCAACCACCACCGCGCTTCGGCTCTGCGTATACCGCATCATCAAAGTCGCGCGCATCGGCGCCATCGATCGTTACCAACGGCAGCTTGCGCAGATCAACGCGACCTTCGCGCTCGGCGGCAGTTACCGCGGGCTCCACCATCGCGGCATCACGCAACACTTCGGCCGGCCACTCATGCGGCAGATCGTGGCTGGCAATCGCCATCTCTACCAGCAACGACGGCTGCAAACGCTCACCCAGCACCGTACGAATCGCACCCAGCGGACCGCGATTGGAGGTGGGCGGATCAGTGATTTCGGCGACCACGATCTGACCTGTACGAGCGCCCTGGGTCTGCCCTGGCGCGATCAAAATATCCTGGTGCAAGCGGCGATCGTCGGGCGTCACCAGGGTCACACCATTCTCGACCATCACCCGGCCTACCAAGCGCGGCGAGCGGCGCTGCAGTACTTCGACGATGGCACCCTGCCGACGTCCACGCCGGTCCACACCGACCACACTGGCCAATACGCGATCGCCGTGCAGCACGCTGCGCATCTGCTGCGGCGACAGGTATAAATCCTCGCCACCTCCGTCCGGACGCAGGAAGCCGTAACCCTCGGCATTCGCCAGCACCACACCCGGGATCAGGTCGAGCTTTTGCGCTGGCGCATAGTCACCGCGGCGGCCCAGTAGTAGCTGGCCATCACGCACCATGGCGCCGAGGCGCTTGCGCAACGCGTTGATACCGTCTTCGTCATCGATCTTCAGCGCGTCGGCGATGCGCGCCTCGCTGAGCATTTGGCCGCGCTCCTCCAGCAAGGCGAGGATCGCCTCACGGCTGGGGATGGGGCGCTCGTAGCGCTGCGCTTCGCGCTCGGCGTGGGGATCGTTCACAAACATCCCCTTTCCCACCGCCGCTTTGCGCGGTGACTTCGGCGGCGCGGTTTCGCGCACGCGGCCGGTCTTTGCAGCGGGCGGTTTGGTTGCGACCGTCTTTGCCGTGGGTGATTTGTCTGCCGGCGGATTGGATGCCGCTCCGCGGCGCGGTCGTTTATCGTTATTTTTTGTAGTCACTGTATGGCCTTGGTGTTGGCGTCGCCGATACTTAGAGTCGCTGGCAAAACTACTGCGCGACCATGAAGTGGGCGCTCGCTACGTTTTGTTAGCAACTCTTAAGAGCCTATTCAATGTCTCCGCGTGGCCCGCGCCGGAAGTTATTTGCGCACAGGACAAGGAAGCATGAAGGAGTGTACGTCGGTACACGACCGAATGAGACGCTGTGTCGGTCTTAAGAGACTGTTTGATACCTTCCAGCGCGGGCCACTCAGCGGTATCAAACAGGCTCTGAAATGAGGTTCATAGCAAAAGCTTAGGGGTCGATTGAGGGCCAAACACTGTGTCGCAAGCCCCAGCGAACGGCCTTCAATTTCTCCATTACCGGCCACTGTGCCGCAACGCCAGGAAAGATTTGTCTACAAACGGTTGACAAGGTCTGGGTAGGTGCCTACTCTACGCAGCTCGCGAAGCCCCAAAGGCTTCGTGACCCACACCTGCCCAGGTGGCGGAATTGGTAGACGCACTAGCTTCAGGTGCTAGCGGGGGCAACTTCGTGGAGGTTCGAGTCCTCTTCTGGGCACCAATTGTAAACGAAGGCCGCCTTTATGGCGGCCTTCGCTTTTCTGTGCGTTCGGTCGGCTACAGGCTGCCCATATGAGTGCGCCCGCGTAGCTCATGCCCGATGATCACTTTTCAATTGCCTCTTCCCGATTGACCGCAACCTGTTGATCAAAGCAGGCCGCCACTGTGGCTCGGCATTTCACTCTTCTTCGCCAGATCAGCACCTCACTTCAGCGCTGAGTAGTCCATGTCGATACGCGCAACTCACTTCATGTGCGTGACGACCTCCGACGTCACGCACATGAGATCACCATCTGCTCTTAGGAAGCGCTGAATCATTTAACTGCCGCTCCCTTCGCCAGCGCCCTACTCTCGATGTCCAGACATTTCATTGCGCCCGGTCACAGCCGGCTCAATGCGCAAATGAGAGCAAATGCGCATCGCAAAAACTTTCAGCGCAACGAAGCTGACGAGAGGCTGACAACTTCACCCTGCGAACACAAATATCACCCTACGCTCCTGCGGCCTATCGGCACACGGGGGGACGCATGCGGGGAGCATGACGTCAGTTTCACCCCGATCTTCCACTGTCACTGTCTACTTGGGGAGTATCTTCCAATGAATAGAACAGACTCGACTGGAACAGATCTTAAAAACGGAATTTCCGGCTTGGCCCGCAAAACATGCGGGCTTTCGATCGCCATAGCGTTGGCGTTCGGCGCTACCACTGCAGCTCAGGCTGCAGACGTTTTAACCCATCACGTGCGGGATGCGGTGAGCGCAAATACAGCCTCGCAGGTGGGTAGCCTTGCCGCTAACCAGGTGATGAGCCTTGATGTTGTTCTACCGCTGCGTGACAAAGCCGGCCTGGATGCATTCGTTGCTGATGTGACCAACCCATCCAGCTCATCGTTTCGTCACTACCTGACCCCGGCGCAGTTCACCGCGCGATTTGGCCCGACGCAGACCGACTACGACACCGTCGTGCGGTATCTCAACAAGTACGGCCTGACCATCATTGGCGGAAGCCTCGATGGTATGGATGTGCAGGTAAGCGGCCCCGTCTCTGCCGTCGAAGCCGCCTTCAACGTCAAGATGCGTACCTACCAGCACCCCTCGGAGAATCGCGTCTTTTACAGCCCCGATCGCGAACCCACCACCGCGCTAGCGATTCCGCTGTGGCATGTCTCCGGCCTGGATAACTACTCCATTCCGCATCCGCTCTACGTCAAGAAGAGCGCCTACGCCATGGCCCATGGCATCAGCCCCGAAGCCGTCGTTTCGCATGCCACCACCGGTTCGGGCCCCTCGGCTTCGTTCCTGGGTAGCGATATGCGTGCGGCGTATTACGGCGGCACGGCACTTACCGGCGCAGGTCAGAACCTCGGGTTATTCGAATATGAAGGCACCGACCTTGCTGACCTGACCACGTACTACAAGAACGTGGGTCAAACCAACAAAGTACCCGTCAGTGTCATCTCGACCGATGGAACCAGCACCTCCTGCCTGAATTCCAGTGGCTGCGACGACACCGAGCAGACGCTCGACATGACGCAGGCCCTTGGCATGGCTCCTGGGCTCAGCAGCTTGGTGATGTATGTAGGCAACACCGATACCGCCATCATCAGCGCGATGACCACCCATAGCCCGCTGCCCACGACGATCGGTTGCTCGTGGGGCTGGACACCGGCCGACCCAACAACGCTTGATCCGTACTTCGAGAAGATGACCGCTCAAGGCCAGACCTTCTTCGTGGCATCGGGTGATGATTCAACCTGGAAGAAGAGTGGGGACGCCGCAGCGTGGCCGGCTGACGATGCCAACATCATCTCCGTCGGAGGAACCGATCTGACGACCAGCAGCGCGGCCGGACCTTGGGCGTCCGAGACGGCGTGGGTGGACAGCGGTGGCGGCATCTCGCCCGACAAGATTGCGATTCCGTCCTGGCAGCAACTCACGGGCGTGATCACCACAACCAACAAGGGTTCGACAACCTACCGCAATGGTCCGGATGTCTCGGCCAACGCCAACTTCACCTTCTATACCTGTGCTGACCAGACCACCTGTCTCGCCAACGAATACGGCGGCACAAGCTTTGCAGCACCGATGTGGGCGGCCTTCATTGCACTGGTCAATCAGCAGGCGTTGGCTAACGGTGGATCGCGTGTTGGCAACTTCAACGCAACCGTCTATCCCCAGAACATCTCTGGCGGAAAGCTGACCACTGCCTACTCCACGGACTTCCACGACATCACAAGCGGCAAGTCCGGCAGCTATTCGGCCACGACAGGCTATGACCTGGTGACGGGTTGGGGTAGCCCGAAAGTCGGCCTGATTTCCGCATTGGCTCAATAGCCGCAAACGGTTCACGGGAAGAAGTACTTGAAGGCCCGGGGTTCGCGCCCCGGGCTTTTTTCGTAAAGCGTTTCGGAATAAAGGCCGCGGGCTGCAGAGCCTTGTGCCGTATTGCGGTGCGGCATGCATCGCCTAGCAATGACGATTAGTCTCATAAACTAGATCGATCTAAATTTGCCATTGGCAAGCAAATCCAGCCAATCGGTCATTTTATAGCCAGACTCGCGCTGGACTCGCACCCTAGTCATAAGGATGACTCACCGATGATGGCCGGTACCTGTTTGCTTGAAGTCGCAGCCAACTCAGTCACTTCCGCACTGACTGCCCAGGAAGGCGGCGCTGGGCGCGTGGAGTTGTGCACGGCCCTGGAGCTCGGCGGTGTTACCCCGTCGTTCGCGCAGATAGCCATGGCTCGCGAACACCTGTCGATTCCGCTGTACGTGTTGATCCGGCCACGCGGCGGCGACTTCGTCTACAGCGATCGCGAGTGCGAATTGATGCTGCGCGACATCGAAACCTGCGTCGAGCTGGGCTGCGATGGCGTGGTATTGGGTGTGCTCGATGCCGAGGGCAAGGTGGATATGGTGCGTTGTCGCGAACTGGTTGCAGCGGCGCGGGGACTTGGCGTGACATTCCATCGCGCCTTCGATGTCAGTCTTGATCCCCTACAAACGCTAGAGGATGTGATTGCCCTTGGTTGTGAACGCGTGCTTACGTCCGGCACACGAGACAGCGCCGTGGATGGCGCTTCATTGATTCATACCCTGATCGCGCAAGCGGCAGGACGCCTGACGGTAATGCCCGGCGCAGGCATCACCGCGCAGAACATCGCCGGCCTGGCGCAAGCCACCGGCGCTCGCGAGTTTCATGCCTCGGCGAAGCACTCGCTTCCCTCACGTATGCAACAGCATCGTCAGGCTCTAAGCGGCCTGGACGGCAGCGAGCTATGTACCGACCTGGTGCAGGTTCGCGAGATAGTGGCGGCATTACGCGGTTGCTAAGCCGCAACTATCTCGCTCGTCACTGACGCACAAAAAGATCCCGCACATTCATCATCGCGCCATGGATATATCTACATGATCGATAGAGTCAACTTGAGCAATGCATCTACAAAGCGGCATCGGATCCAAGCCATTAGCGCATTGCTCATCATGCTGCTATCGCTATTCGGCACGGCTGCTGCACAAACCACACAAACGCTCGACAGTGATTGGCGCTTTCGCCTCGCACCGGATGACAGCCTCGCCAAGGCACATCCCGAAGCCACTCAATGGCATACCGCGACAGTGCCTGGCACCGTGCAAACCGATCTGATGGCAGCGAAGTTGCTCGCCGATCCTTTCTTTCGCGATAACGAAGCCAGCGCTCAATGGCCGGGCCTGTCGGATTGGCAATACCAAACCACCTTCAACGTGGACGCCACCACACTCAAGCGCGATCACATCGATCTAGTGCTCGATGGTCTGGATACGTTTGCCGATGTTTACCTCAATGGCAAAAAGTTGATCGCCACAGACAATATG
This sequence comes from Rhodanobacter sp., assembly GCA_049794535.1. Lineage (GTDB taxonomy): Bacteria > Pseudomonadota > Gammaproteobacteria > Xanthomonadales > Rhodanobacteraceae > JBARCX01. The sequence goes on from JBARCX010000222.1 coordinate 7,230, forward strand.
TTCCGTCGCTGGCGCGTGCCGGTAAAAGCCCAGCTTCACGAAGGTGCGAACACACTGGAAGTGCGCCTGTACTCGCCGATCAAACGACTGCAGCCATGGCTGCTCAAACAGCCTTACGCGCTACCCGGCGAATTCGATTCGTCGTTTGGCGACGAGCCCAAAGGCAAACAGACGGCTAACTACATTCGCAAGGCCAACTATCAATATGGCTGGGACTGGGGCCCGCGCATCGTCACCGAAGGCATCTGGCAGAACGTGCACCTGGATAGTTGGAACGCCTGGCGGGTCGATGATTTTCATGTTGCTCAGCAATATCTGAGCAGCGCGGCAGCGCAGGTCGATACACAGTTCGACATCGAGGCTGACACCACCCAGGTCGTGCACGTTCTTATCGATGCGATCGGGCCCGATGGCAAGTCGGCCGCACATGTCGAGCAGGATGTCACGGTCGACCCCGGCAGCAATCCGGTCAGCTTGCCTGTGCGTATCGTCGATCCGAAACGGTGGTACCCCGCCGGGTACGGCGCGCAGGATATGTATACCTTCAAAGCCAGCATCCTCGACTCAAACGGTGAGCTCTATAACGCTCAGCACGCGATTGGCTTGCGCACCATCGAGCTGCGTCGCGAGAAAGATTCATGGGGTAAGAGCTTCGCCTTCGTGATCAACGGCATCCCGGTTTTTGCCAAGGGTGCGGACATGATCCCGTTCGACAGCTTCCCGACGCGTACCAACGATGCACAGATGCGCCGCGTTCTGGAATCCGCACGCGACGCCAACATGAACATGCTGCGTGTCTGGGGTGGCGGTTATTACCTGCCCGATCAGTTCTACGAGATGGCCGATCACCTCGGCATCATGATCTGGCAGGACTTCATGTTCGGCGGCGCGATCCCGCCACGTGACGATGCCTATGTTGCCAACACCCGGATCGAAGCGATCGAACAGGTGAAGCGGTTGCGCGACCACCCCAGCATCGTGCTGTGGTGTGGCAACAATGAAGTGCAGACGGGTTGGGAATCCTGGTCCGACCGCGAGGCCTTCAAGAAAACGATCTCGCCGGATGAGCGCGAGCGCATCGTGACCAGCATGGTCAATCTGTTCGGCAATGTGCTGCGCAACGTCGTCAGCCAGTACGACAACGAGGTGCCGTATTGGGCCAGCTCACCAAGTACGGATTACGACGGTGCGGCCAACGTGCTCGACGATGGCGATTATCACTACTGGAACGTATGGTCGGGCGAGGCCAAACCGATCACCGAGTATCTCAACATCACGCCGCGCTTCCAGTCCGAATACGGTTTGCAGTCGTTCCCGGTGATGCGCACCATCCGCGCGTTTGCCGACAAAGGTGACCTGCAACCGGAATCGCCGGTAATGCGTGCGCACCAGAAGTACGACAGTGGCAACGGTAACAAGCGTCTGCTGCTTTACATCACGCGCAGTTTCGGCGAGCCCAAGGACTTTCCATCCTTCGTCTATCTCAGCCAGGTGATGCAGGCTGACGGCATCCAACTGGCTGCCGAGCACCTGCGCGCGTCCCGACCGCAGTCGATGGGTTCGCTGTACTGGCAGCTCAACGATGTCTGGCCCGGCGCATCCTGGTCCAGCATCGACTACTACGGCCGTTGGAAAGCACTGCAATTCCACGCCCGACGCTTCTATGCGCCACTACTGATCACCGCCCTGCGTAACGACGGCAACACTACGGTGTCGCTGGTTTCCGATCACACTGCACCGCTCGCTGCACATTGGCGTATGCGCGTGATGGACTTCTCGGGCAAGGTGCTGAGCGAGCACGAGGAGGCTGCCACGCTGCCCGCACTGACAAGCACCAAGGTCGCCAGCTACACCGATGCACAATTACTCCATGGCGCCGATCCGCATACGACTTTTGCCGTCCTTCAGCTCATCGAGAACGGCAAAACGGTATCGCGCAACCTGGTGTTTTTCGACGAAGCCAAGAATCTGCAACTACCCTCGCCGCAGATTCGCACACAGCTCGCAGCATCTCCGGATGGCTACACACTGACACTGACGGCCGACAAGCTGGCGCGCGACGTATGGGTCTCTTTTGGCGATGACGACGCCGAGGTTTCCGACAATGCCTTTGACATCCTGCCGGGGCAAAGCGTCACTGTGACAGTGCACAGCAAGGTCGCGCTCGACAAATTGCAGCAGGCCTTGGAAGTGAAGAACTTGGCCGATGTGATGGCGGTTTCTGCGAAGTGATGTTCGCACCATCGCAGCGACACCGACCACATGCCTCCATAGATGCATGTGGCCCTCGCTCGTCATTCC
>JBARCX010000223.1:0-3848 GCA_049794535.1 Rhodanobacter sp.
TGTCGCGACACCGCCTGTCGTTCCGGCGTAGGCCGGAACCCAGTGGCCTCAGTGGGCGGGGTAGCGAAATCGTTAGTTATGTCGTGTTTTTGCATCGTGCTAAAGCCTAGCTCAGCCACGTTATCGCTTGGCCATACCGTGAGGCCACTGGATTCCAGCCTACGCTGGAATGACGGGGGTGAGGTGGTGCACGTAGGTCGTGTGTGCTGCGGCGATGAAGTTTGAAGGCGTTGAGTCTGAGGCCATGACTTCCGGCCGTATCGCCTTACAGCCAAGCGCATCACCATCAGGCGTTGCGAGTCGGGCAGGGTATGCCGGGCTGGTATTTCCTTAGGGGTTCCTCCGGCCATCAGGCCATCACTTTCACGAGGCTGACATGCGTCGTAGTTATCTGGTTTCCGCAATTGTCCTGGCGCTGGCGGGCGCTTCCATGGCGGTGTCTGCCGCACCGGCGGCACATGCCTCCGAGCAACTGGCCACCACGCAGCTGCCGCGCGGTGTGCAGCCGAGTCATTACGACGTGTCGATTACGCCGCATGCGGAGTCGCTGAGTTTCGATGGCAAGGTTACGGTGACTGTCGATGTGCTGAAGCCGACCAGTAGCATCACGCTCAATGCCATCGACATGACGTTTTCTACGGTGACGTTGACGCCGGCCCACGGCAGCGCCGCGCTGCCAGCGCCGAAGGTGACGGTGGATGCGCAGAAGCAGACCGCCACGTTCACCTTCGCCAAGCCGGTACCCGCAGGCAGCTACCAACTGGCGATGAGTTACACCGGCAAGATCGGTACTCAGGCTAACGGCCTGTTCGCGATCGATTACGACACCAAGGCTGGTAAGAAGCGCGCGCTGTATACACAGTTCGAGAACTCCGATGCGCGCCGCTTCATCCCGTCGTGGGATGAGCCAGCGTACAAGGCCACCTTCACATTGGATGTCACCGTGCCATCGTCCGAAATGGCGGTGAACAACATGCCGGCGGCGAACAAAGTCGACCTGGGTAACGGCCTGAGCAAGGTGACGTTCCAGACGTCGCCGAAGATGTCTACCTATCTGCTGTTCTTCGGCCTGGGTGAATTCGATCGCGCCACCACCACCTCCGATGGCACCGAAATCGGTGTGGTCACGCAGAAGGGGCTGTCGTCGCAGGCAGGCTTTGCGCTGGATTCGGCCAAGGCGATTCTGCACGAGTACAACGACTATTTCGGCACGCCGTATCCACTGCCCAAGCTCGACAATATTGCGTCGCCGGGCAGCAGCCAGTTCTTCAGCGCGATGGAGAACTGGGGCGCGATCTACACCTTCGAGTATTCGATGTTGCTCGATCCGGCGATCTCCACACAGGCGGATAAACAAGGTGTGTTTTCGGTTGAAGCACACGAAATGGCGCACCAGTGGTTCGGCGATCTGGTGACCATGCGCTGGTGGGATGACCTGTGGCTCAACGAAGGCTTTGCATCCTGGATGCAAGGCCGCACCACCGAGAAGCTGCACCCGGAATGGAACACCAAGCTGGAGATGGTTGGCGTACGCGAAAGCGCCATGTCGCTCGACGCCATCGCGACGACGCACCCCGTGGTGCAGCACGTGGAGACGGTGGAGCAGGCCAGTCAGGCTTTTGATGCGATTACTTACTCCAAGGGTGAGGCGGTGATCAGCATGCTCGAGAACTATGTCGGTGCCGACGTATGGCGCGACGGCGTGCGCCGTTATATGAAGGCGCACGCTTACGGCAACACCGTGTCCGATGATCTGTGGCGCGAAGTCGAAGCGGCTGCCGGCAAGCCGGTGATGGCGATTGCCCATGACTTCACCCTGCAGCCGGGTATTCCGATGATCCGCGTGGAGTCGGCGCAATGCAGCGCAGGCAAGACCACGCTGACGCTGAGCCAGGGTGAATTTACCCGCGATCGTCCGGACAAGAAGTCGCTATCGTGGCGCGTGCCGGTGATCGCCGAGACCGTGGGCGGCACGCCTGCGCGCACTTTGGTCAGCGGTGGTCATGCCACCTTGACGGTGGATGGTTGCGGCCCGGTGATCGTCAACGCCGGCCAGACGGGTTACTACCGCACGTTGTATGCGCCAGCGCAGTTCGCTGCGATCAAAGGCAGCTACGCCAAACTGTCGCCGATCGATCAGATGGGTGTGATGAGCGACACCTGGGCGCTGGGTATGGCCGGTGTGCAATCGCCGTCGGATTTCCTCGATCTGGTGCAGGCCACGCCGCTGGATGCCGACCCACAGATCTGGGGCGACATCGCTGATGACCTCAGTGGACTGGATGGCTATTACCAGGGTGATGCGACGCGTCAGGCGGCATTCCGCAAGTTCGCCATCGCACGTCTTGAGCCGGTATTCGCCAACGTGGGCTGGGAGCCGAAGGCGGGCGAGTCCGATCCGGTGAAGATTCTCCGCACCGATCTGATCGGAACCTTGGGCGACCTGGGTGATCCGGCTGTGATCAAGGAAGCACGCCGTCGTTACGCTGCACAGGCTACCGACCCGAACGCCATGCCGGCCGCCTTGCGCAAGACCATCCTGGCTGTAGTGGCGCAGCACGCCGACGCAGCCACCTGGGACCAGATGCACGCTGCAGCGAAGGCCGAAAAGACACCGCTGGTGAAGGACAACCTGTACGCGTTGCTGTCGACTACTGAGGACAAGGCGCTGGCCCAGCGCGCATTGGATCTGGCATTGACCGACGAGCCGGGTGCGACCAACAGTAGCGGCATGATTGGCGTGGTCTCACGGCACCATCCCGAGCTGGCCTTCGACTTCGCCCTGAGCCATCGCGATAAGGTGGACACGATGGTTGATTCCACCTCCAGCGCTCGTTATTACCCGCGCCTGGCCAGCCGCTCGCTGGATCCGGCGATGATCGAGAAAGTGAAGGCCTACTCGCAGGCACACATCGCAGCAGGTTCGCGCCGTGTTGCCGATACCGTGGTTGCCAACATCCAGTACCGCATCAAAGTCCGCAATGATCGCCTGCCGGCGATCGATACCTGGTTGCAGAAGAACGGCTAAGCCGTATTCACGTAAGCGGTATTTGTATAAAGAAAGGCCCCGCAGATGCGGGGCCTTTCTTTTTCTGACTAGCGTCGTAGCCGAGCTATGCGAGCTGTACAACTCCCTCCCCTGTTCGCAGAGGAGGGTTGGGGAGGGGTGAGCTGCTCGCCTCAGTTTTGTGATCGCAATTGAAGCTCTTACAGTAGAGGTGATGAGGCAAGTACTCACCCCCTCCCAGCCTCCCCCTGCGAGCAGGGGGATGGGTGCAAGTCTCAGCCTTCAGCCGAACAGAAGCCGCTGGGATAGCTCGGCGAACGATAGTTGTAGAGCCACGCTGTTTTGGTGGTCGATGATGACAAGGTCCACTGATTCAGCGTGCTCATCGCCTTCATCAGTGTCTGGGAGCGTTGCAGCACCGGTGTGGTGAAGTAAGAAGCGCTGTCCGCTTTGATCTTGAACGAGAGCTCCACAAGGGCAGGCGTGCTGTCGGTACCGAGATACCAAAGACTCAAGGTGAATTTGGCTTTTGACTTGCCCAGATCGGAAGACAGGCCGCTGTATTCCTGCTGGTGAATGCGCAGCCCGTTGACCGGCACGAGTGCCTGCGAACCCTCGGCAGAAAAGACCTTGGCGCCGGGGAATTGCGCGATGACATCGTTCACGGTGGCCGGTGCTGACTTGGCAGGATCCTGGCTGGTGGAATTGGAATACACCAGATTGCCGGGACTGATATCGGTCTCCAGCTTGCTCTTGGCGTTTGCGCCAGCACCGGAAACATCGGTTACGGCGGAAAGCTCCGCGTCGGCATGGCGGAACTTGAATTGCATGCTGTTATCGC
>JBARCX010000224.1:0-10364 GCA_049794535.1 Rhodanobacter sp.
GCGCATGGCCTATAACTCAGCCAAGTTACGCTGGGCGCAGACCGGTTTTCTGTCAGCGAATAAGAAAGACACGCCACGCAATTTGATGGGCTTCAAAGACGGCACCATGAATGTGCCTATCGATAGCACGGCATTGATGAATCAATTCATCTGGGCTGGCGGCGAAGCGGGCTGGATGAAGCAGGGTACCTATGTGGTGGCGCGCCCCATCCGAATCGCTCTCGAGCACTGGGATCGCATGAAGCTGGGATTCCAGGAACAGGTGATCGGTCGACACAAAGATTCGGGAGCGCCGCTCGGTCGGCAGCACGAAAAAGACAGCCTTGATCTCGATGCCAATGATGCGGATGGCAATCCGATCATTCCCGAGAACGCGCATGCCCGATTGGGTGCACCGGAAGCCAATGGCGGCGCGCAAGTTCTACGACGCTCTTACTCCTACGACAACGGTCTGAGTTTTACCGCCGAACGTTGGCCACCGTGGCGGCAGGGTATGGAGTTCGACGCGGGCCTTTTATTCCTGTGCTACCAGTCCGACCCGCGCAAAGGGTTCATCCAGATCTTCGAGAAAATGTCGAAGTTCGACATGATGAATCAGTTCGTCACGCACATTGGTGGCGGGGTGTTCGCTTGTCCGCCCGGCGCGAAGGAAGGCGGTTTCATCGGGCAATCGCTGTTCGAGCTTGCGTAAGTCTGTTCAAGATCTGTTTTGATGGGGCTGCAGATCAACACGAGCTCTATGCAGTGCCTATTGATCCCTTCTCCCGCTGGGAGAAGGTGCCGGTAGGCGGATGAGGGTGCGATCGGAGCGATGAAGGGAGGCTTACGTAAGCCTCGTACCCTCACCGGAACCCCTCTCTCCCACAGGGACTACCTTCGGGTCGCCGGCGGGAGATGGGCTCGCACTTGTTACTTTCATGCGTAGCGTTGCTGCAGGAACGCGAACAATGCACGCAGGCCTATCGCCTCACCGCCGCGCGGTCGGCCCGGGCGATCAGCGTCGTTCCACGCGTAGGTATCCAGATGCAGCCACGGCATACCCTCCGGCACGAAGAGCTCGAGGTATAGCGCTGCCGTAATCGCTCCGGCATGGCGTGACGCGCCGGCGTTGGCAAAGTCAGCCAGATAAGAGTCGAGCATTTTGCGATACGGCCGCCACAACGGCAGCTGCCACAGCGGATCGTTCACCGTCCGTCCGGCCGCCAGCACCTTCTCAGCCAAGGCATCGTTATTCGCAAACAGCGCGGGCAGATCAGGACCAAGTGCCACACGGGCAGCACCGGTAAGCGTGGCGAAGTCGACCATCAACTCGGGTTTCTGCTCCGCACCGTAAGCCAGCGCGTCACACAGCACCAATCGGCCTTCGGCGTCGGTGTTGTCGATCTCCACGCTATGGCCGGCGCGTGTGACAACCACTTCACCCGGACGCAGCGCATTGCCGGATACCGCGTTCTCCACCGCAGGGATGAGCAAGGTCAGTTGCACCGGCAACTCGGCCTGCATCACCAACCCGGCCAGCGCGATCGCGTGCGCCGCACCGCCCATGTCCTTCTTCATCCAACGCATGCCGTCGGACGATTTCAGATCCAGGCCGCCGGTGTCGAAGCACACACCCTTGCCGATCAGCACCAATTTCGGATGAGACGACTTGCCCCAGCTCAGCTCGATCAAACGCGGTTCGCGATGACTGGCGCGACCCACCGCATGAATCGTGGGGAAGTTCGCCTTGAGCAGCTCATTGCCGACCCAATCACGCACCTTTGCTTTGTGCTGCTTGCCGAGCCGCTTCACGGCTGCAGCGAGCTGCTCCGGGCCCATATCCTCGGTGGGCGTATTGACCAGATCGCGCACCAGCGTGGTCGCTTCGACCTGCGGCTCCAACACTGCAAATGCATCGGCATCCACCGCGAGCGTGGCCGGTGCGCGCTTGGCCTTGCGATAGCGCGTGAACTGATAAGCGCCCAGCGCCCAGCCCAGCGCGGCTTGCTGCGGGTTCAACGCAACGCCTTCATCGGCGAGTTGATACGTGCCTTCGGGCAACGTTTGCGGCAGCGCGGACAAGGCAGCGAGCGAATCGCTGGCGTCCACACCCACCAGTACACGCGCCAGCTTGCCGTTGGCGTCGGCGAGTAGCGCAACACTGCCAGGCATGCCGTCAAAGCGGGTTTCGTCCAGCCAGCGGCGCTGCGCAGCCGTTAAGCGCTTGCGTGTTGCAGCAAGGTGTTTGGCATCGGTGGCTTCAATCGCAACGCGGTTGCGAGGCGCGGCGGAACGTTCAATCAGGGCAGACATGCGGACTCCTCGCGACGTGTCATGACACGTCGTTGTTCGATGATGAATGACTGTGATGCATGTTTTGCATAGGCGCCTACGCGTGCTGGATCTGCGTGGTATGCAGATCCAGCCAATCGGCAAGCGCTGTCAGGTCGCGCAGATCCAAGTCCGGTGGACGTCCCAGCACGCCAGGCCAGGGATGTCCGGCGCGGTTGATCCATGCCGTGCGCAAACCAGCCTCGCGAGCGCCGACCACATCCAACTCCGGATCGTCGCCAACGTGCAGTATCTGCGCAGGATCCAGGCCGAGTCGTTCGGCGGCCGCATGGAAGATGCGCGGGTCAGGCTTGAGCATGCCGGTGTCGCGGGCACAGATGTGATGGTCGAAGTGTGCGCTCAGGCCGATCCGATCGAGGTCGGCATTGCCGTTGGTGAGACTGACCAGCGGCCTGAGCACGCCGATGCGCTCAAGCGCGGGCAGGCTGTCCGGATATAGCTCCACGCTGTTGCGTGCGCTGAAGTAGACCTCCCACAACGCATCTAGCGGAGCTTCGTCGATACCGCAAGCAGCGAATGCCTGCTGCATGGTGATGTGACGCTGCGCAGTGAAGTCATGCGCCAGGTCGGTTCGCTCGGCGGCGACCCGTGCCCGCAGCGCGCGCATGGCGGGAATCGGCCAGGCACGCGCTACGTCGGGGTAATGCTCGCGAAGATAAGCGTCCAGTTCGCGATCAGCACGCTCCAGCGCAGGCAACACGGGCCACAGTGTGTCGTCCAGGTCGAGCGTGAGTGCGAGGATGCGCACGCTTAGCGCGCGCTGACGCGCAACACTTGGCCCGGGCGCACGGTGTCGTCTTTCAGGTGGTTCCAGGCGCGCACCTGCGCCACGTCCACCGAATGCTTACGAGCGATCGAGTACAGCGTTTCGCCAGCAGCCACTCGGTAGGTGATCGCTGACTTGGATGCCTTCGCTTCTTTCACTGCGACAGCTTTCTTTGCGACGACCTTGTTCGCAACAGGCGCGGCCGTTGCGACAGGCGTTGCCTGTACGACGCGCTCGGCTTTCTTGCTGGCGATCACGCGGTTATGCGTAACCACTACATCCGAGGTGACCTTGGCGAAATCGGCACCGCGGCTGCTTACGCCAGCCACCGTGATGGCGTCGCCAGTCACGCCCTTGAGGCTGCTCGGCTCAGGAGCGGCAACCACACCACTCGTGACGCCGGAGAGATCCGTCTTGGTCGCAGCCGCAACGGCGGTGCTGCGTGAGGCCAGTGCAGCCGCAGGAGCGGCGGCTTCAGCAACGCGTGTGGCCGAAGGTGTGGTGATCGTCGGCAGCGGTCCGCTGGCGTGTGCGCCTGTTTCGGCAAGGATCTTGGTGCGACGCGAGCCATCCATCGAAGCCAGTACCAGGCCATCCTGATACGGCAAAATTCCATGCCTGCGTAGCGCGGCCTTACCTGCATCCGAATCCACGAAGTCGATGAAGGCCTGTGCTTCGGCCACCTTCGGGCTGGTGGGGTTGGTGATCAGATAGATCGGCGTGTACAGCACGTAGCTGCCGTTAGCCAGATTCGCCGCCGTCGGCGCAACCCCATTAATCGGAATCGTCTTGAGGCTGGTGCGGTTACCGGCGATCTCCGCCAACGTAGTCACGCCCAGGCCGTTGGGGTTCAGTGCAACGCCAGCGCCAAGCTGATTGGTGTTGAGGTAGAGACGCGGAGCAGCAACCGGCTGGTTGCCACGCCCGAACAGCAGCGAGCGCAGGCTGTATTCCACGCCATCACCCGGGCTGGCCACGGCATACAGATCGATCGGTGCATCGCGCCCGCCGACATCCTTCCAGTTGGTGATCTTGCCGTAGTAGATGTCGTGCAGCTGCTTCAGCGTCAGGTTGCTGATCGGGTTCGATGCCTGGGTCACCATCACCAGGCCATCCCATGCCACCGGGGTGAACGTGAGGCGGGTGTTCTGAGCACTGCCATCGCTACCGCGTGCACTACCGGCCAGATCCGCCGTACCGGTGGCTACTGCGTCAATGCCCGATGCCGTGTTGAACGGCTGCAGCTCGATCTTTCCATGACCGGCGCTTTCCCAGGCCTTGGCCATGTCGGTGACTACACCGTGCGCCGTGGTCACGTCACCGCGCCAAATCAGCGTGGGGCCGGCGACGGCTTTGGTCGTCGGGGTTTTGCCGAACGCAGGGAGGATGAGGCAGCTGCCGATCAAGGCAGCGGACAGCAGATAGGCAAGACGGCGGACATACATAATGGCGGGGAACCCCAGAGTGCGTGTGTGGTGTGGTGCAAGCGTGCCGCCGTTGGGGCGTACATGCAGTGATCGAATGTCGGTATTTCAGCGGTCTGCGGACAAAACATCAAGCACAGTCATGAGTTTGCGTTAAGAAAGGCGTGCGGGATGTGCAGTTCCGCACGCCGACGTATGAGGACGGGCACTCACCGGCACTCACCGGCGCTCACTGAATAGGCACGTAGCTCAACCCATCGCCGCCAGCCACTACCAGCACGAGTTGGCGCGGGCGTACGCCCGTCAGGCCTTGCAGGTCGCGGACACTGGTAACGCGATAGTTGCCAATGCCCACCACGATATCGCCGGGAGCCAGCCCCGCTTGCGCCGCGCGGCTGCCCGGCTGCACCGAGGTCACCGCGACACCCGCTACGCTCTGGCTGCGCTGACTCTCGTTCAGTTCGCTGAAGGCCACGCCAGCAAGGCGCGGGTCGAGGGTATTGCCATCGACCGTGGCAAGTTTTTCCGGTGACAGCGTGGCGCTGACCTGACGACTGCTGCCGCCGCGCTTTACCGTCAACTGCACCGTGCTGCCGACGGGCAATAAGCCTTCAGCATTGCGCAGATCCTGCGCGCCTTGCAGTGATTTGCCGTTGATGGCGGTGATGACGTCGCCGACCTGCATGCCCGCACTGTCGGCGACCGAGTTGCGCGTTACGCGCGTCACAACCGCACCGTTCGTATCCTTCAAGCCAAGTACTTGAGCGATGCGTGGCGTGATGTCCTGTGTCTGCACACCAAGACTGCCGCGACTCACTTTGCCGTGGGCGATCAGCTGCGGCATCACCTCGTTGATGAGGTTGGAGGGAATCGCAAAGCCAATACCGGCGCTGGCACCGGAAGGCGAAAAGATCATCGAGTTGATACCCACCAACTCACCGCGCAGATTCACCAGCGGACCACCCGAATTGCCCGGGTTGATCGATGCATCGGTCTGGATGAAATTCTGATAACCCGCCGTGCCCGACGACGTACGCCCCAAGCCCGAGCGACCCAGCGCCGACACGATGCCCGACGTCACCGTTTGGCCAAGCCCGAACGGGTCACCCACCGCCACCACGAAATCACCCACACGTAGCTGAGCCGAGTCGGCCATCGGTAGCGCTTGCAAGTTGCTCGCCTGGATCTGCACTACGGCCACATCGGTATCGGGATCCGTGCCGATCAACTTGCCCTTGAAGTTGCGTCCATCCTGCAACGTCACCGTGATGTCGTCGGCACCTGCAACGACGTGATTGTTGGTCAGCACATACCCTTTGGCGGCATCCACGATCACGCCCGAGCCCAGGCTTTGCTCCACCTGTTCGCGTGGCGCGCCGTTCAAGCCAAAGAACTGGCGAAGCATCGGGTCGTTGAAAAACGGATTGGATACCTGCACACGCGTCTTGGTGGAGATGTTCACCACCGCCGGCGTCACCTTCGTTAGCATCGGCGCCAGCGACGGTAGCGGTTGACCATCCACCACCGGCGGCAAACCTGCGTGACTCAACCCGGGCAGTGCGCTGCCGAGCAGTGCGACGAAGACGACAGCAAACCAGCGATGCGCGGAACGAAAATGATGATGCGGCATGGAATCCTCCCTGCGTGCGATGTGACGGTGACTGCGGTGCGTTATGCAGTAGCGCGTTTACGGCAGCGCTGATACGAAAGTGCGTGACACGACTCATCGTTCGACTCACGTAGACGGCCAGCGGTTCCGTAAGTCATCTCTGTCGGCACAACTGTAAAAGTCATCGCCGCGTGGAATTCACGGCCAGCAAATCCGATGTATGCGAAGACTCATCAAACCATCCAAAACATACGCCTAGGTACTTTACATCCACGGGTCGCGGGATTACCTTGCCTCCTTACCAGCAACCACAACATCTTGTGTGTTTGTGAGGACGGGGAGCCCAGATGCAGTTGCCAAACATGGCAGGTGATTCTGAGGTGCGCTGCAATGATCCAGTGGGGCGCGAGACCGCCCGGGAGGTCGGGAAGTCGATGAATATCGTGCGTGCGCCAGCCGCGAATCGTGATGCTGTGGATATTCCTCTGCAGCCGGCATCACAGGACATCTGGGACAAGAAGTACCGCCTGCGTACCAAGTCCGGTGAGCCGGTCGACGACAGTGTCGACGGCACCTGGCAGCGTGTTGCGAGCGCCCTGTCCGAAGTAGAAATCACACCTGAATTACGCGAACACTGGAACGAGCGTTTCCTGTGGGCGCTGCGTCGCGGTGCGATTCCCGCCGGTCGCATCACCTCCAACGCCGGCGCGCTGGCACACAAGCCCGCCACCTCCACGATCAACTGCACCGTGTCGGGCACCATCCGCGACTCCATGGACAACATCCTGGAGAAGGTGCACGAGGCAGGCCTCACGCTGAAAGCCGGCTGCGGCATCGGCTACGAATTTTCCACGCTGCGTCCGCGCGGTGCGTATGTGTCGGGCGCCGGTGCGTACACCAGTGGCCCGCTGTCCTTCATGGATATCTACGACAAGATGTGTTTCACCGTGTCCTCGGCCGGTGGTCGTCGAGGCGCACAGATGGGCACGTTCGACGTCAGCCATCCCGACGTGAAGGAATTCATCCGCGCCAAGCGCGAAGACGGTCGCCTGCGCCAGTTCAACCTCTCCCTGCTGATCACCGATGGCTTTATGGACGCGGTGGAGCACGATCAGGATTGGCCGCTGGTGTTCCCGGTGCACGTCAAGGAAAAGGACGAGGTCGATCTCGCCGACGCCGAGAAAGTGGTGTGGCGCGAATGGCCCACCCACGAGCACTACGTGGAACGCGAAGACGGCCTGGTCGCCTGCAAGATCTACGGCCACATCCGCGCGCGCCACCTGTGGGACATGATCATGGTGTCCACGTATGACTACGCCGAGCCAGGGTTCATCCTGATCGACAAGGTCAACGAGATGAATAACAACTGGTGGTGCGAGCACATCCGCGCGACCAACCCGTGCGTCACTGCCGATACGCGACTAGCAACTCAGTACGGCATGGTGGCGATCGGCGAACTGTATGCCGCAAGTGCGCCGCTGGAAGTGTCGGTCGATCGTCGTTCGCTGGAGCTTGATGGGCGTGGCGTTGAAGCGCGCCCGGCCAAGCCTGCTTTCATGACCTCGTCGAAGGCGCCGGTCTACCGCGTCACCACCGAGGACGGTTACGAGATCAAAGCCACCGGCTGGCACGATTTCTACACCGAGCGCGGCAAGATCAAATTGCGCGAATTGCAGATTGGCGACCGCCTGCTGGTGCAGTCCGGCAAGGGACAGTTCGGCAATCAAGGCAGCGAGGATCTTGGTCTGTTGCTTGGCCTGATCGCCGGGGACGGTCACTTCACCAATCGTGGCAAGGATCAGCAGGCGGCCATCGTCACCCTGTGGGGCGAAGAACGTGCGCTGGCTGATCGCGTCGCGACCGTGATTAACGGCATGATTGCCCACACTGCGCAGGGCGGCGTGCGTCAATATTGCGTAGCACCAGTGGCGGTTCCGGATCGAAACCAAGTGTTCATTCGATCGGTGCTGCTGGCGCGCCTCCTCGAGCATTACGGGTTTACTGCCGCTACCAAGCTGCGCGTGCCCGAAGTGATCTGGCGTGGCAGCGAGGACTGCGTCAAGGCTTACCTGCGCGCCTTGTTCCAGTGCGATGGCACGGTCAATGTGTCTGGCCGCAGTCTGAGTTGTTCGGTTCGACTCGCCTCGAGTCAGGCCGATCTGCTCAGGGACGTGCAAATGCTGCTGGCCAACTTCGGCGTGTTCTGCAGCGTGAAGAAACGCCGCGCGGCAGGCATGCGCAAGCTGCCCGATGGCCACGGCGGAAAGCGCAGTTATGCTTGCGCCGCTGATTACGAGCTGATCATCAACGGTGAGTCGCGCGAGCATTTCATGCGTCAGATCGGTTTTCTATTGCCGAACAAGACTCAGCGCTACCTGGATTGGCGTGAAGGCAAGGCCCTCCTCAAGACCCAGCGCTTCACCTCACGCATCGCCAGCATCGAATTCGTCGGCGAGCAAGCCGTGTTTGACACGACTCAGCCCGACCACAACGCCGTGATCTTCAATGGTCTGGTGACGGGGCAGTGCGGCGAACAACCGCTTCCGCCCTACGGCTCCTGCCTGCTCGGCTCGATCAACCTCACCACCTTCGTGCGTGATCCATTCGGCCCCAAGGCGCGTTTCGATTGGGACGAGTACCGCGAGGTGGTGAAGATCTTCACCCGCATGCTCGACAACGTGGTCGAGATCAACGGCCTGCCGCTGGAGCAGCAGCGCCACGAGATCATCAGCAAGCGCCGTCACGGCATGGGCTTCCTCGGTCTCGGCTCCACGCTCACCATGCTCAAGATGCGCTACGGCACCGCCGATGCGGTGACCTTCACCGAAGACGTCTCGCGTGAAATGGCCGTCGCCGGTTGGGAGATGGCGCTTGATCTCGCCAAGGAAAAAGGCCCCGCGCCGATCCTCACGCAAGACTTCACCGTCACCGGCGACATGCTGCGCAAGCGTCCGGAAATGGTCACCGACGGCTACAAAGTCGGCGACAGCATCCCCGGCCGTGTGCTGCACGCCAAGTACAGCCGCTACATGCAGCGCGTGGCCGAAGTGGCGCCGAACCTGGTGGAACAGCTCGCCGAAACCGGCGCGCGCTTCACCCATCACAGCTCCATCGCGCCTACCGGCACCATCTCGCTGTCGCTCGCCAACAACGCCAGTAACGGCATCGAGCCGAGCTTTGCGCACCACTATTCGCGCAACGTGATCCGCGAAGGCAAGAAGTCGAAAGAGAAGGTGGAGGTGTACAGCTACGAGCTGCTCGCCTATCGCGCGCTCATCAATGCGAGCGCTATGCCGTTCTCCGAAGAGGCCTCGGCCAAGCTGCCGGAGTACTTCGTATCGGCGGACGACATCAGTCCGAAGGAGCACGTCGACATCCAGGCCGCGTCGCAAAAGTGGATCGATTCGTCGATTTCCAAGACGGCGAACGTGCCTACCGACTATCCTTATGAAGATTTCAAAGACATCTACTTCTATGCCTACAAGCAAGGATTGAAAGGCTGTACTACCTTCCGCTTTAACCCTGCTGCATTCCAGGGTGTACTCGTGAAGGAAGCCGACCTTGCAAGTACCCTCTACCGCTTCGAACTGGAAGACGGTAGCGTTATCGAACTTCGAGGCAATGAAGAAGTGGAGTACGACGGCGAAATGCATACCGCCGCCAACCTCTTCGATGCTTTGAAGGAAGGGTATTACGGCAAGTTTTGATCTACGCTTACAGCAAGTACAAATAACCGCCTGAGGGGAACACCTGCATGTCTATCGATACCGAAGTTGAAGTGAACGACAGCTTCACGCCGGCCGCACCCGAGGCGCCGGTCGCTGCACCGGTTGCTGTTGAGTCGGCTCCTGTTGTTGTCAAAAAAGCACCGGCTAAGCGCAAACCCGCGGCAAAGAAAGTCGCGAAGAAGGTTGAGGCTCCGGTCGTCGTAGAGGCTGAGAAGCCGGCGGCTGCTGCGAAGCCCGCCAAGAAAGTTAAGGCTGCAAAGAAGGTTGCCAAGAAAGCACCGGCCAAGAAAGCCGCTGCCAAGAAGGCTGTGAAAACGGCCGTGAAGAAGGCAGTCAAGAAAGTTGCCAAGAAAGCCGCCACCGTCAAGAAAGCGGTGAAGAAGGTCGCCAAGAAGGCAGCAGTGAAGAAAGCTGTCGTCAAGAAAGGCGCCGCCAAGAAAGCGGTGAAGACGGTTGCCAAGAAGGGCGGCGTGAAGAAGGCCGCCGCCGCGAAGAAAGTGGTGAAG
>JBARCX010000225.1:0-4313 GCA_049794535.1 Rhodanobacter sp.
TATCCCCCGGATCACGTCCGGGGGATACCCAACCTACGACTCGTACCTCCCCGTGGGGGCAGGAAGCTAGCGTCAATAATCGTATGTCGCACTCAAACGTACGTAACGCGGCTGCTGGCGAACCACAGCCGAACCGTAGAGTGGATCAGGCGTGCCCGGCGATATCTGATAGTACGGATACGCATTCAGAATGGTTTGCGAGTTGAACACGTTGAATACATTGAGTGAGAACGCGAGGTTGCCCACGCCGATCTTCGGTTGATAGGTGACGCCGAGATCCACCTGCTTGTTCCACGGCAGCCGGTACGTGCCGGGCGGTGATGGTTGACCGCCGCACCAGTGGTAGTAGCTGCCATAGCCATCGGGATCGGTTTGCTGCGGCCCGTAGTAGCCCAGGCAGTTACGTGGATTGCCGGAGACTAATTGGATGTTGCCGGAGATCAGCCATTCCGGTGCGACCTGGTAGTAGCCGAACAATTTGATCTGATGGGTGTGGTCGTTACTCTGCGCACCATTGCTGTTGACCATCAGCTCAGGAAAGTCCCAGTCGATACTGGTTGAGGCCGCCGTTTGGCGGATATCCGAACGCAACTGCCCTTCGGTATCGCCGTAGCTGCGCGAGAACACATAGTCGATCTTGCCGTACCACGTGCCGTCGAACGGATGCTCGAGGAAGGCTTCCAAGCCATAGTACCGCCGCTTCATTTGCGGAAATCCAAAGTCGGCATTCGTGAGCGTTACGTCGTGGTAGGCCCCACTAGTGTCAGCGATGAGGAAGGTATTGGCCCGCCCTGGGTTAATCAGATAGCAGCTGTTAGTGGAGGTAACGTCATAGCCCAGCGATGCGGCCTTGCTCTCGATAGCTGCTACATCGCAGTAATCGTCGATGTCGTTGCGCAGAATGCGCTGGGTCAGCTTGGCACCGTAAATCCATTGGTTATCGACCGCCTTGGTGAAGCCCAGAATAAATTCATCCTGGTATTCGGACTTCATGTTCTGTGCTGTAACGGTCTTTGGATCAGGCAACACGCCGTAGGTGTTGTTGGGCGAGACTGCGTTTGAGAACGGCGTCAGTCCAGTGGGTGTGCCATCCGCGCCTATGCCGCTGTAGGTGAAGTACTGCTGGGTGGACACGTAGGCACCCGCGGCATTCAAGGCCGGGTTGAGCGGTAGCCCCAGGTAATAGCGGCCGGCGTTGCCATACACCTTGAAGCTGGCATCGCCATTTACATCCCAACTGAAGCCAAGGCGTGGGGCCCATTGCGGCTTGGTCTGGCGAATGTAAGGTTGGGCATCAGCGTTGTAGTCAGTGAACTGATCATTGCGCAGGCCTAGCGAGAGCAGCCAGCGGTCGGTGACCTGCCATTTGTCCTCGATGTATTGCGCACGCTGTGCCGAACGCACGCTGGCAACCGAACTGTTGATGTACTGGATGGCGTAGTAACCCGCTGCACCGTTCGGATAATTCGCGGGAGCGCCCACACCAAGATTGGGAATCAACGCGACATTCGGAGTGGTGGTGTACTCATAGTCCCAGTAGTAACCCGGGCCGGATGTCTGGGCACCCTGATCGATCGCACGCGCGTTCTGATTATCGATGCCCACCGAAATGGTGTGCTGGCCTAGCTGATAGGAGAGGTCGACACGCAGGTTGTCAGTGTCGTTGTGGCGATTGGGGTTGTACAGCGACTGCGTCACCTGGCTGTTGCTGATGGACGAGCCACCGTTCAGTGCAGGGTTTTGATTCTGGATATCGGTGAGATACGTCAGGCCGCCGTTATAGCCGCCCGGCGCGTCGTAGTTCATCGTCTTCATCTTGCCGTAGGTTGCGGTAAGCGTCAGATCATCGGTGATGTAGCTGGTGAACTTGGCGCTGTACAGGTCGCCACCGGTCTTGGTGCTATCGGCGTAGTTGATGAAGCTGCCCTGCTTCAACGTGTTGTAGTTGTAGCTATAGATGGTGCCCGCTGTTTCTTCTTTGTTCGATGCGCCGGTCAGCTCCAGGATATTGCTGTCGGTGATGTTCCAATCCAGTTTGCCGTACCACTTGGGTAGCGTGTCCGTACTGCGCTCATAAGGCTGCGCGCTGGATACGTTGTTGACGGTGGTGCTGTCCTGCGTCGATGCCTCGGCGGCAAGAAACAAGAACAGTTTGTCCTTGATCAGCGGGCCACCGACATAGGCGTCATACGTTTTCGTCCATTGCCGGTTCCTGCTGTTGGGGTCATACAGATTGCCGGCGATCGGCGACGTAGGCAGGCCGTTGGTGTAGTAGGTATTGGTGCCGTCCGCACGCGCCGATTCGGGCTCCCACAACACCTGCGCACCGAAATGCCACTCGTCGGTACCACGCTTGCCGACCATGTTGATGACGCCGCCATCCGAGCGGCCGTACTGCGCGCTATAGCCGCCGGTGTAGATTTCCTGTTGGTCGATAGCGCCGTAGGGCAGGGTGATGCCGCCCAGGCCGCGTAATGGATCAGTAGTGTTGAAACCGTTGATGTAATACGCGTTCTCGCTGGCTGCGGAACCACCGAAGCTGACCAACGATTGCCCCGTGGGACCGGTGTAGCCGCCGCTGTTGTTCACGACACCCGGAGCCAGCTGAGCGATGGCTTCTGCCGAGCGTGCCAAGGGGATGCGTGCCAGTTCGGCAGATGTGATCACGGTGCGGGAATCGACGCTGGTCACATCGATAGGCGGCGGGGTGTTGGCGGTGACTTTCACTGCGCCTAGATTTTGAGCAGAGGCGGGTGCCGCTTCAAAGGAAACTTCCGTGCCTGAACCCACACGCAGGCTGACATCGTTGCGCGAATCGATAACGTTTCCATCGCGCAACAGCGACACCGTATAGGTGCCAAGCGGCAGCTGCGTTGCTACGTAGTGCCCACGACTATCCACGGAGACTACGCGGGTGATGCCGGTCGAACTCTTGATCTGGATGGTTTCACTGCCGACAACCGGTGCTTGTCCAAAAATGCTGCCAGTGGTGGATTGTGCGAAGGACGGTGTGCTGGAAAGGGCCCATGCGGTGCTGAGGGCAAGCGCGAGGATACGAGGCGATAACGCGGCGTTTTTCTTCAAAATGTAGGCTCTCAAGTACGGCGCAGTAGCGGGTGAGGGTGTGGCCACGTTCATCCGTGTGCGCTATGGAGATCTGCGATCTCAATAGCAGCAGTCATCAGGGTGCATACATGCGCAAGCCGCCTGCTTCAGAGACGGGTTCTGCACACATTGGGGAGCCCCTGATGCTGTCGTGGCATCGACGCCGAGCGTCAGCTACATAAATACTTGCGAACCATCGATATAGAAAGATATCGATAAATGAGCGTTTTACCTGTGGATAGAACGCATGGTTCTGATGGGGTATTCAGATATTGAGCGGACGGACCTTCGCGCTCACGCGATGGCTCGTTAGAGAGCCAGTTCTTCCAAAGTTTTTATGCTCGTCATTGACTAGCTTCACTGTTGTAAAGCGCTTCGTCGCAGATCGGAATCCAGTGTAGCTGTCGCCTGGTTGTCGCGTTATCGCCAGTGGGTTCGCCTGCCGCGGGCTTTCGACCTCCTGCCGGAGGCCGAGTCACTTTCTCTTGCTTGCCCAAGAGAAAAGTAACCAAAGAGAAGGGCACCCCCGATGCAGCGCTCTCCGGGCATCCTGCCCTCCGAGTCCGTGAGGTCCGGCCGGGCTTTTCGACAGGGCTTCCTGCCCTGGCGAAAAGTGGCAGGCATCCATGCCTGCCACCCTACGGGCCTTATCGTCCAAACCTCACCGCCGCAAAGGGGGCCCCAACAGCAGCGCGCGTCCTGCGCGCACTTTTTTGAAAGCCAGATCAACAGCAGAAGCTGCAGTACGCGCTGCCGGCTCGGTATAGAGACCTTGAAAGGGTTGGCACTAAGAGCTCAGACGACACCCACAAACTCATGAAACTCGCTTGAACTCCATAACCCAATTCGTTTCCCACGTCTGGCCGCCATCGGGTGAATACGCTTGTTCCCAGCGCGCCGATGTCGGTGTGATGTGCGACCAGATGAATCGCATGCGGATCGTTTTTCCATTCAGCGTGGTGTCGGTGTAGAAGGTACCCACGCCGTTTACAAAGTGGCCTTTGACCGGCGGATCAAGGTTGCCGAAAGGATCGCGACTGTCGAGCCACCAAATCGCCCATTGCCCGGTTTTAGGGTCGTATGAGCGAAGCCCGACACCGCGATACGTTCCGCCGGGTACATAGAGCACGTTGTCGTCCACGTTGGCCCAGCCATCCATAAGCTTGCGCATGCTGAGCGTGCCGTCGAACTCTACCCAGTCATGACTT
>JBARCX010000226.1:0-20093 GCA_049794535.1 Rhodanobacter sp.
GACCTGGGCATGCCACTCCAGTGTGGCTGTGGTGCTGTTGATCGTCTCGTTGGCAACGGCAGGTGTGGTCGATGCACCGGGAGCGCTGGCGTTGGTGCTTGGTGCAAATCTGGGCGGCACCCTGCCAGCCTTGCTTGAGGCACATACACCGGTAGCGCGTCGTTTGCCGCTCGGCAATTTGTTGGTGCGCGCCTTTGGTTGTCTGGTCTGTCTGCCACTGCTGCACCCGATCGCCCAGTGGTTGGTGCCGCTAGGTGCTTCACCAGCGCGCGTTGCGGTGAACTTCCATACCGCATTTAATCTGGGGCTGGCGCTGATTTTCATTCTGCCCGTGGAGCGACTAGGGCAACTGCTGGTACGTTTGCTGCCGGAGCCCCCGCGCCCGGCTGATCCAGGCCTGGCGCAATACCTCGACGAATCTGCGCTGGAAAGCGCGGGTGTGGCGCTGGCAAATGCCACCCGCGAGTCGATGCGCATGGCTGACATGGTCGAGGGCATGCTGACTGGATTGGTCGCAGTATTCGGCAAGGATGATCGTGCTCGTGCGGCAGTGATCAGTGGTATGGATCCTTCGCTGGATCGGCTAGGCATCGCTATCCGCGAATACCTCGCTGACCTCGGCGGCGAGGCGCTGAACGAAGAAGACGGTGAGCGCAGTCAGGAAATCCATGCGTTCGTGATCAACATCGAGCACATCGGCGACATCACGGCGAACAACCTGATGGAATTCGCCGCTAAAAAAGCTCAGCGCGGACAAGATTTCTCGGCCGATGACATCCAGGATCTGGCCGTCATGCACGGCCAGGTGATGGAAAGCCTGCGGCTCGGATTGACGGTATTCATGCGCGGCGATCTGCGCGCAGCGCAACAGCTGATCGCACGCAAGGAAACGCTGTGGCGGATGGAGAACGATGCCTCCGAACGACATATCCGCGAGCTGCGCGAACATCGCGATGGCGGTGGTGGCGACGTTTACCTGCGCATCCTGCGTGACCTGAAGCGCATTCACTCCCATTTGGCGGCACTGGCCTATCTGCCGCTGGAACGTGCGGGTTTATTACAGGATCGACTCATTCGCGAGCCACTCGCAGCACAGACTACAGAAGGAAAAGCCTGAACTTGGACAGTCATACGCAAGCCGAACCTCTCACTATTCGCTTGCCGCACTGACACCGCTGTCGCGCGTGCTCCATCGAGGAGCCTCGCCCGGAAGCGGTAGCTGTTGACGGCTATACCGCGGTCCGGGACGTGCCTGGCAGTTCATCAAAACTGCCGACCTCCCTTCACCGCATTGCATTGCTCTGTTGTCACCATGGCTGCAGAGAATAGGTGTGCATCCCATGCCGAAGGGAAAATCTATGTTGTTCCGTCTGAATCAAAATGTGTCGAGCCTGTCCGTCGCCATCGTGCTGGCGCTGAGTGTTGCTGCTTGTTCGAATGGGGCTAGCGATGCAACACCGGACGTGCCTGCTGTCGTTGCCGACCACGGCCTGCTGCGAGTGCCCGAGAAATCGCCGTTGCGCTCCGAGCTGGTAGTTCAGGCGGTTGAGATGCGCGATGTACCACACGCGCTGATTTTCCCGGCAACGGTCGAGGCCAATCCGGCGCATACAGCGAACGTATTGTCTCCACTGACCGGTAAAGTGGTCGAGCTGAAAGTCGGCCTTGGCGATCATGTGACGCGTGGTCAGCTGCTGGCAGTTATCGACTCAGGTGACTTTGCGCAAGCCTATGCCGATGTCGACAAAGCGCGTGATGCACTCGATCTAGCGAAGAAAAGCCTGGATCGTGCACATGGCGTGCAACAGGCCGGTGGCAACGCCGTAAAAGATCTGCAGGCTGCGCAGAGTGGCTACAACCAGGCGCTGGCCGAGTTCAATCGCGCTCAGACGCGCCTTACGGCAGTGGGCGGTGCCTCGGAATCACATGCGGCTGCGCGGACGATGCAAATCACGGCACCGGCCACCGGCTACGTGACGGCGTTGTCGGTGTCGCCGGGCGTGTATGTCAACGATGCCACTGCGGCCATGATGACCATTGCCAATCTCGACTCGGTCTGGATCACGGCCAATGTGTCAGAGAGCGACGTTGGGCTGGTCGCCAAAGGGCAGTCGGTCGACGCCACGTTGGCGGCATATCCGAATGAAGTTTTTCATGGCGAGGTGAGTTTCGTTAGCCCGGTGCTGCAGCCTGATACACGGCGCGACATGGTGCGCGTTGCTGTCGCCAATACCGATGGACGGCTGAAGCCAAACATGTTCGCGAATGCGAGCTTCAAAATCCCGCAGCCGGCACAGGTGTTCGTACCCGAGTCGGCATTGCTGATGAACAACGATAACACCACTGTGTTCGTTGAAGTATCACCGTGGACATTCGAGCGCCGCACGGTCGAGCTTAGCTACGACGAGACGGCGGGTGCGCGAGTTGTGAAGGGTTTGAAGGCAGGAGACCGCGTGATCGTGAAGGGCGGAGTTCTGCTCAATGATTAACGCGATCTTCCACTTCTGTTTCCAGAAGCGCATGTTGTTTTTTGTCGTGACGATTCTCGTCGCGTGCTTCGGCTATTACTCCTGGACGCAGTTGGCGATCGAAGCCTATCCGGAGTTGAGTGACGTTACG
Source organism: Rhodanobacter sp. (assembly GCA_049794535.1). Lineage (GTDB taxonomy): Bacteria > Pseudomonadota > Gammaproteobacteria > Xanthomonadales > Rhodanobacteraceae > JBARCX01. The sequence continues at coordinate 2,620 of JBARCX010000226.1, forward strand.
GCCCAGGTCACTACCCAGGTGCCGGGCCTGGCTGCCGAGGAGATCGAGCAGCAGATCACCACGCCACTGGAGCGCGGTCTTGCCGGTACGCCGGGGCTGGTGAGCATGCGCTCGAGCAGCACCTTCGGCTTGTCGCTGATCACCATGGTGTTCAAGGATGGCGCTGAAGATTATTGGGAGCGTCAGCGCATCATGGAGCGGATCAGCCAGGTGACGCTGCCGCCCGGAATCACGCCCGGCCTTGATCCCGTTTCCGGCCCGGCCGGCGAAATCTATCGCTACACACTTGAGTCCAATAGCAAGAACCTGATGCAGCTATCGGAGCTGCAAACCTGGGTGGTCATTCCCGCGCTGGAACAGATTCCTGGCGTGGCCAACGTCGACATCTTTGGTGGTTTTACCAAGGAGTTTCAGCTTGAGCTGGATCCCGCCCAGTTGCTGCACTATGGCGTTAGCGTCAGCCAGGTGATGAGCGCAATTTCCGCGAACACCGCTAACGCCGGTGGCGGCCGCATTACGCGCGGTGAGCAGTCGTACATCGTGCGTGGCATCGGCATGGTGCATACGCTGAAAGATCTGGGCGACATCGTGGTGACCCAGAATAATAGCGTGCCGGTGCTCGTGCGCGATCTGGGCAAGCTGCAGTACGGTCATCAAGTGCGGCAGGGCATTCTCGGCAAGGACAACAACCCCGACACGATCGAGGGCATTGTTGATCTGCTCAAGTACGAGAATCCGTCGCGCGTGCTGGAAGGCATTCACGCCAAGGTCGACGAACTCAACAAGCAGCTCGCCGCGCAAGATGTACGCATCGTGCCGTATATCGATCGCGACAATCTGGTCGACGCAACCAAGGAAAAAGTCTTCCACACGGTGATGGAAGGCGTCGGCCTGGTCTGCATCGTGCTGATCCTTTTCCTCGGTAGCCCGCGTTCGGCGATGGTGGCCGCGGTGGCCATTCCGATGTCGCTGGTTACCGTATTCATCCTGATGCAGTTCACCAAGATGCCGGCGAATCTGTTTTCGCTGGGTGCGATCGACTTCGGTGTGATCGTCGACGGCACCATCGTGGTGATGGAGGCGATCCTGCGGCGGCGTGAGGAGAAGCCCGACGCAGTGCTTACCGAAGACGATGTGATGACGGTGACCAAGCATGTTGGTCGCTCGATCTTCTTCGCAACGATGATCATCGTTACGGCCTATTTGCCGCTGTTCGCTTTCGAGCATGCCGAGGGCAAGCTGTTCCGGCCGATGGCTTTCACGGTGGGCTATGCCTTGCTGGCGGCCTTGTTGTGTACGGTCACTTTGACACCGGGCCTTGCGTATATCGCGCTGCGTAAGCCGCGCAAGATGTTCCACAACAAACCCTTGGAGAAGCTACAGGCAGCGTATAGCTCCAGCCTTGGCCGCCTTCTGCACCAGCTTCCGCTGGTCTATACGACGGCAGGCGTGGCGTTTCTTGGTGTGCTGGTGCTGGGTGCGACGATCGGGCGTGAGTTCCTCCCTGATCTTGATGAGGGCGCGTTGTGGTTGCAGGTGCAAATGCCCACCGGTCTATCACTGGACAAGGCCAGTGCCATGACCGCCGATCTGCGTCATGCCGTGCGCGAATTTCCAGAAGTCTCTTACGTGGTGACCCAGCTTGGGCGCAATGACAGCGGCACCGATCCATGGACGCCGTCGCATGTCGAATCTGCTGTCGGCCTTAAACCATATAGCACGTGGGCAAACGGTGAGACCAAGGCGGAGTTTCTGCGCAAATTCAACGCGCGGATGCAACAGATTCCCGGCATCAGTGTGGGCATCAGCCAGCCGATCGTCGATGGTGAAAATGATATGGTCGGCGGCGCGCATAGCCCGCTAGTACTGCGTATCTACGGTACTGATTTCAAGGAGCTGCGCCGCATTGGCGGAGAGATCGTTGACGTGCTCAACGGTGTACGTGGTACCGCGGATGCCTCAATCTTCCAGGAGCCGCCGATTCCGCAGTTGGCCATTGAAGCAGATCGTGCCGCTGCAGCGCGCTACGGCATCAACATCGCCGATATCAGCAGCCTGATTCAAACGGCTATTGGCGGCGCACCGATCACTCAGGTCTATGTGGGTGATCGTGTGTACAACGTAACTGCACGCGTATCAAATGCGGTGGCCAACAACATCGAGGCGATCGGCGAATTGCCTCTGACGTCTTCGAGTGGCGCGCAAGTTCCGCTCAAGCTGGTTGCGCATATCGGCGTGAAAACCGGAGAGAGCACGATCTCACATGAGCAGAGTCATCGTGAGTTGACGATACGAATCGATAACCGTGATCGTGCACTGTCGGAATACCTTGCTGATGCTCAGCAGCAGATCGACACCAAGGTTCATTACGACAAGCAGAACTATCACCTGGAGTGGGCGGGCAATTTTCAGAATGAGCAACGCGCACAGGCGCGCCTTATCGTGGTGATGGGCTTGGTGCTGGCGATCATGACGGTGTTGTTGTTTGCCGAATTTGGCAAGCTGCACCAGGCTGCACTAGTGTTGGGAGTAGTGCCGTTGGCAACTGTCGGCGGCCTGATATCGCTGCATTTGCGTGGTGAGACGTTGAACATAGCCACCGCCGTCGGCTTCATCGCTTTGTTTGGTGTCGCTGTGCAAAACGGCATCATCATGGTGTCGAACATAAACCGCGTGCGTAAAGACGGTCAGTCGCTCGCCGAAGCGGTGGTTGCGGGTGCGACTGAGCGATTCCGCCCGGTGCTGATGACCGCGACGGTCGCCAGCGTGGGCATGCTTCCGGCTGCACTTGCCACGGGTATCGGTACCGATGTGCAGCGTGGCTTGGCAACGGTGGTCGTCGGTGGTTTGCCGATTGCTACGATGCTTACGTTGTTCATCCTGCCCGGCCTCTATTACGCGACGGAGCGTTTTATCCAGAAGCATCGCGGTCACGCGCCGTCGGCAGAGGAGATCTAACCATGTATGCATTCCATAACATCACGGCATGGCGTGGTCATCGCACGTTGCTTGCTCTTGGCATCGGCTTGGTGTTGAGCGCGTGTGCCGTCGGCCCGGATTACAAGCGGCCCGCTGCGCCCACCGCACACGATTACGCTCCCACAGCAACACCGCAAACCACGGCTTCTGCGTCGGGGCCGGGTGGCAGCGCGCAGCAGTTTGTACGTGAGATGGATATTCCTGGGCAGTGGTGGACACTGTTCCATTCCGAGCCGCTGAATGCGTTGATCGATGACGCGCTCAAGCACAATGCCGATGCTGAAGCGGCACAGGCAGCGCTGCAAGCGACATGGGAAAACGTGCGTGCACAACGTGGCGCGTTTTTCCCCAGCGTCGGTGTCAGCGTCGACCCGACGCGGTCGAAAATCGGCACGGTGTTATCCAGTGGCGTGGCATCGAACAGCACGCTGTATAACCTCACAACCGCACAGGTTAGCGTGTCGTACTCGCCCGATCTTTGGGGCGCTAACCGTCGACAGGTGGAGTCGCTGGTCGCGCAAGCGAGTGCACAGCGTTTCCAACTGGAGGCAACCTACCTCACGATAACCAGTAATCTGGTCAATGCAGCAATCCAGGAAGCTTCGTTGCGCGCACAGATCGATGCCACCCGGAGCATTATCGATGCCCAGGAACGGACCATGGCGACGTTGCAACGGCAGCAGAACCTAGGCGATGCTCCAGAGACTGCTGTTGCCGCGCAAGAGGCGGCACTTGAACAGAGCCGAGCTACGCTACCGCCGCTCGAAAAGCAGCTGGCCCAGCAGCGCGACATGCTTGCCGCACTCACCGGACGCATGCCGAGTGACACCATCGATGACCGCTTTACGCTGGATACGCTGCAGTTGCCGACGGAGTTGCCATTCACGCTGCCGGCACGATTGGTCGAGCAACGTCCCGACGTGCGCATGGCCGACGCGCAGTTCCACGCGGCCAGTGCACAGGTGGGTGTCGCCATCGCCAATCGGCTGCCCAACGTGCAGATTACGGCGAATATTGGCAGCGCCGCAGACAACGCCAGTTCGTTGTTCGGTACGGGTACGGGCTTCTGGAATATCGGTGCGAACATTACCGCGCCGATATTCGATGGTGGCGCGCTGAAGCATAAACAGCGCGCTGCCGAGGCCACCTACCGGCAAAGCGCGGCGCAGTATCGGAGCACAGTGATCGACGCGGTGCAGAACGTTGCTGACGTGCTGCATGCGGTACAGTCCGATGCGGTGGCATTGGCTTCCGCCGAACGGGCTGATCAAGCCGCGGCGCGCAGTCTTGCGATTGCGCAAAAGCAACTTGAGTTGGGCGATATCAGTGAGGTGGCTATGCTCAGTACCCAGCAAACCTGGCAGCAGGCACAGATCGCGCTTGCGCAGGCACGCGCGAATCGCTACGCCGACACGGTCGCGCTTTTCCAGGCACTGGGTGGTGGTTGGTGGAACCGGCAGGACGTCTCGACCTCGCAAGCGTCATCCATGCATTGACCGGATGACTTGCGCTGCTACATGCTGTGGTGGCGCAAGTCATAGAAGCGCTATGCCGATGGAAGTGGCTAGAGTGCGCTGCGCTTCCCAGGGGCTTCCACACAGTGCGGCATGGGCCAGGTAGCCATCCATCTGTATGACACCGAGGGGTACATATGCAGTTGTTCGAGCGTCCGATGTTGCTCTTTGTTGTGGCTTGCATCGTTCTTTTGCTGTCGCATGAAGTTGGTTTCCGACTGCGCGCCGGGGATCGTGACAAAAACGAGCAGGATTGGGAAAAGCAGATCGAGGAGACGCGCAATCAGATTGCGGTACTGCTCAGTCTGTTGCTCGGCTTCACGCTATCGATGGCGCTGACTCGGTTCGATAACCGTAAGCAGCTGGTTGTCGACGAGGCCAATGCCATTGGTACGGTTTCACTGCGCGCGATGATGCAGCCCGAACCCACACGAACCAAGGCGGCGGGATTGCTACGTGATTATGTGGACACGCGCCTGGCGGTGTTTGGCAACGCGACCGATGATGCAGGGCGCGAAGCCAACGCCCAGCACGCCAAACAGATCCAGAATGAACTATGGGCTGGAGCTGTGGCGGTGAGCCAACAGAGCCCGACGCCTATCACTTCAATCTATGCGCAGTCCTTAAACGAGATGATCGATCTCGATGGCAAGCGTGTTGCTGCCGTGAACAATCGCATCCCGGCCGATATCTGGTTTCTGCTGGGTATTCTGTCGATCCTGACCACAATCGTTGTGGGCTATGGGCAGCGGCGGCGCTCTGCGTTGCCCACCCTGGTACCTGTGCTGATGATTGCTATCGCGATGAGCTTGATCGCCGATCTCGACACGCCAACCAGCGGGCTCATTCAAGTGAGCCAGAAAAGCATGCGGAGTTTGGCGGCTGATCTCAAAGCACAGATGCCATCGACAGGGCATTAGCCCGCGACAGAGTGTGGCCGAGCAGCGGTGTTTATCGTTCGGTGCTGCGAGACGCTGCGGCCTGCTGGCGCCTCCGATGGCGCCACCACAGGGCAAGCAGCACGAGTACGACCAAGCCACCAAACACCCATAGGCTGCTTTGGCCGCGGCGGATCCACTTCACCAGCCATTCGTGATTGTTGGCACCGAAGTAGCCGAGGTACACCCAGAGCGGCACGCTAATCAGCGCAGCAAGGCCATCGAGCAGCAGAAAGCGTAAGAACGATACTCGGTGGGTGGAGCCTGCCGTGATATAGACGGCCGTGCGCATACCCGGCAAGAAGCGTGCGAAAAACATCAGCCGATTGCCGTAGCGTTCGAATTTCTCCTGCACACTCGCGTAGCGCTTTGGCGGCATCAGCCATGCAATCGGTCGCCATTGCAGCATGCGGGCGCCGTAATGATGGCCGAGCAGGAACATGCCTGCGTCGCCGGCCAACACGCCAACCATCGCCACCGCGGCCATGACGTGCACATTGGCATAGCCCAGCCCTGCGATCACACCACCAGCGACCAGGCTGATGTCTTCCGGTATGGGCACGCCAGCACCGCACAGCAGCAAAGCGATGAGCACGGCGAGATAGCCGTTCTCGGCGAAAATCGTAACTAGGTGTTCAAGCAAATCCATTGACGTCCATGCCTGTCGTGTGGAGTTCCCCGCCGAGGGTGCTGCGAGCCAGGATTACGCACGTCATTGTGCAATTGCCGGGGATAGAAATCATGCCTCGGTACTCTTCCATTCACGCAGCGGTAGCAGCGTTCGCAGTTCTGCTTTCTCGGCATCATTGAGTTCACTGCGCCGCGCACTCAGAAAGTCGCGACGTTGGATCAAGGCCTGATGGGTCATGCGCTCCAGTGCTGCCATGAATTCCATGCGCTGACTCTCCGGCTCACCCACCACACTGGCAGCCATGAGCTTCTGCAGTGACGGATATTCCGGCCGCTCGGCAAAGTGTTCGACCAACATCGCCGGATTGATGCCGGGTCGCGAACGGGCGATATCCAGCAATTCGGCCAGCAGTTCCACGCCGGGTTTGTCCAGCTGCAGGAAACGATAAGGCCGCTCGACCTGATCGGCGACGCCTGGCTGCGCGAGGAGTAGTCCGATGGCACTTCGCACCAACGAGCGTTGTACGGCAGTAGGGCGTTGCACGGAACGGTGTGCGGCAGGCTCAGGCTGTAATAGCGCGCGTGCTCCGCTGCGCTTCTCGAGCTCTTGTGCCATCAGGTCGCGGAATGCACCATCGGGCAATTTCGCGATCAATGGACGGACACGTTCGGCCAGTCGCGCGCGGCCATCGATACTGCTCATGTCTACGTCGTGCGATAGCTCGCCGAAGAAATAATCGGAGAGTGGCATCGCTTCCTTGATGCGCTTTTCAAAACCTTCCTTGCCTTCCTTGCGTACCAGGGAATCCGGGTCTTCACCGTCAGGCAAGAACAGGAAATACGCCTGCCGTCCATCACGCAGTCGCGGCAGCGCCGATTCCAACGCCTTCCATGCGGCGGCGCGGCCGGCGCGATCGCCGTCGAAGCAGAACACCACATCCGGTGCGGCGCGGAATAGCACCTCGGTGTGCTCTGGCGTGGTCGCGGTACCCAGTGTGGCCACCGCGATGGGCAGACCGGCTTGGTGCAGTGCGATCACATCCATGTAGCCCTCGACCACCACGATGCGCTGCAAATTCGTGTTGGCCTGCTTGACCTGCCACAGCGCGAATAGCTCGCGGCCTTTGTGGAATAGCGGTGTTTCGGGCGAGTTGAGGTACTTGGGACTTTGCTCCGACGACAACACCCGGCCACCGAAGGCGATCACGCGGCCTCGGCGATCGAGAATCGGGAACATCAACCGTTCGCGAAAACGATCGTACTTATGGCCGCGTTCGTTGCTGGCTACCATGCCCGCTTCGTTGAGCAGCTGCATGCGTCGATCGCTCGAGCCTAGCGCTTTGATCACGCAGTCATAGCCGGCCGGTGCCCAGCCAAGGCGGAAGCGTGCAATGGTCTCCGCATCCAGTCCACGCTTGCGGCTGTAGGCCTGTGCATCGGCGTTCTTGGGCAGCTCACCCTCGTACCAGCGCGCGGCGGCATCGAGCAACGCGTAAAGGTCGGTTTTGTCCTCGCGGGGGGCGGCATCGTTGCCGCCTTCGCGTGGCACCTTCATGCCCACCGATTGCGCCAGTTCTTCTACCGCGTCTGGAAACTCCAGTCGCTCGTAGTCCATCAGGAACTTCACCGCACTGCCATGCGCGCCACAGCCAAAACAGTGGAAGAACTGTTTGGCCGGGCTCACAAAGAACGACGGTGAGCGCTCGTTGTGGAACGGGCAGCATGCGGTCCACTCGCGCCCGGCCTTCTTCAACGGCACGCGCCGCTCGATCACGTCGACAATGTCGACGCGGGCAAGTAGTTCGTCAATGAAGCTGTCGGGGATGCGTCCGCGCATAAGTGACCTAGTTTAGACGCAAGGGGTACTCGACGCGCCGGAATGGGCTGACGATGACGATGCGATCATCGCCATCTGGCACGAGGCGTGTTGCCAGTCATCCGCACACATCGCATCCTGTGTGGCTTGCAGGTGAGAGTGGACTGACATGGGCAGACGGACATGCTGATTACGATAGTGATGATCCACAAGCAACGCGCGATCGTGCGTGCGTTCGAACAAGCCGGTGCAACAACGGTGGCGACAGCTTGTCGTGCCGAACAGCTCGGCTTGCAGCCGGGCATGGCCTGGTATCAGCTAATGGCACGGGCGGTGCTGCGCTGTCCGGGCGAAGGGCGCTATTTCCTGGACGTGGCCAACTGGCAGCGCTTGCGCCGTCGCCGCCGCATGGCGGCGGCAGTCGTGGTCGCGGTATTGGTTGCGCTGCTGCTGGTGGCGCTGGTGTTGCGGTTTCGCTGAAACCGACTCAGCCAGCCAGGCGTGCCTTGATCTTGCCCGAGACGACGCCCATGTCGGCACGGCCGGCGGCCTTTTCCTTCACCGCAGCAACGACCTTGCCCATATCGCGGCCGGTGGTGGCGCCGGTGGCGGCGATAGCATCGTTGATCAGCGCATCGATCTCTGCTTCGTCGAGCTTGGTCGGCAGGTAAGCCTCGATCACCACCATTTCGGCGCGTTCGACGTCAGCCAGATCTTCACGGCTGGCGGCGGCGTATTGGGTGATCGAATCCTTACGCTGCTTGAGCATCTTTTCGAGCACGATCAGCGTCTGGACGTTGTCCAGCTCAATGCGCTCATCCACTTCACGCTGCTTGATAGCTGCCAACATCAGCCGGATCACGCCCAGGCGATGTTTGTCACCGCCGCGCATGGCGGTTTTCATGTCATCGGTAAGCTGAAGCTTGAGCGTCATAGCGATTCTCCGGGAACACGAAAGGTCGGCGTTGCCTAGGGGCAACACCGACCAGTGTAGGATCGATGGGGCAGCGGCGGCGGATAATCGCGCCAACTACCTGACAAACCTAGGAATACACGCCAGTTGGCGTGCAACCAATGGGTCCGCACGAATGCGGACGGCAGACCTCAGTACAGGCGGGTCTTACGCGATACGTCGCGCGACAGACGGCGCAGGTGACGCTTCACGGCGGCGGCGCGCTTACGCTTACGCTCCTGGGTCGGCTTCTCGTAGAACTCGCGCTTGCGGGTTTCGGCGAGCACGCCGGCTTTTTCGCAGGTGCGCTTGAAACGGCGCAGGGCAAGCTCGAACGGCTCGTTCTCGCGAACTTTTACGCTGGGCATGAAAACTCCGGTGGTAAACTTGCCCGCGGAATCGGGCGAGCCGTGAAGTATAGCGTGGAAATGAGAAATTTTTCAAAGCCCGTACTGGGCATCGAGTCGTCCTGTGATGAAACAGGCGTGGCATTACTGCGCTGGGAGCCCGATGCACCGGGCCACGGCCTGCTTGCCCATACCCTTTACAGCCAGATCAAATTGCACGCCGATTACGGTGGTGTGGTGCCTGAACTGGCCAGTCGCGATCACGTTCGCAAGCTATTGCCGCTGGTGCGCGAGGCGCTGGCCGAGGCCGGGCTGACCCCCAAGGACCTAGGCGGCATAGCGTACACCGCTGGGCCGGGGCTAGTCGGCGCGCTGCTGGTTGGTGCCGCCGCGGGCCGGGCCATGGCCTGGGCGCTGGGTGTGCCGGCGATCGGTGTGCACCATATGGAGGGCCACCTGCTGGCCCCATTACTGGAAGATGACCCGCCCGCACCGCCATTCGTAGCGCTGCTGGTTTCCGGCGGCCACTCGATGTTGGTCGAGGTGAAGGCGATCGGCCAATACAAGATTCTTGGCGACACGCTGGACGACGCTGCCGGCGAGGCGTTCGACAAGACCGCCAAGCTGATGGGGTTGCCATATCCCGGTGGCCCCGCGTTGGCCAAGTTGGCGCAGCAGGGCCGAGCGGGCGCGTACCGTTTCTCCCGCCCGATGACTGATCGGCCAGGGTTGGATTTCAGCTTCTCCGGGCTCAAGACCCAGGTCTTGCTGGCTTGGCAGAAATCCGATCAAAGCGAGCAGACGCGTGCCGATGTCGCCCGCGGTTTCGAGGAGGCAATCGTCGACACGATGGTGATCAAGTGTCGGCGGGCACTGGATGCGAGCGGTGCGAAACGGCTGGTGATCGCTGGCGGTGTTGGCGCGAACCGACATTTACGTGCAGAGCTGTCTGCAGCTGGGGCGAAAGATGGTTTTCGCACCTATTTCCCGCGTCTCGAGTTCTGTACAGACAATGGAGCGATGATCGCGCTGGCCGGGGCGATTCGTCTTGCCGCGGGCCAGCACCAGGACGAAACCGTGCAGGTGTATCCGCGCTGGGATCTCCAGACACTGCCACCGGCAGCGTAATAAAAGGATGGCGTTGGCTCTGCCCCATAAGTCGCGCCAATCCTCCATTATTACGTCCTCGCTACCTACTGCTCATTTCGGCTCTTATGGACATCGTTTTCATTGAAGACCTGCGCGTCGACACGGTCATCGGCATTTACGATTGGGAGCGGCGCGTGCGCCAGACCTTGTCGTTCGACATCGAGATGGCGTTCGACAACACCGCGCCGGCCGCAAGCGACGACATCGCGCTCACGCTCAACTACAAAGATGTGTCGAAGCGGTTGATCGACTACGTGGGTGCTTCGAGCTTTGGCTTGGTGGAGACACTGGCCGAGCGTTGTGTGGCCATCATCCGCGAGGAGTTCGGCGTGAGCTGGGTGCGGTTGAAGCTCTCCAAGCCCGGCGCGGTGCGTGGTGCAAAAGCCGTCGGTGTGCGTATTGAACGCGGCAAACGACCAGACTGAACATGGCAAAGGTCTATTTGAGCCTGGGCTCCAATCTCGAGCCACATCGGTATTTGCGTGCATCGCTAGTCGAATTGCGTGAGCGTTTCGGCGCGATCGATGTGTCGCCAGCCTATCGCAGCAAGGCAGTGGGTTTTGATGGGCCCGATTTCATCAACCTGGCAGTAGGGCTGGATACCGATCTCTCGCCCGAAGCGTTGAATGATTGGCTGCATGCGCTGGAAGATCGCCATGGCCGCCGCCGCGATGGGCCGCGCTATTCCAGCCGAACCCTGGATTTGGATATCGTGCTTTACGGCGACCTGGTTACTGAAGGGCCAGGTCACTTGCAGATTCCACGCAAGGAGTTGAAGCACGCATTCGTGCTGAAGCCGATAGTCGATATCGCGCCGGACCTGCGGCATCCACTCAGTGGGCGCACGATGGCCGAGTTGTGGGATGGATTTCCGCGGGACCGCGAGCCGTTGATAGTTGAACCACTTGAGACACCGACAGCTGGCATCGCTTAATTCATCCGCGCTGTCGCAATGCCGCAGCGAATGCTAGAAACACGCTTTAACCACATGGAAGGAGGGGATGCATGGCCGGTAAGTTCGCCCGTAGTTGGGCTTTGATGAAAGCGAGCGCGGGCGTGTTGCGCTCGGACAAGTCGCTGCTGATGTTTCCGTTGCTGTCAGGGTTATGCACGCTGCCGGTAGCGGCGAGTTTCCTGATACCTATGGGTGTGGCCTTGATGGCTGGCGGGCATGCTGGGGAGCTTACCGATCGCCGGATGTCGCTGGGCTATTACGTCGTACTGTTTGCGTTTTATTTGGTGCAGTACTTCGTCATCATTTTCTTCAACACGGCACTGGCCGGCGCAGCGCTACAGCGCCTACGGGGTGAGCCAACCAGTCTTAGCGCGGGTATCGCGGTGGCAAGATCGCGATGGGACAGCATCCTTGGTTATGCACTGATCGCGGCAACCGTCGGTTTGTTGCTGCGCATGCTGCAAGAACGTCTGGGATTCATCGGCCGGCTGGTGGTTGGTTTCTTCGGCCTAGCCTGGACGGTGGCTACCTTTCTGGTGGTGCCCGTTCTGGCTAGCCAGGACACGGGCCCCATCGATGCGGTCAAGCACAGCGTCGAACTGCTCAAGCGCACCTGGGGCGAGAACCTGATTGGCAACGCGGGTCTCGGCGTGGCCTTCGGTCTAATGACGTTCCTGGCCCTACTCGTTGCAGCGTTGTTGATCGGTGGCGCTATTGCGTTGCAGTCGGTGGCTGCCATCGTGATTGTGGGCGCACTGGTGCTTGTCGGCCTTACCTTGCTAAGCCTGATCCAGGCCTCACTGCATGGTGTCTATGCAGCAGCCCTCTACCGTTACGCGGAAGAAGGCCAGGTCGGCGGTGGTTTTGATCAGGCGCTGCTGGAATCGGCGTTCCGTACGAAGAAATAAAATGGGTGGCTCGCTCCTGCCGATCGCAGGAGCGAGTTCTCACACGGACAGCGTGCGGCCCCCGTCCACGCGAATGATCTGGCCAGTGACGAACGGCGCATCGCGCAGCAACCACAGTACGGCGCCGGCGACATCTTCCGGGGCGCCGGCACGCTCCAGCGGCGTGCGCGCCAGCATCGCTTGCTGATCGGCGTAGGGCTTGCCATCACTGGGCCACAGCACCGCACCGGGTGCCACGCCGTTGACGCGAATTTCCGGGCCGAGGTCCAGTGCTAGCGAACGCGTCATCGCCGCCAGCGCGGCTTTGGCCATGCAATAGACCGGGTGATCGGCGAGCGGGCGTTCGGCATAGATGTCCACCAAATTCACGATGGCGCCATGTGCCGCGCGTAATGCGGGTGTTGCCGCTTGCGCGAGGAAGAAGGGTGCCTGCGCATTGGATGCGAACAGCTCATTCCACTGGGCGCTGGTTACCGTGCCGAGTGGCGTCGGATAAAACGCCGATGCATTGTTGACCAATGCATCAAGTCGACCAAACTGAGCGAGTAACGTATCGATCAGTGCCGAAGGTGCGTCAGGGCGGGCGAGTTCGGCCTGCAATACCAGCGTGCTGGCGCTGCGCTGTTGTTCCAGTTCGGCAGCCAAGGCTTCTGCTTCGGCCACCGAGCGGCGACAGTGCAGGGCGAGGTCGTAGCCGGCGGCATGTAGCGTGCGCGCGATCACCGCGCCAACCCGCTTGCCGGCACCCGTGATGAGTGCGACCGGACGTTCGTGGCGTGGATTCATGCGGTGGTTCCTGCGCGATGGACAAGGTGGAAGCAGCTTGCCGCAAAGTCACTAGGGCGTCACCTCGAAGCTCGGCTTGATGAGGCGGGGTTTGATCAAGTCATGCAGAATCAATCCGCGTGCGGTTTGCCGCGCTTGCGTGTCGTAGCCTTATCGATGACACGTCGCATGGCAGACGGTTTGCGTGGTGGAGGTATGGCAACCACCTCCTCGGCACCTGTTTCCGCCATCTCGAATTCACCGTTCATCATCGCGATGGTGGTAGCCGCGACTTGTCCGGTGTCGTAGTAGGCATACGCACCTACGCCGAGTGCGCCAATCATCGGCAGCCAGCGCGACACGCCCTCGCCGATGGCGCGACGGGTGATCTTCATGCCGATCTGTTTGGCGATCCGTTCCACCACGCTGTACGACATGCGGCGGAATAGCAGGCGATCGCCCATGCGTACCACGAGGTCGCGGAATGCCTGTGCCGTGGTGTGGCGAAACAGGCACCACAGCATTTGCTCGCGACCCAGTTCGGAGTGCTTGCCATAGGCTGCCGCGATATCGCTCACCATCTGTGCCTGGATCTTCCAGATCGCAATCAATTCGGGCAATACGGTGAGCCAACCCAGTGGTCCGGGTGGCAACGCCAGCGAGCCAGCAGTGAGTGCTGCCCGCTGGGCTGCTCGGCTGGCCAGTCGACGCGCTTCAACCTCGGGGTGAGTGCTATTGCCGACCTTGCTGGCCGGAATGTGGCTGACAAAATCGAGAATCGCCTGGGTTACTCGGCTGCTGGAGCCACTTGAGTCGATCACAGCGGGCCATTGCTTGCTGGACTCTGGCTTGCTGGGCTCGAGCTTGTCGGATGGGGGCTTATTGGGTTCGGCCATGCCGCTCTCCCATGGCGGTGTGCGCCGCCGGAAGCATGGATCCTAGCCCGCTTTGCGTGAAGCACGATCGAACGATCTGGCGTGATTGCGGCTTGTGGGGCCGGGTGTGCTTGGGTCTGGCCATCCGCATCCCCCTTGTCTGGGATGCCGCTCCGTGTGACCTGCACGACCCATGACTTCCGGTACAGGCGCGGATGTATATGTAATGGCAATGTTATAACATATCGAAATCGCCCACCTCGACCGCTTTTCACGGAAGCCCTGCATGAAACCTTCTTTGCTTGCCCTGAGTCTCGCTATTGCGTTGAGTGCAGTACCTGTTCATGCCGACACCACCCCTCAGGCTGGTAGCGATAGCACAACGGCTTCGCCCCCTGCGGCTACCGATGACAGCAGCACGTCGGCTTCACGCAATCGGGTAGCGCCCAAGGTCAAGCAGCTCAGTGCGGTTGATGTGACAGGGGCGCTGGATCAGTCGCGCAACGCGCTGTCGCCGGATACGGGTAGCAGCCAGTACGTCATCGATCAGAAGGCCATCCAGGCGCTGCCGCTAGGTGCTTCCTCACCGATGAACCAGGTGCTGTTGCAGGCCCCCGGCGTAGTACAGGATTCCTATGGCCAGCTGCACGTGCGTGGCGACCATGCCAACCTGCAATACCGCATCAATGGTGTGCTGATTCCCGAATCGATTTCCGGCTTCGGCCAGACACTGGATCCGCGCACCATCCAGAGCGTAAAGCTGCTCGATGGCGCGTTGCCGGCACAGTACGGTGAGCGCACTGCGGCGGTGGTGGATATCACGACGAAGAGCGGTAGCAGCCTCGGCAATGGTGGCAGCGTGGGTGTTACGGCCGGTTCGTTCGGCACGTTTAATCCCAATGTCTCGTTCTGGGGCGATAGCGGTAACTGGAGTTACTTCTTCACCGCCAACTACCTGCAAAACAATGTCGGCATCGAGAACCCGACCGCCAGTCGTACGCCGATTCACGATCACACCAATCAGGTCAAAGCTTTTGGTGATGTCACCTATCTGATCAATAACGATACGCGCCTGAGCCTGATGTTCGGCGTCGCCAACAATCGCTTTGAGATTCCGAACAACCCAAGTCAAACACCGCAGTACGGTTATTTGGATACGGTTAGCTTCAACTCTGCGAATTTGAACGAGCAGCAAGACGAACAGACTCGCTTCGGTGTGTTGGCCTTGCAGGGAAAATTCGGTGAGACCGACTATCAGGTCTCGCTGGGTCAGCGTTACAGCGGCCTGCAGTATTCGCCCGATGTGGTCGGCGACTTGATGTTCAACGGCGTCGCTGGTGCGATCAATCAGAGCGATCGCGCTTCGACCGTGCAGGCCGACTTCGCCATGCCGTGGGGTGGTAGCCACACGCTGCGCTACGGCCTCTATGGAGCTTTCGATCAAGCCACCACGAGCACCAACTCGTTGGTGTTCCCGACCAATCCGGATGGCAGCCAGGCCAGCACCGTTCCGTTCAATATCTTCACCGGCGATCACATTACAGCGCGTACCTGGGCAGCCTATGTGCAGGACGAATGGAACATCAGTGACAACTGGACGGTGAACTACGGACTGCGTGGCGATCAGTACGAAGCATTCCGCACGGAGAGCCAGCTGAGTCCGCGCGTGGGTGTCGTCTGGCAGGCCACGGACAGTACGACGGTGCATGCGGGTTATTCGCGCTACTTCACGCCGCCGCAGACCGAACTGATTTCCAGCAAAGACATCAATCTATTCGCCAATACCACCAACGCGGTATTGAACTACGGCAACAACACTCCGTTGGCCGAGCGTTCCAATTACTTCGACGTGGGTGTTTCACAGAACGTTGGTTCGGCCTGGACCTTCGGTCTGGACGCGTACTACCGCAAGGTGGATCGTTTGCAGGATGAGGGCCAGTTCGGTACTGCGCTGATCTATTCCACCTTCAACTACGCGCAAGGTCGTGTGCGCGGCACCGAATTCAGCGTCAGCTATGACGAAGGTCCGCTGACGGCCTACTTCAACTTTGCCTATAACCGTGCGATGGGCAAGGACGTGATTACCAGCCAGTACAACTTCAATCCGGTGGAGTTGGCATACATCGCAGATAACTACATCCATCTCGATCACGACCAGAAGCTGACCTCGTCGGGCGGTGTCAACTACGCCATCACCGAGAGCACCAAGGTGGGTGCCGATTACATCTTCGGCAGCGGTTTGCGCGAAAACGGTCTAACACCGAATGGTCTCTCGCTGCCGTACTACTTCCAGCTCAATCTCAACGTGTCGCATGACTTCAACTTCGATGGCTTCGGCAAGCTGCATACACAGCTTGCGTTGATCAACGCCTTGGATCGTACGTACGAGTTGCGTAGTGGTACCGGTGTAGGTGTGGGTGCCCCGCAGTACGGTCCGCGTCGCGGGCTGTACCTGAGCCTTCAGAAGGACTTCTGAGTGCTGCCTGCGGCCTCTCCTCGCCCGGGGAGAGGCCGCAGGATGAGGTGAATGATCGCGGCCAGATAGCAAAGCTCAAACGAGCCATCGGCTATGCTTACGCGCATAGCTATCGATGAATGTAAGTATGCAGAGCCGACTCCCTGAACCCAGCGCCGACGAACGCGCGCATTCCGATCACTTGCTGTTGCAATTGCGAGAGCAAATTGCAACGCATGGGTCGTTGTCATTCGCGCAATACATGGAGCGCTGCCTATATACGCCGGGGCTGGGTTACTACAGTGCGGGCAAGACCAAGTTCGGCGAGGCTGGTGATTTCGTTACCGCACCGGAACTGGGTGAGTTGTTTGCGCGCTGCGTAGTGACCGCAGTAAAGCCGGTATTGGCGCTGCTTGGTGATGAGGCCGATTTTCTCGAACTTGGTGGCGGCAGTGGCTCGTTTGCCGAGGCTGCATTGAAGGCGTTTGCTGTAAGCGGCATGCTGCCGCGGCAGTATCTGATCCTTGAGCCAAGCGCCGATTTACGCGAGCGTCAGCGCGAACGTCTCGCAACCACGTTGCCGGCAGATGTCTATGCGCGCGTCATCTGGCTGGATCGTCCACCCGAGTACGACTGGCATGGTGTGCTGTTTGCCAACGAAGTAATCGATGCCTTACCCACCACGCGATTCGTGATGCGCCATCGCGAGGTGTACGAAGAACATGTGGCGCTGGATGGCAATGCTCAGTTAATCCGTGTAGATCGCCCCGCCGACGCATTGGTGTCAGGTGCAGTACGCCATGTCGAACGCGATCTCGGTGCCGATTTCGCCGACAGTTATCGTTCGGAGATCTTGCCGCAACTACCGTACTGGATTCAGGCGATCGCCGGTTCGCTCCGTGCGGGTGTGATGTTGTTCATCGATTACGGCTACGTACGTCGTGAGTTCTATCTCCCCGAGCGGAACGATGGCACATTGATGGCGCATTATCGCCATCGCTCGCACAACGATCCGTTGTATTTACCGGGCCTCAACGATCTCACAGCCTCGGTCGATTTCACCGCACTGGCCGAGGCGGCAAATAACGCTGGTTTTGACGTGGCGGCGTATTTGCCGCAAGCCCAATTTCTTATTGCTAGCGGATTGCAGCAGGTGTTCGAAGATGCCTATGCCGAGGCGCACGATGAAGC
>JBARCX010000227.1:0-19697 GCA_049794535.1 Rhodanobacter sp.
GATATGAGCTGACGGTGTGGAATCGTTCGGTGGGACCTGCCGAGTCGTTGGTATCAAGTGGCGCGAAGATTGCGCGGGGCCCCGAGCAAGCCGCGCAGGGCGACGTGCTGCATAGCATGCTGGCGAACGATCAGTCCGTGCGCGATGTGATCCTCGGTAGCGGTTTGCTCGATGCCATGACTCCGGGGGCGGTGCACGTAAATCACACCACGATTTCGGTCGTGCTGACCAAAGAGTTGGCTGCGGAGCATACGAGACGCGGCCTGGAGTACGTCGCTGCGCCCGTGTTTGGTCGGCCGGACATGGCTGCTGCGGCAAAGCTAAACATTCTTGCCGCGGGTAAATCGGCAGCGATCGATCGCGTGCGCCCTTTGCTGATGGCGATGGGTAGCAAGGTATGGCCGATGGGCGAAGCACCTGAGCATGCCAATGTGGTGAAGATTGCCGGTAACTTCATGCTGGCCGCGGCGATCGAAAGCATGGCAGAGGCCAGTGCCTTGACTCGCGCACACGGAGTGAGCGCGGCGGATTTTCTCGAGGTGATGACCAGCACTCTGTTCGCTACACCGGCGCTTCAGGGCTATGCCAAGCTGATTGCCGAGCAGCGCTTTAAACCGGCCGGTTTCGCGTTGCCGCTGGGTTACAAGGATGTGGGATTGGCATTGGCGGCGGGTGATGCTGCGCGGGTACCGTTGCCGCTCGCTGGCGTGGTGCGCGACAGCCTGCTTGAGGCGCTCGCGGCCGGTGATGAGGATGTGGACTGGTCGGTGATATCGCAGGTGGCCGCGCGACGTGCGCACCTTGATGAGCGCGGTTGCTGACTTAACTTGCTCGCCGATGTTGCGTCAGCCAACGGTCCAGTTGGTTGGCGAATGCCTGCTTGTCGCGCGGGTGGAATGCGGCCGGTCCCCCGGTGTCGACGCCGCTGCCGCGTAGTTCGTCTAAAAAGTTGCGCATCGACAAACGCTGCGCAATGGTCTCGGGCGTATACAGCTCGCCGCGCGGATGGATAGCCAGGGCGCCTTTTTCGATCACCAGTGCGGCGAGCGGGATGTCTTGCGTCACCACCAAATCACCGGCGGCGACGCGCTGCACGATTTCGTTATCGGCGACGTCGAAGCCGCTAGGGACTTGTACGGAGCGGATGTAGCGAGACGGCGGTGTGCGCAGATATTGATTGGCGACCAAGGTCACGTGTACCTGTTCGCGTTCGGCGGCGCGGAACAAAATTTCCTTGATCGCCACCGGGCATGCGTCGGCATCAACCCAGATTTGCGCTTCTGCGCTCACATATCGTTCCAGCGCAGGTTGCCGTCGATCACGGTGTGCGTGCGGCCACCAATCCAGATCGTTTCGCCCGCGATATGCGCGATAAGGCACGCATCGTGACCCATCTCGCGGCCTTGGCTCACGGCATAGCCATTGGCGAGTGAGCCGTGTGGCTCGGCTTGGGCGATGTACGCGGCGATCAATCCGTTCGCCGCGCCGGAGGCCGGGTCTTCGACAATGCCTACGCCCGCAGGGAAGGCGCGCACGACAAGCTGGTAATCCGGGTGCGTGCTGCGTGCGAATGCACACAGGCCCATGCTGTCGCTCGCTTTCGCCAATGCACCGATGGCACCGTGATCAGGCTGCCATGCGCGCAGGCTTGCCTCGTCGGCGCATTCGGCCAGCCACCAACGGCGGCCACCATCGACGAGTGCCGGCGGAAGTAGGCCAAGGTCAATACCACTGAGCGCTGCTGGCAGCAGAGGGTGTGCCTCCTGGCCGGTTTGCAGTACGCGTTCGCCGGGGGATTGCAGCAGCAGTGTGCGCTGCGCGCCTTCACCTTCCACGCGGATAGGTAGCACGCCCGCACCGCATTCCTGCCACAGCAGACCATCGTGAGGCACGGCCAAGCCACATTCGAGCACGGCATGCGCGCTGCCAATGCTGGGATGACCGGCGAACGGTATCTCTTTGTGCGGGGTGAATATCCGCACGCGGTAGCTGGCCTTCGGGTCAGTCGGTGGCAGCAGGTAGGTGGTTTCGACCAGGTCAGTCCAGCGTGCGAAGCGCTGCATCTGCGCCTCGCTCCAGCCGGTAGCGTTGGTAACCACGCCAAGGTGGTTGCCACCACCGTAGCTGGCGGCAAATACGTCCAGGTGCAGATAACGGATCGGTTTCATACTGCTCGGCAGGCGGCCGGAGCCGCGCGGGGATCGCGCATTCTAGCGGTCGACAAGTTGTTGTGTGAACGCCAAGATGCGTCAATTCCAAACTATTGTCGGAATCGTCATATGCCGCTCAGCCTCATCATCATCCTGGCCATCACCTGCATCGTCTCGTTCATGGCGTTCAACAACAGCCGATTGATGAACGACCTGATCCTGTGGCCACCCGCGATCGAGCGCCAACGCGAGTACTACCGGTTGCTGACCTATGGCGTAGTGCATGCCGACGGCTCCCATTTGTTGTTCAACATGCTCACGCTGTACTTCTTCGGTCGCCAGATGGCACCGTTCTATGAATCACAGCTGGGCATGTTCGGGTTTGTGCTGTTCTACCTGGGTGGCCTGCTGGTTTCGATCCTGCCCACTTATCTGAAGAACCGGAACAACCCGAATTACCGCAGCCTGGGTGCATCCGGCGCGGTATCGGCGGTGCTGTTTGCCTACATCCTGATGGCGCCGTGGTCGCGGATCATTGTGTTTGTGATTCCGATGCCGGCGATCATCTACGCCGTGCTGTACACGGGTTATTCGATCTACATGGATCGAAGTGGGCGTGGCAACATCAATCACAGCGCACATCTGTGGGGTGCCGCGTACGGCGTGGTGTTCACAGTGTTGATGAATCCGCGAGTGCTGCCGCATTTTCTCAATGCGCTGTCGCAGCCGAGTTTCTAAGAATCTGTTCACGATCTTTGCGTGGCCTGCACCTGACGATATGCACAGGCCCTGCCTCATATTCGTGGAGTACGCTCATCTTTGAGTCATCAAGGCGGTGCTAATGCTGGGCCGCCTACAACCGCAGGAGTAAGCACGCATGGCAATGACACGCAAGTCGGCCGCGAAGAAGTCCGCGGCCAAAAAAGCAGCTCCACGCAAGAGTGCGGCTAAGAAGCCGGTCGTTAAAAAAGCCAAGGCCAAAAAGGCTGTGGCGAAGAAGACAGTCGCTAAGAAAGCCGCGGTAAAAAAGACGACAGCCAAAAAGGCTGCAGTGAAAAAGGTCGTGGCGCGAAAGGCAGCATCGAAGAAAGCGCCTGTAAAGAAAGCGTCTGTAAAGAAAGCTGCGCCTAAGAAGGTTGCAAGCAGGAAATCTGTGGCAAAGAAAGCCACCGCAAAGAAAGCCTCGGCAAAGAAGTCGACCGCTCGTAAGTCAGTCGCCAAGAAGGTCGTTGCACGCAAGGCGACGAAAAAGACCGCAGTTCGTAAGCCTGGCGTAAAGAAAGTCGCCGCACGTAAGGCGCCAGCCAAGAAGGTGGTGGCCAAGAAAGCCGCCACCAAGAAAGTGACCGCACCAAAGAAGGTCGCAAGTCGCCGTCCCATGCATACATCGGCGGATGCTCGAACTGAAGCGCCGACGATCACGCAGCCTTCGAAGTCGACGATCAGTCCGGAAGAAGCCGTAGCGCATATCCAGGCATTGCTGGATGCGAAGCACGAACGTGAGCGGCAGGGGCCGAGTTGGCCGGGCGCGACACAGCCAGTGCCGCATCACGATGCCGAAGCGCATCTGCCGCCGCACTCCAGCCTGAGCGGTGAAGCGGCATCGATGCACAGCTTGGCGCATGCTCGTGGTGAACAGGGTAAGCACGGCAAGGGCTAACGGCTTTCATCTTTCGTGATGTGAGATCGCGATGTGAGAAAATGTCGGACTGGCGGATAAATGTCCGCCAGTAGTGCGGTGCACGCTGGGGCTACTCCAGCGTTAAGGCTAGCGTGCAACCGTACTCCTCAGTGGAGAGAGTGTTATGAAACGTCCGATGATGAAACGCCTGCTTGCAGGGCTGGTCCTGGCGGCCGCCACTGCCATGTTGTCCGGTTGTTATATCCAGCCGGGTTACGGCTATGTGCAAAGCAACGGCTACGCGGGCGATGCTTATTACGGCAGCGGCCCTGCCGTGGTCTACAACAGTGGTTACTACAACGGCTACTACTACGGCGCCCCCTGGGGCTACGGTGGTTACGGCTATTACGGCTACGGTTGTTGCTGGGCACCGGGTCTGGTAGTCGGCGGCGGATGGTACGGCGGTCGTTACTATCGCGGTGGCTACTACCGGGGCGGGCGCCCTAACGGTTGGCATGGGTCCTCCTCGGGGGGCGGTCACGCCTGGCACGGCAGTGGTGGGCATGCCTGGGGTCATTGATACCGGGGCCACTGATATCGCAGTAGGAGCTTGCGGCAGAATGGCTGCATGACACGCACCCGGCATCCATTGCGCCAACGCAACTCCATAAGGTTTATCTCGACAAGGCTCATCGCATGTATCGCGATGGGCCTTCTGCTGTCCGCCTGCGTGAATCTGCGTTACTACGCGCATGTCACCCATGGCGAGAGTCAGTTGCTACTGCACCGACGTGCGGTGAACCAGGTGGTGAGCGATCCGGCCACGGATCCTAAGCTGGCGACGCGGCTGGGTCTGTCGCAGCAAGCCCGGCGCTTTGCCTCACGGCAACTGGGGCTACCGGATAATCGCAGTTATACCTACTACGTGAATCTGCACCGGCCGTATGTGGTGTGGAACGTGTTTGCTACGCCGCGCTACTCCGTGGCAGCGATTCAGCATTGCTTCCCCATCGCAGGTTGCGTGGCTTACCGAGGCTGGTTCGACGAAGCCAAGGCTCAGGCAGATGCCGCCAAGCTGCGCGCGCAAGGCGACGATGTCGATATCGGCGGCGTGCCGGCGTACTCCACCCTGGGCTGGTTCGCCGATCCGATACTTTCCAGCATGCTGCGTTGGGATGACGACGAACTGGCCAGCACGATCTTCCACGAGTTGGCGCACCAGCTGATCTATGTGAAGGACGACACGGCGTTCAACGAATCTTTCGCGACTTTCGTGCAGACACAGGGTTTGCGCGAGTGGCGTCTTTCACGCGGTCTGCCGCCGGATGACAGCCAGTCACAGGCGATGGACGACGGTTTCACCCAGTTGGTGCTGGATCTACGTGATCAGTTGAAGAAGCTATATGCCAGTGGCGTCGACGAACCGGCCATGGCTACGGGTAAGCAGGCCGAGATCGAGGCCTTCCGCACGCATTACGCGCAATGGCGTGATACGCATTGGCCGAAAGACCATCGTTACGATGCCTGGGTGGCTGCACCGATCAACAACGCGCGATTGCTGCCATTTGGCCTGTACGACCAGTGGACCCCGGCGTTTGCCGAGTTGTTTAGGCAGAGTGGGCAGCAATGGCCAGCGTTCTACGACCGTGTGCGTGCGCTGGGGCGCGAGCCCAAAGCGGCGCGGGACCAGTCGCTGCAGGCCATGCTGGATAAGACTGTCGCGGACAAGCCGTTGGAGTGATGGGCTAGTTCGTGACCTTATGCGTCGCCATGTATTTCAGGTAAGCGAGTAGGGCATCGAGATCCGCATCAGATAACGATTCCTGCGTTGGGAATCCCTGCATTTTTGCCTCCGGCCAGCGGCGCAGCGATTGAGGGTTGCGGATATAGGCGCGCAGCAGATCCGCACGCAGGTATTCGGTCGGGCTGTAAGGAATGTTGAGGTCCGGACCCAGGCGTGAATCGCCCTGGTCATTGAGCGTATGGCAGGCGAAGCAGGTGCGCTGGAATACCGCGAAGCCCTGCCGTACGTCGCTGTCCGATGGCAGGGAAGGGGCCGGCACAATGGCTGGGAAGCGCGCGGCGACGCTGGTCATCATGCGGATAGTGACGAGTTGGTAGGGCCACTGCTCCGGGCTAATGCCGGCGGCGTCTGGGTGCGTCCACACGACATAGAACGGGCCAGCGCCTGCCTTGTTCTCGGCCAATGGTGGCCAGGGATGGGCAGGGTCTTCGACAGCCAGCCAGGCTTCGGAGCCACGCTGGTTGAGGATGACCTCGGCGGGGATCTCTGCACTAAAACCATCGGACGCGACGAACTGCAGGTGGTCACCCGGCGCAATGCCTGCGAGCAGCGCCTTGAGCGGCACCGCGCGGTAATGCATCGTTTGCTTGAACGCCACGTCGCCCGGCACCGTGATGGTGCGGGCATCCTTGCGCTGTAACAGCGTTTCGGTGCGATAGACGATGACGCCACGCCCAAGATCGACCTTCAACTCGGCGGCTGATGCAGGCACCACGAGGCTTGCAACGAGCAGGCACAGGCAACCGAGTAGCAGTCTCATCGTGTTCTCCGGCAGGGGAGTCAGCAGTCTAGGGCCGAACTTGGACCCTGGGCAGCGGGCGAGCAGGCCCCCTAGCCGGGAGAGCAGAGCCCTGTTCCTGGGCGTGCGATAGCGCTTGATGACCGGTTTGAAGCCATTCCGGCGTCGATGTCAGAAAGCTATCTGCAAGCTGAACGGTTCGCTTGAACTTTCGATCTGCTGACCACACTAATGACTCGTATCGCCGTGATGGCGACAAGAAGTGGCGCAGCTGTAACGTGCCACTGAGGGGTCGGCCTCTCCTCCCCTGGACGCCTGACCTGACAAAGCCCCGACCATCCCTCCCCTGATGGTCGGGGTTTTTACTTTCTGGCGCCGGGAAAGGCGTGCCTGGATGGGTATGGGGAACCTCGCCCTGCCCACCTTTCGCATTGATCGCGCTTGCGCGAGGATAATCGGTGCCTATCGCACTCCCGGTGCGTTGCCCATAACCGACCGAGTGCCCTGGATGATCGTCACTTCACTGCTCGACACCGATCTGTACAAGTTTTCCATGATGCAGGTGGTGTTGCATCACTATCCGGCCGCCAACGTCGAGTACCGCTTCAAGTGCCGCAACCCGGGCATCAACCTGGTGCCGTATATCGATGAGATTCGCAGCGAGTTGGAGGCGCTATGCATTTTGCGCTTCACGGCTGATGAGCTCAGCTACCTACGTGATATGCGTTTCATCAAGAGCGATTTTGTCGATTTCCTCGGCTTGTTCCAGCTCAATACGAAATACGTGGAAATCACCCCTGCCGAATCAGGCAACGGTGAGATCGAGATCCGCATCTGCGGCCCGTGGCTGCATACCATTCTGTTCGAAGTGCCGCTGCTGGCGATCGTCAATCAGGTGTATTTCCGTAATACGCAGCCTGGGCTGGATCTGACCGAGGGGCGTCGACGCCTGCACGAGAAGATCGCGCTGCTGCACGAGACACCGGACTACGAGCAATGCCGCATTGCCGACTACGGCACTCGTCGACGGTTTTCGCGGGACTGGCACATCGAGGTGCTGGCAGCACTGCGTGATGGCTTAGGCAAGCAGTTGGCGGGCACCAGTAACGTGTGGCTGGCGCGTCAGCTTGGGCTCACGCCGTTGGGCACGTTAGCCCACGAATACCTGCAGGCGCATCAAGCACTGGGGCCACGGTTGCGTGATTCACAGGTGGCCGCGCTGGAGGCCTGGGCGAAGGAATACCGTGGCGATCTCGGTATCGCGCTGTCGGACGTCTATGGGTTAGATGCCTTCCTGCGCGATTTCGATATGTACTTCTGCAAGCTGTTCGATGGCGCGCGGCACGATTCGGGCGATCCGTTCGCGTGGGGCGAGCGGATACTTGCGCACTACCGTGCCAATCGCGTCGATCCGCGCAACAAGGTGTTGGTGTTTAGTGATGGATTGGATGTGCCGAAGGTGATGCAGCTGTACGAGCATTTCCGTGGCCGCTGCCTGCTCGCTTTCGGCGTAGGTACCAATCTGACTAACGATCTCGGCCCCACGCCGTTGAATATCGTGATCAAGATGGTGCGCTGTAATGGCCAGCCGGTGGCCAAGCTCAGCGATTCGCCAGGCAAGAACATGTGCGATGACGAGGCCTATGTTACCTACCTGCGTCAGGTGTTTGACATTCCGGCCGAGATGATTGCGTAGCGGGTGATGCGCAACGTCATTCCGGTGTGACCGGAATGACGTTGATGCGACTGATCAGAAGGCGGGCAACACGGCGCCCTGGTACTTCTGCTCGATGAAAGCCTTGATCTCAGGGCTATTCAACGCCTGGGCCAGTTTCTGTACACGTGGATCGTTCTTGTTGTCCTCGCGGCCCACCAGGTAGTTCACGTAAGGGGAGTCCTTGCTTTCGATCAACAGCGCGTCCTTGGTCGGGTTGAGCCCGGCGGCCAGCGCGTAGTTGGTATTGATCAGGGCAAGGTCCACCTCGTCCAGTGTGCGCGGCAGCATCGCCGCTTCCAGTTCACGGAACTTCAGGTTCTTCGGATTGGCGGTGATGTCTTTCAGGGTGGCCAACTCGTCGTTCGGATCCTTCAGTGTGATCAAGCCATTCTTTGCCAGTAGCAGAAGCGCGCGGCTGTTATTGCTGGGATCGTTCGGAATCGCGACGGTAGCGCCATCCGGCAGCTGATCGATGCTTTTGTATTTATGCGAGTAGGCACCGAACGGCTCGATATGCACGCCGGTGATGATGACCAAATGCGTGCCGCGTTCGCGGTTGAACGCATCCAGATAGGGTTTGGTCTGGAAGTAGTTGACGTCGATGTTCTTCTCGTCCACTTGCAGGTTCGGCTGCACGTAATCGGCGAACACTTTGATTTCAAGATTGACGCCTTCCTTTGCGAGGATCGGCTTCACCTGCTTGAGGATTTCCGCATGCGGCACGGCAGTGGCGGCCACGGTGAGCGTATCGCTCTTGTTGTTGTCGCCATTCGACGATGAGCAGCCGGCCAGCAGGAGCAGGGCGGTGAGGGCGACAATAGCGGAGAGCAACAGTCTCATAGCGGAATACTCTGGTGCGGCGCACAAGCGTAGCCGTCCATACCGCCAGATGCAAAATTCTAAAAGAACCTTAAGTTAGTCGCTTGAGCCGGTTGACGATCTTCGCGCGAGCTAGACAGAGATCGGTAACAGACCTTTGATGGATCAATGCCTTGTGAGGCGTGCCACGAGGCGGTCACCGATCATCTGGAGGATCTGCACCAGCACGATCAGCAAGACGACGGTCACCACCATGTAGTCGGATTTGTAGCTGAGGTAGCCATAGCGGTAGGCTAGGTCACCCAGGCCACCGGCGCCGATAGCGCCACCCATCGCGGTATAGGCGACCAGCGCGATCGCGGTGACGGTAACGCCAGAAACGATACCTGCGCGCGCTTCGGGCAGGAGCACGTGACGCACGATTTGCCAGGTGCTGGCACCCATCGCCTGACTAGCCTCGATCACGCCTTGCTGCACCTCGCGCAGTGAGGTTTCCACCAGTCGTGCAAAAAAGGGCGCGGCACCGATCACCAGCGGCGGAATCGCGCCGCGAATACCAAGTTTGGTGCCGACCAGAAAGTAAGTGACCGGCATCAGTACGATCATCAGGATGATGAACGGGATCGAGCGCAGGATGTTCACCACCAACGCGGTGATGCCGTATAGCTTCGGCATCGCGCGCAGCTGGCCCTTGCTGGTGAGGTACAACAACACGCCCAACGGTAGGCCGATCGCTACGGTGAGGGCGAGCGACCCGCCCAGCATCAACAAGGTATCGATGCAGGCCTGGCCCAGCTCGCTCCAATCGTCGATGTTCGGGAACAGCGTTTGCAGCAACGGTGCGGTCATCATCGTTCGCTCCCGGTCGGTGCGGGTGTAGTGGTGTGGCGTGTAGTGGGTGTCACTTCTTCGATTTCGATGCCGCCAGCACGCAATGCGGCCAATGCGGTGTCCACGCCGGGGCCTTCCATCGCCAGCGTGAGCTGGCCATAGGGTAGATTCTTGATGCGGTCGATGCGGCCGGCGATGAGGTTGAAATCCACCCCGGTTTCACGCATTACCCGACTCAATGTCGGCGTCCAGGTGGATTCGCCCCGGAATGACAGGCGAAGGATGCGCCCTGGTACTTGCGCAAGTGGCGCATGCTCGCTGGCCGCTTCTTCGGGCAATGCATCACCGACAAACCGCCGCGTGGTGGGGTGCTGCGGATGCAGAAACACATCGGCCACCGTGCCTTGCTCGACGATGCGTCCCGCATCGAGCACGGCAACGCGGTCACCGATGCGACGTA
This sequence comes from Rhodanobacter sp., assembly GCA_049794535.1. Lineage (GTDB taxonomy): Bacteria > Pseudomonadota > Gammaproteobacteria > Xanthomonadales > Rhodanobacteraceae > JBARCX01. The sequence continues at coordinate 10,142 of JBARCX010000227.1, forward strand.
CTACATCCATCTCGTGAGTAATCAGCACGATGGTCAGTTTCAGCTCGCGGTTGATCTCGGCCAACAGCTCAAGCACGGAGGCTGTCGTTTGCGGATCGAGTGCGCTGGTGGCCTCGTCGCATAGCAGGATGGATGGCCGATTGGCCAAGGCACGGGCAATGCCCACGCGCTGCTTCTGGCCACCCGAAAGCTGTGATGGATATTTGTCCGCATGCGCGCTCAGGCCTACGCGGGCGAGCAGTTCGTTGACCCGTTGGCGCAATACTGCCTTGTCGGTTTGGCCGGCCAGGCGCATGGGGAAGGCGATGTTTTCCGACACGGTCTGCGAGGCAAGCAGGTTGAAGTGCTGAAAAATCATACCGATACGTCGACGCTGCGCGCGCAGCGCTGGCTCATCCAGCGCGGTCATCTCCACATCGTCGATCAGGATGCGGCCGCCGCTGGGGCGCTCGAGCAGGTTGATCAGGCGTATGAGCGTGGATTTGCCCGCACCGGAATGACCGATGATGCCGAACACCTCGCCATCGGCGATCTCGAGGTTGAACGGTTGCAGCGCGGGTATGTCCTTGCCGTCGACGCGGTAGGACTTGTGTACATCGAGGAAACGGATCACGAGCGGGCCTGGACAGTGACCGGGAGCAGCATTCTATGCCACGCGGGCTGGCGTAGACTGTGAGATCGATTATTTAAGTGGGGGTATCGACCATGGCAAGCGTTTATGACTTCAGCGCACGCGACATTGACGGCAACGAGCGTTCGCTCGCCGACTGGCGTGGCAAGACCCTGTTGATCGTCAACGTCGCCTCGAAATGTGGCTTCACGCCGCAATACACGGGCTTGGAGAAGCTATGGCAAGAGCACCGCGACCAAGGCGTGGTGGTGCTCGGGTTCCCGTGCGATCAGTTCGGGCATCAGGAGCCGGGCGACGAAGCCGAGATCAAGAATTTCTGCTCGACCAGTTATGACGTCAGCTTTCCGCTATTCGCCAAAGTCGAGGTCAATGGCGAGCACGCGCATCCGCTGTATCGCTGGTTGAAGAGCGAGGGCAAGGGCATTCTCGGTAGCGAATCGATCAAGTGGAACTTCACCAAGTTCCTGGTCGATACCGACGGTCAGGTGGTAAAGCGTTATGCGTCCACCGACACGCCGGATAAGATCGGTCGCGATCTGCCATAGCCTGATTGATGCCGCGCCTGATTTATTGATGACCTAGCTCGTGAGCGGCCTGATTCGTTCAGGCCGTTGGCTCCGCCGTGGTCGGAGTATCGGTGTCGCGTAGCTCGATGGTCTTCTCACTCAGCGTTTTGCCGTCAACGCTCCAGGCACGCAAGCGATAGCGGCCCGGGAAGAGATACAGCGATTCGGTCGTGTCGGCTTTTACGAACGTGTAGCGATCCGCTGCGCTGGCATCATTCGGCTCGTTGACGTAGTGCGCCTCAACCACGCAGGGCAGCGTTCGTGCGCATAGTGTGGCGTCGATCGGGAACGTCTTGCGTTGGCCACCGAGGCTTAGCCACGATGGGCGCGGCATGACATCCGTAGATCGTTTTACCGGGATGCCTTCCAGACCAAAGCTCATCCATGCCGTTGGCGCACCCTTGACAGTCTGCTGCTCCAATGCGGGCGGGAGGATCACGCTGATATCGAACTTCTTCGCATCCGTGCTCCACGTTTTTCCGCTCGCGTGGTCGAGCAGCACGGTAGGCATCTGCGGATCGAAGGCCGCGAGTATCTGGTGGTAGATGTCCTGATTGTTCTCCAACAGCACATCGCGGAATTCGGTCTGGTCGATGGATAGTGGCTCCAAACCAGTTAATCCCTGCAGTTGCATGGCCATCGGTTCGATGTTGCCGAGACGTCCCTTGGCCTTGTCGATATGCGCGTAGCCGGCGTGAACGAACAAGCGCGCGTTGGGATCTTTGACGAACACCCGTTGGTAGAGGTTATGTGCCTGCTCGGTTTCGCGGCCTGCTGTGGTGCGGGCGCTCGAGTCGTACGGCACGATGGTGAAACCAAGCCGGATGGCGGTACGGATGATCTCGCCGTACAACGGTTCGTGCAGATATTCGGAGCCGGTTGCGGTAACGGGGTAGCCGCGTTGCGTCAGCGCGGTGTCGTTTTCGCCGAGTGCTTCGGCGGCGAAGTAGTTGAAGCCCAGCGCGCGAAGACGCGGCAACAGGGCAAGCGTGAGCTGACGGGTGTGCGCGTCGTGGTGAGCCTCGTTGACCAGCACGATGCGGTGCTTTGCGGCGGCTTGAGCAATGGCGTCTGTGGCGTCAACAGCACGCCATGCGCTGGCCTGTGGCAAAGCCAGCTCGGAGGGCACACGAGACACCAACGGAAAATGGAGGATGGCCTCGTTATACAAGCCGAGCTCGGCCTCGGCCGCTGCTCGCAATTGCGTCGCGAGGAGGTGGTCTGCCGGAGTGAGGTGCGGTGTGATTTTGGTCAGATAGGTATAGCGCGCCAGATCGTTCGGCTGTAATTGCACCTGACGGAATAGATCGAGCCTGGGAGCCTCGTCGGCCTGGGCAAGGCCGAGCGTAGCGACGAACCAAAAGGCGATGCACGTACCGTTGCGTAGAGGCATGGGCGACATGGCTGATGGGTGTGCTTGCACACTAGCCGAAACTAGTGGCGGCTGCATCGCGCCAAGCCAGCCTATAAAGCGCCCGTCAGCTATGCCCAGTAAAACCAGCCAGCCATTCGGCAATCGCATCCAGATCAAGGCTGGTACGCGGGGCCCCTTCAGGCGGCACGTAGTTATTGAGCATGATCGCGAATGCCAGCCGTTCGCCGGCAGCGGTAGTGACATAGCCGGCTAAGCAATCCACATAATTCATGCTGCCCGTTTTGGCATGCACGTTGTTTTCAGCGAATGTATTGCGCATGCGCCATTCCAGCGTGCCGTCTACGCCAGCGATAGGAAGCGCGTCGTGCAACTGCACGCCGTAGGGCTGCGCGGCTAGGTACTGAAGTAGGCGAACCAGCGCATTGGCTGTGGTGAGGTCTTGCCGTGAGAGGCCGGTGCCTTCTTCCAGCAGGCTGTCCGCCGGTGCAATGCCGATGCCATCGAGTATCTGGTGCAATGCACGGATACCCCAAGCTTCGGTACTGAGAAATCCGCTAGGTGGGTCGGGTTGCTGCATGGCATCGGCTTGCGTCTTGGCACCGGCAATCAGCAACAAGTTCTGTAGGTACAGGTTCTGCGAGCGCTTGAGTCCGCGTGTGAGTACCTCGATCAACGGCGGCGACAGCACTTCGGCCAGTGTCGCGGCATTGGCTTGCAAGGGAGCGTCGTTTTGCGGCCAATGCAGTACGCGCAGGCGGCCATCTATTCGAATATCGTGACGCGACAGCGCCTGTAGCAACTTATTCCCGGCGAGTTGGGCGGGGTCAGCCACCGCCAGTTTGAACGTCTGCGCGGGTGCTTTGACGGGGATACTGCCAAAGGCATGCAGTGTGTCGTCGCCCGGTGCGCGGTAAAGGTTGATGTCACTTGGCGTGCGTGCTGCGCTAGTGGTTAGCGTGTTGTGCAGTGATGGCATCGCATCGCTCGGATCGAAATCCAGGCGTGCGGGGCGTCCTGCCGCAGCGCCAGGGGATGTGGTAACCGCCACGATGTTCTCTTGCACGCTCAGCGCCGAGGCCGGTACGGCGAACCAACTTTGCAGATCCGCCGCTTCCCAGCCCGAGCCCGTCGCCGGACCCGCGAAATAACTGTCGTCCGCGATCAGGTCACCATGCACATGGCGCACACCGCGTGCGGCGAGTTGTGCGGCGAGCTGGTCGGCCCAGTCGACATTGGTGCCAGCGGTATCGAGTGTGGGATCACCCATGCCGTACAGCACCAGTGGGCCATCCAGGCGATCATGCGCGATCGTGCCGGTGCTGAGCAGGCGCGTCGGGATGCGGTAATTCGCGCCGAGCGTGTCAAGCACGAGCGCAGCGGTGTAGAGCTTCGCGGTAGATGCGGGCTGCAGCAGCCGATCGGCTCGATGTGTGTAGATCGTGCGACCGCTGTCCAGCGACACCACAGCGATGCCCCAGTCAGCGGCGGCAAAGCGTGATTGGTTGATCTGCGCATCGATCTGAGCGGCCAGATCCTGCAGTGTTGCGGGCATTGCCTGCGCACGCGCAGGGGTAGCTGCTGCGCAGGCTGTGGCGTACAGCATCACCGCGGTCGACAGCATGGCTACTGCAAGGCGTTCGCGCAGACGCGATAACAACGAGGCCTTTTTCATGAGGCAAGTATCTCTGCTGAGCGACGGCATGTCATGGTCGACGCGTGCGCTCAAGCGATCCACGCCTGCTGCCGGCGCAAGCGCAGCGCAATCGTGCCCAGGCTTAGGCCGCGCATCGCCATGAAAGCGATGAAGGCCAGCCACAAGCCATGGTTGCCCCAACCCCGACAAGCCCAGGCCAGCAACGCGAACAACAGCACGGATAGCAGCATCCCATCGCGCATTTCACGGGCTCGAGTAGCGCCGATGAATAGGCCATCCAGCAGGTAGCTCCAAACCCCTACCAGCGGCAGCACGGCCAGCCATGGCAGATAGTGGTAAGCGGTAGTGCGCACGTCTGGCAGGCTCGTTTGCAGATCGACAAACCAATGGCCAGCCAGCCCGAACAAGGCGGCAAAGCCCAAGCTACCCAGCAAAGACCAGCCACCGGCCACCACCAGCGAGCGTCGTAGGGCGTCACGGTCGCGCGCGCCAATGGCGTGCCCGCACAGTGCTTCTACCGCATTGGCGAGGCCGTCCAGACCAAACGCAGAGAGCATCAGCCCGTTCAAAAGCAAGGCATTGGCGGCCACGATGGCATCGCCGAGTCGGGTGCCGAGCAGCGAGACGGAGAAGAACACAGCTTCAAGCGCCAGTGTGCGTACAAAGATGTCGCGGTTGACCGCCAGTAGCGGTCGCCAGTGTGGCCAGCCACGCATCGCAGGCCAATCCACATGGCCACTCACGCCGCGCAATGCCTGGCGTGCACGCCACAAGCCATAAAGCGCGCCGCACCACTCGCCCGTGATCGAGGCTAGTGCAATGCCGGGTACGCCCCAGTGAAAGCCCAAAACGAACAAAAGATTCAAGGCAATGTTCACCAGATTGGTGACCAGCAGCAGGCCCAATGTGACACGAGCGTTCTGCATGCCGATAAACCAGCCGGCCAGGGCATAGTTCAACAGCGCGGCAGGCAGGCCGAGCAGTCGCAGATGTAGATAATCCAGCCCGAGCGCACCGAGCGTGGCTGAGGGATGCATCTGGCCGATCAGCCAGGGCAGTGAAGGCAGCATCAGCGCACCGGAAGCCAGCGCGAATACCACGGCGAGCAGCAATGCCTGTATCAGTACTGTGCGAAGCGCGGAGCCATCGTTCGCCCCTTTGGCCTGCGCGGTGAAGCCGGTGGTGCCCATGCGCAGAAAGCCAAGGCTCCATACCGGTAGCGCATAAATCGCGCTGCCGATGGCCACGGCACCCAGGTCGCTGGTCTGCGGCAGATGGCCGGCTACGGCGCTGTCCACCAGGGACACCAACGGCACGGTGAGGTTGGACAGGATCATCGGCGTCGCTAGCGCCCATACCCGTTGGTGGGTGGGGCGATGACGCCAGTCGGCCGCTATGGAGAGCATGTTTTGAGCTCTAGAGGGAGACGCATTCTCACATGACGTTGCCGGTGATGTAGAGGGGTCTGCTAGGCTTGGCGGTCCGTGCCGGCCGCTAGCCGGCGAATTCACTGAGCCGCGAGACCCTCATGCAGATTGCCCCGAATACCGTAGCCGCTTTCCATTACACACTGACCGACGACCAGGGCCAGGTGCTCGACAGTTCCGAAGGTCGCGAGCCGTTGACCTATCTGCACGGCACCGGCCAGATCGTGCCGGGCCTGGAGAAGGCGATGGAAGGCCGCCAGGCTGGCGACCAGTTCAATGTCGACGTGGTGCCGGCCGAAGGCTATGGCGAGCGTCATGACGAGCTGATGCAGGAAGTGCCGCGTGAGGCATTCCAGGGCGTGGAAGATATCCAGCCGGGCATGCAGTTCCAGGGCCATGGTCCGCAGGGCGCGATCAATGTCACCGTGACCAAGGTCGAGAACAACATCGTGTATATCGATGGCAACCATCCGTTGGCTGGCCAGACGCTGCACTTCGCGATACAGGTCGCCGACGTGCGTGCGGCCAGTGCCGAAGAGCAGGAGCACGGTCACGTGCACGGCGCCGGTGGTCATCACCACTGATCATGTAGCACCGCTATCGTCGATAGCGGTCACGTGATGCTTATGAAGGCTCGATGGCGATACGTCATCGGGCCTTCGTTATTTGTGGGCTCTCAATACCAATCCAGCAATGAAATACCTAAGCCGAAATACGTCGCGTTGTGGTTGTAGTCGATGATGCTCTCGCCGTAACCCTTGAACAGCTCCGTATACCCGCGCAGATTGCCGATGAGCGGAAAGCTCCAGGTGAATCGCGCAGCCCCGTGGCTATTGCTGCCGCCACGTAATGAGTCGCGCAGCATCAGACCGAATTCCTGGCCACGCCATTCGCGGATGATCTGCATATCCGCGCGGCCCATGTAATTGCTGATGTCTGGATTGTTATCGTCCGCGCTTTTTTCGGGAATGCGCCACCAGGGGCGCAGCATCACTGTCCAGCCATCACGCTCGAAACCGATATCGGCGACGACGCGGTTCCAACTGCGCGAGAGGGGATCTGACTGACCGTTGGATTGATGCACGAGGCCGATGCCAAGCATCCGGCCATTCCAGCCGAACAGTTGATAATTCGTGTTGAATACCAGCATTGCTTCGGGTTCGTAGTCGGTTTCACGGAACGGACGCGACTGTGCAGCGTTGTAGACCTGCCAGTAGGACGCCTGGGTATAGCCCACCCACAGATCGCCCACGTCGCCAAATACGCCTTGCCAGATCTTGGTCTTCAGGCTGAGCTGGAACTTGCCTTCGGTGTTTTGCAAACCCAGAGGTGTTTGCACCGTATTGACCGGGTTGGGGCTGGACGGTTGATTGTTTTGATTGCTGGTTGCAAACACGGGCATGACGTAGATCGGTTTGTAACCGCGAAGGTTGAACGTACCGAGTTTGCTTTCGGGCGATAGCTCCCAGCGACTGTCGAGTAGCGATAACGGTGCGGCTACTTCGCTGTTGCCGGGCTCAGGAGTTGCCTGGACCGTATGCTCCTTCGCGAAAATGCTGGGAGTGGTCGCTTCGGGTTCTTCAACGCGCTTCTGCGCCACTGGCATATTTACTCGTCCGGTGGCGTGGTCGTAGCAGGCCAGGCGCTGCGCGTCGCTTGCGATCCCGGTGCAGGCGCGGATATCCATCGGATTCGGATTTTGTGCGTGCCCCGGGAGGCTCAGCAGGCCCGCGATCAGGGTCGCGGTGGTGACGACAGTCGGTCGTTTCATCGACGAGCTCCACGGGGCGCCGTTCCTCGGCGCAGGGGTGCTCAGTCTAACCGGCGCAGATAGAAAAACGGCGGCGACCATCAGCCGCCGCCGTTGTGTGTTTGTTACATGAAAGGAGTTACTGCAGGTGCTTCAGCCAACGCTCGTACTCGGCCTTGCTGAGGTGGCCGCTGCGACTCGTGTTGGCATGTTCGAAATCATTCGCCAGCGGCGGATAAGCAGCAGCTTGATCGGGCGTGATCGATTTTCCGCCACCAGAGAGTTGCTCGAAGGAGGGCGGTGTTCCGATGGCGGGCGCGCTGCCCATGGTGGAGTTGAGCGTGACCTGACCCTGCGACGTATTGTATGTGGCGCTATTGGTGCTCGGGGCGGATGACATCGTCGATGATTGGTCCTGAGCGGATGGCTGCATAGCGGGATGGCTGTATGCCAGCGGGGTAGCCATCATCAATACAGTGCTGCTGGCGAGAATGACCGAGAGGGGTGTGTGGGATTTCATCGTGATTACTCCATGCCAAAATAGGTATTCGTTACATTGCATGGGCGCGGACACAGCGCTCAACATCACGCTAGCAGGGGATTTGTAAATGCCGCCTCTATACAGCAGTTGTGATTTCGTAAAGGGGCGAGAGCATTGAGCGAAGCTTCAGCTGACACGAAGCCGCTACGCCTATCCCAGGCGCGATTGCTGCAACTTGCCGCACAAGGGCTGCTGCAGCCGATGCATCGTCGCGCGCGGCGTGACGACGTAGTGGCGACGATAGAGCGCATGCGATTGCTGCAAATAGACAGCATTCACGTCATTGCACGCAGCCCTTACATGGTGCTGCACGCGCGCCTTGGCGATTACCGTCCTGAATGGCTGGAAGAAGCGTTGGAGCAAGGTCAGCTTGCTGAATGCTGGGCACATGAGGCCAGCTTTGTTCCGGCGAGCGACTATGGCTTGCATCGTGCCTGGGTCGGTCAGCGCGTGACGCATTGGGCGCATCGACATGCCGCGCGATCTCGTAGCGAGCACGCGCAGGGTATGGATGATCTACTCGAACGCATTCGCGTTTCTGGATCGGTGCGGGCTGCCGATTTCGAGCGAACTGATCGTGGCGTTTCAGGCTGGTGGGAGTGGAAGCCGGAGAAGCGTTGGCTTGAAGCGTGGTTTGCACTCGGTGAATTGATGGTGGCGCGGCGCGAACGATTTCAGCGCGTCTACGATCTGACGGCGAACGTACTGGCTCGGTTGAACCCGCCGCTTGATCCGGCGCTGAGTGAACTTTCACATGTGGAATTGCGACGTCGTTTCATCCTCGACAGCGTGCGTGCGCTCGGCGTAACGACAGCGCGTTGGATCGCTGATTACTACCGGTTGAAGCCGGCCGTCACGGATCGTGAGCTGGTACCGCTTCTAACTTCCGGCGAACTGCTGGCGGTATCAGTGGATGGCTGGATTGCGCAGGGTTATGTGCATCGTGATCATGCGGAGCTGTTGGATAAGGCTGCCAAGGGGCATTTGCGCGCGACCCATACCGCACTGTTATCACCGTTCGATCCACTTGTATGGGATCGCTCCCGTCTACGCGAGATGTTCGACTTCGACTACACCATCGAGTGTTACCTGCCGCCTGCCAAGCGCCGTTACGGTTACTACGTCTTGCCGATACTGCATCGCGGAAAATTGATCGGACGACTTGATGCCAAGGCCCATCGGGCCGAGGGTGTGTTCAAGGTGAAGGCGCTCTTTCTTGAAGAGGGCGTAGAGCCCGAGCCGCGCCTGTTGGATGAGTTGGCGCAAGCCATCGCGGCGACCGCGCAATGGCACGGTACGCCGCGTGTGAAACTTGAGCGTTGTAACCCCGCGGCAATCGCACCCGCTTTGCGAAAGCGTTGGCGCGTTATTGCCTAGAGTTTGATTTTCTCAGTGAGTGTTGTTCGCAATGGCGGGCTGCACATCACATGGTTTGCCATGCAGTGCATCGCGCAATTGGTTGGCCAGAGCCATGCAACGCTTAGCCAGTTGCGGGCGCACTTGTGGATCTTGTGCGCCTTCCAGCAGGCTGCTACGCATGGTTTGGTAACGGTCCTGCAATTGATCTGGTGGGGTGGCGAAGAGGCCGGCAGCACGGTGGCAAGCAAGATAG
>JBARCX010000228.1:0-2779 GCA_049794535.1 Rhodanobacter sp.
CTTCAACATCGCGCGCTGCTCGAACCCTCATCCGCCCTTCGGGCACCTTCTCTCCCACAGGGACTACCTTCGGGTCGCCAAGGGGAGAAGGGAGTCGTCTATTTCTTGCTCATCGTCGTCTGCTGAATCCAGTCGGCGTAGTGGGAGATCCTGACGTCATAGGCCACCGCGCCATAGAGACCGAAGGCGCGTGGATTGGTGCGCTGGTGGTCCGAAAGACCTGCCAGCTTCCAGACGCCATCCTGCTGGATCAGTACCGGGCCACCACTGTCGCCACCGCCATGCATGCCTTCCAATGGCAAAGCCTTGGGTGGAGCGTCGAAGCGATAGGCTAGCCAGCGCCCCTCAGCCTCCGTAATGACGTTGTAGGCACGACGCAGGGCGACACGATGCGAGGCATTCGCAGCAATGCCGTCGAGGCCATTTCCCGTCTGACCCTTGCCCATGATTTCGGCCGTTTTCCCCAGCTCATCCTGGCCGCGATACAAGGGCACAGGAGCGACATCGGTGACAGGCTCGGCGAGCTTCACCAGGGCGATGTCATCCCTGTGGTGAATAAAATCATAGATACCCGATATACCGCCCATCTCTATGGACATGGGCATATCCCGGAAGCCCGGGTTATAGACGATGGCCTCGACCTTTCGCGGTTTGCCGGCGATCGTTACCTCATCCACCGACTTCTGCCAACGCACGGCATGGCCCGCGGTGACAACCCATTGTGGAGCGATGAGAACGCCATGCCCTTCGACAGGAAGGTCGGCCAGCGCAGGTAGCTCAGAAGCGGAAATCAGATATTTGGCATCGGGCACGTCATGACGAATCTCGATGGCATACGCGGACAACGATGCCACAGCCAAGAGAGCCCCTGCATAAAGTCCGGATCGTGAAGTCATACCTAAGCTCCATGGCGCCCTTATAAGTAGGTGCAACTTCTCAGCGACATGAGCAGAAGTCAAATGCGCGCTTCTCGAAAGAGATACTTACTTTTGAGCGGCGACTCGGCGCCCCGCTTTGAGTGGAAGTCGATGCTAAAGTGCCTACTTTCCATCGATACCACTGCACACGAGCGACGTGATGACAACTTCTGCACACTATCCGATCGGTACGCCCGGACGCCCTTGGGGCGACGCTGAAAAATCGGCCTGGCTGGCGCAGCAGACTCGCAAGCGCAGCTACGAGGCGGACGTGTTGAGCGTGATCGAAACCCTGCGCTCGCGCTACGACGTGGTGCAGTATGGCCGTCTGGATTATCAGCCGGACACTTACCCGCTGTTTGCGATCAAGAGCCGCGACTGGCGAGATGATTTGCCTTGCGTGCTTGTGACGGGTGGCGTGCATGGTTATGAAACCAGTGGCGTGCACGGGGCTTTGCAGTTTGTCGATAAGCATGCGTCTCGTTACGAAGGGCGGGTCAACCTCATAGTCGTGCCGTGTGTCAGCCCTTGGGCTTACGAAAGGATTCATCGCTGGAACGCATACGCGCTCGATCCGAATCGTTCGTTTCGCGATAACAGCCCGGCGCCGGAGTCGGCCGCGCTCATGGCCTTTATCGCACCCTTCCGCGATCGTGTGATTGTGCATATCGATCTGCACGAAACCACCGATACCGACGAATCCGAGTTTCGTCCGGCGCTCGCCGCTCGCGATGGCGTGGAGTCTGTTCCGGGTGAAATCCCCGACGGCTTTTATCTGGTCGACGAAAGCGCGAACCCGCAGCCCGAATTCCAGCAGGCGATCATTGCCGAAGTGGCAAAGGTCACCCACATCGCTCAGGCCGATCGCAACGGCGAGATCATCGGTTCGCACATGGTTGCCCCGGGTGTCATCAACTACCCGTTCGAAGAACTCGGTCTCTGCGCAAGCATCACCCATGCAACTTACAAGACCACCACCGAGGTCTACCCTGACAGCCCTCGTGCAACCGCCGAGCAATGCAACACCGCACAGGTAGTGGCGGTTTGCGCGGCGATTGATTTCGCGTTGCGCTAAATGGGAAGGGAGTTTTGATTTAAGCGAAAGGGCTCTGGGCCAGTGTGATTCCTCAGAGAAGGGTCGGGTAAACTCCGGCCCTTTTTTTGTCGTTAAAAATCTTTGTTTAAACAATGGCTTGAGAATTTCTAAGGCTATGTGTAAGGGCTCAATAATTTCGCTTGGACCGCGACGACGGATGTTCCATAGTTAAGTCCAGGCGACCCGCCGGACGGTGGAGCCATCGACAAGGCCGGGGCTGTTTTGCGGTGCGTCTGCAATGTTCACTCCTGAGGAGAATGATCATGCGATACACACTGTTTCAGAGTCGACCGGACGAATTACTCCTGGTCGCCCGGGTGCTGCTGATGGCCCTGTTCGTGATCTTCGGCTGGGACAAGCTGATGGATTTTCCGGGTACGGCCAAATACATGGCCGCCGCGGGATTGCCGTTGCCTACCTTGGCCGCCGCCAGCGCGCTGATCATGGAGTTCTTCGTCGGGCTGGCCATCCTGATCGGCTTCTATACGCGGCCGCTGGCCCTGCTTCTCGCGCTGTACACGCTGCTTACTGCTTTGATCGGGCATCGCTTTTGGGAAATGGCCGACGCCGCACGCCTAGAGGCGATGATCAATTTCTACAAAAACGTCAGCATCGCAGGAGGATTGTTTCTGTTGTGCCTGACAGGGCCAGGCAGATATTCCGTGGATAAACGGTAGGCTGTACCGATCCATCGATGGGGACGTGCGATGCGACGGGAATGCCGTCGAGGGTGACTGGCTGTGTAGGTTGGGGTGAGCGCAAGCGA
>JBARCX010000229.1:0-6791 GCA_049794535.1 Rhodanobacter sp.
CCATCTGCACTAGTGCATCAAGCATCCCTAGGCGTCAAGGAAGAACCGTCATGACAAATGACTCAAGGAATGAAGATAAAACGAGTGAGGAAGGTGCACGCCCCTCCTCGTTGATCCCGGTACACAAACTAGCTACGCCCGATCGGCTGTATGACCTGCAACTGCTGCGGGACCTGGCAATCGTCAACGACCGCACCGTGCGCGAATTGGGGCCGATGCCCCCGGGCGGGTTGCCGGTGATCCCTAAGCGCAAGCCCAAATCATGGCGACACGATGTGTCATCTGAAAATGTGAATCGAGAGAGCGAAGAGGATGAAACGATGAAGCTAAGTCGCGTGGCGATGGCGGCGGCCTTGGGTGTCGCGACGATCGGAAGCGTGCCTGCGCACGGAAGTGACAGCACTCCGACCGAAACCAAGGCGGCCATATCAGCCCACTACATCACGCCCCCACCAGGCCATGATCCCGATTGGCCGAAGTCAGGCATTGCCGAGCGTGAGCTTGGTGATGGGGTGAACACGTATCCGCAAAACATGTTCGTTGAATACGCGAAAGGCCGATGGCACGTCTGGGTCATCATGACCAATCTTCATGGGCCCGCCAAGGCGCTCGATTTCTTCTCCGGCAAGTTGCTGGAAAACGTCAAGGTGAATAATCCAGGTGATTACAACGACGCGTTTGTGGATGCGCAAGGCGTCACACATAAGAGCGTCATTCACCCGGCTTTTGATTACAAAGATCCACGTCCTGGTGGAGGATTGGGGGAGATAAGTTTTTCTGGCGAATCGCTGAGCTTTGATGGCGATGTTAAATGTGCGCCACTTTCCCTCGACGTGTCGCAACGTATGACGAGTGATAACAAAACCGTCATTTGGAGCAAAATGCCACTTTATAAAACCAACCCATGGCCAGAGGCATGTCCTGATGGTGTGTGGAATTCGCTCGTCAATACGGCGCTCGACCTCCGTGACGGCACGATGCTTATCACTGGAAATAAGTACATTTTCCGGATTCATCAGGCAGACATGACGCCAGCAGGGAGCGCGCCACATCTCCATGTGGTCGATGAAGCTGAGGTCAAACGAGCTATTGAGCAGGCCAAGAACAAGGACATCGGAGATGCCAACGTCTATCTGACCGAGCAGCTTCATCTGCATTAACGCATTCGTGCTTGAGACGTATCCAGGAGAGTCGTCATGACGGATTCATCGACGCTTAGCGAAAAGGAATTAGAAGCACTTGCCTATTTCGTGGTGGGTGTGAGCTCGGAAGGCAGTGTGGGTGGGAGGGATGTATCCAACCGACTGTCGTTCGCGGGAAATTATCGTGACGGTAAAATGTACCCAGTGGAAAATAGTGGCTTGTCCATAGGCACGCTGCAGAAAGATTTGGGGCAAGACAAGCAAGTAACGGCGACGGCGCTGGTTCAAGCTTATCAAGCATGGGCTGGAGCAAACCATCCAAACATGGTGCTTACAGAGGCTCAGCAGGATCAGACAATCAGCGACTTGTCGCGAAACGGCAGGAAGATCAATGACCAGAAAAATCGGCCGCTTGATGTCGAAATAAAGGGCCGATTGGATGCCTTCCTCCGGTCTGATGGGGGCAAGGATTTCGTCCATCAAAGGGATGCGGGGCAGGTTGATCTTATCTATTCCTTGGCGCTTACGAAACTAACGCAGACACCGGCTTACCGGCAGGCGTCGACCGATGACCAGATCAAATTGGCAACCGTCGTCGCAAAGGCATTCAATCAAAATAATAGCGCCGGCCTCGAACTGCTCAGCGCTATGAATAAAAATTCACCCGAAGCAACAAGAGTCACTTCTCTCGAAGGTGTTCTGACGTATTCGGAGCGTTTCACTAAGTCCATGCGCGATGGACGTGACCATGCCCTCAAGGGTGCCGAGGTCTACACCCTGCTGAGGCATGTCAGCCCCCAGCATCCGCTGCACGCTGCCTGGCAGGAAGTCCTCACTGACCCACTGATCACGCCCTCGCTCATCGGTCAGGATGCCACCCGCCCCGACTTCGCAGCCGAATACACCACGATCAAGAACTTGTTCCTCGAACCGATGAGGTCAAAGGACTTCATCCGTGCACTGGAGCAAGGGCGTGATTACCAACACGGGCTACCGCAAGCCACGGAAAAGAGTCGCGCCACCTCGGGCTTTTTTGCCTCGGGTATCGACTTCGTCCAGTGGAACGCCGAAGGCAAAGGCTTCGCTCATCTCCATGACGAATGGTCGGTGATCTCTCGCGATGACATCACGCGGGTGCAGCAAGCGGATCGATCGGTGGACCTGGCCATCCAGCGCAACGGCGCTACCGAACCGCTGCTGCACGTTGGCCCGAGCGCCCCGGCCTTGACTCACTCCACACGAACCCTTCGCCAAGGCATGCGTGGCGAGGACGTCGACATGCTCCAGTCTCAGCTTGCGCAACTGGGCTATACCGATGCACGCGATCGCCCCTTGCATCCCGACGGCGACTTTGGGCCGACTACGCATGCCGCCATGCAGGCCTTCCAGCGCAATCACGGCCTGGTGGCGGATGGTGTTGCCGGGCCGGCAACACGGGCCGCTGTTGGGCAGGCCGTGCAGATGACGATGCCATCCATCGCTCAGCCGAATGCGCCCTACCTGCGCGACGCTGAGGCCAGCGATACGCTGTCTGCTTATCGTGCCTTCGCTCCCAGCAACGTACCGGGCCTGGTTCCGTCTTCGATCACGGCCCCCGATCATCCGCAGACAACGACACCGCAAGCGCCTCCGCCGCATGCGGTGGTACCGAGCAGCCTGGATGCCGATGCCATCCGCATGTTGCAGGAGCAACTCAACACCCTGGGCGTGACCGACATGAACCGCCAGGCAGTCAACGTCAGCGGCGCTTACGATCCTTCGACCCAGACCGCCGTGGCCCGCTACCAGCACGAACAGGGTTTGCCCGTCACCGGCGTGGCTGATGACGCCACCCGAACGATGCTCCAGAGCCAGGCGTTTATCGCTGATCTATCGCGAACGACAGTGTCCGTTGCGGCGCCTGATGTGTCGTCCACGAGGTCGGCGGAACATCGGCCGCCGTCGCAGGCGTTGGCATCTGCGGTCACGCGGTCGCCGGTACGCGAGCCATCGATGACCGACGCAGTACGCAACGCCAGTGAGCCGGATTCACCCGCTCCACTGCGCACCTTCAGCGACCCCAGTCATCCGCAGCACGCCATGTACTGCACCCTCAAAGACATCCTGCCGCAGGGCACCTCCGAGGCACGGCTGACTCAAGGCACGGCCGCTTGCCATCGGGCGAGGATAACTTCCACTAATTTGCGGGGTGTTTACGTGGGCGATACGTCCGTCAGCTTTGTCGGTAGCTCGCCCGTGACCTTGCTGGCGCAGATGGACATCAGCCAGCCGGCGCCCTCGGTGCAGCAGGCCATGCAACACGTGCGGCACTACGACCAGCAACAAGTGCAGATGCTGAGCGAGATTCGGGCGCATAGCGCGCAGATCAATGCGCAGGCGCAACAAGGGCCGACGTTGGGTGGGCGGTAAAGCCAATCACGGCGCGCAGATTCTGTTTGCGCCGCGCGAGCGGGGCTCTGCCAATGCATGCTGCGACGTGTTCGGCTTCGCAGTGTCTGGGCAAGGTGGCTGCGTAGGGCAGGCGTCACCTTCGGAGTGAGAAACGAAGAATTAAAGCAGGCGGACATCCATGCATGTGTCCGCTTAGATTCGGGCGGCGTGCCCATCACGGCCTCCCTGCGACAAAGCACAGGGAGGCCATGTTTGCGAGGCCTTACAGGCCGATCGCGGTTTCAGCCTTCACGTACGGCAGGTTGTGCGCTTGAGCGACCGGTTCGCAGGTCACCTGGCCTTCGGAGACGTTGAGGCCGTTGCGCAGATGAGCATCTTGCGCCAGCGCCTTCTTCCAGCCGTGGTTGGCGAGAGCGAGGGTGAACGGCAAGGTCACGCTGTTGAGCGCGAAGGTCGAGGTGCGGGCGACGGCGCCCGGCATGTTGGCCACGCAGTAGTGCACCACGCCGTCGACCACGTAGGTGGGGTCAGAGTGGGTGGTGGCGTGCGAGGTTTCCACGCAGCCGCCCTGGTCGATGGCGACGTCGACGATCACCGAGCCGGGCTTCATCGTGCGCACCATGTCATGCGTCACCAGCTTGGGAGCAGCGGCACCCGGTACCAGCACCGTACCGATCAGTAGATCCGCGCGACGCACCAGCTCTTCGATAGCAGAGCGGGTGGAGAACACGGTGGAGATCGAGGTGCCAAACTGCGTGGCGAGACGCTTCAGTGCATCGGCCGAGCGATCGACCACGGTCACCTTGGCGCCCATGCCCACCGCGATTGTCGCTGCGTGAGTGCCGGACACGCCGCCACCCAGGATGACGACTTCAGCGGCCGGTACGCCGGGTACGCCACCGAGCAGTACACCGCGTCCACCCTGTGCCTTCTCCAACGAGTGTGCGCCCACCTGCGGGGCGAGGCGGCCGGCGACTTCGGACATCGGGGTCAGCAGCGGCAGCGAGCCATTGGCGGCTGTCACTGTTTCGTATGCGATGCACACGGCGCCGGAGGCGATCAGGTCTTGAGTCTGCTCCGCGTCGGGAGCGAGATGCAGATACGTGAAGAGAATCTGGCCCTTGCGGAGCTTCTTGCGCTCGACAGCCAGCGGCTCCTTCACCTTCACGATCATGTCGGCTTCGGCAAAGATCTGGTCGGCGCTCTCCACCATGCTGGCGCCAGCGGCGGTGTAGTCGGCATCGGTAATGCCCGCGCCCAGTCCCGCACCCACCTGCACCATCACCTGATGACCGTTGTGCACCAGTTCTTGCACGGACGACGGGATAAGGCCAACGCGATATTCGTGGTTCTTGATTTCTTTCGGCACACCGATGCGCATGACTTGATTTCTCTCTCGCTAGGGATGGTTGGAGGGCCGGTTCGAGCGGCATCGCCAAGGCGGCAGTATGATCGGGATATCAAGCAATTACTCGCTCATTTGGCTCGGGTATAGCAAGATATGTCGCACTAAATACGCTTTTTTATGAATTTAATGGAATATGATGCCAACCATCGATTCAGCCCTGGATGAGCGTGATCGGGCGATTCTCCGACTGCTTCAACAAGACGGGCGCCTGACCAATCTGGAGCTCGCCTTGCAGATCAATCTGTCGCCTTCGGCGTGCCTGCGTCGGGTGAAGCTGCTGGAAGAGCGGGGGCTGATTTCACGCTACGTGATGCTGCTCGACGAGAAGGTCGCGGGCCTGCCAGGCACGGCTTTTGTGTTGGTCACGCTCGATCAGCAAGGGCGTGCCGCACTCGACGCGTTTGAGGCGGCGATCCAGCGTCATCCGGAAGTGACCGAATGCTGCCTGCTGGCGGGTGCTGCCGATTACATGGTGCGCGTGGCCTATGCCGACTCGGCGGACTTCGAACGCATCCACACCGAAATCCTGACGCAGCTTCCCGGCGTGGTGCGCGTGCAATCGACGCTGGCGTTGCGCACGGTCAAGAAGACCACCGCGTTGCCGGTGTAACGGTTAGAGGTTGGTAAGCCATCGGGCTGTCGCGCGGTGCATGCACGCGTTCTCATCCGAAGATCGAGAGCGATGTCATGTGAATTGAAAGCATGCGCTAGCGGATCGATGCGTGTTGGAGCGACGACGTCATCACCACGCATAGAAGCCCGGCCACGCTATGGCCGGGCTTTCAACTTATCGGTGCATACCTGCCGCAGCAGTGGCCGGGGTCGGCTCGTTATCTTGCTGTGCGATGCCGCTGGTGCTCGAGGTGTTTGCCGGTTGCGGCAACATGGAGTCCAGCTTGCCCTTCATACGGAGCAGGGTGACGCTGGCCATGTCCTTGTCGGTTTGCTGCTGCTCGACACTTTGCTCGATGGGTGTTGCACCCGGCGCGCGGGTGAGTGCCGCCAGTTGCGGTGCCAGTACCTGAGTCAGCGCGAAATAGGCGTCGTCGTGAATGCCGGCGTGTTCAAGCAGCTTGCCAGGCAGCATCCACGAAGCCAGCGATTCATGCTCGGCCTGCCCCGGATTGCGTGGATCGATCAGCAGCCAGTTGCCGGCCTGACTCAGCATGTCCTGATTGTCGACAAAGCCGGTGGTGCGATAAGCGTCGGTGAGTGCCGGCAGGTGGTCGCCGTAGAACAGCAGCAGGGTTGGGCGGCTGCGCTTGGCCAGGATGGCAGCGAGGCGGCCGAGTTCCTGATCAGCGTGTTGCATGTGATAGATGTAGTTCTGCAACTCGAGCTTGTTCTTGCCCGTGATAGTGGCGGGTACGTGAATCGCATCGCGAGTGGCGATATCTTGCGGCGGAATGTCGTACGGCCCGTGCGCTTCGATGCTGATCGCGAACAAAAACTGCGGCGGCCCGCTGTCCTTGAGCTGCGTGAGGATCTCATCGGTCATCGCGCTGTCGGCCATGTATTTGCCGTCATCGGGCGCATTCAGCGGGAACCCGGATCGCGACACGAACTCATCGAAGCCGATCGCTTTGAACGCAGCCGTGCGATTCCAGAATGACGGATCGTTACCGTGGATAGCCGTCGTCGCATAACCGTGTGCGCGTAGCGTGCGCACCATGCCGGGCATCACTTTGCGATTCATCTGCAAATACGGGAACTGCATGTTGTCGAAATAACGCAGCGACAAACCGGTAAGCACCTCGAACTCGGTGCGAATGGTGCCGCCGCCGTAGGTCGGCACGTGCAGTGGACCGCTACTACCTTGCGCCGCCAGTCGGTGCAGGTTCGGCGTGAGG
>JBARCX010000230.1:0-19241 GCA_049794535.1 Rhodanobacter sp.
GCATCGGTACGTTCATTGGCCTGGTGCTCGATCACATCAGCGCTGTGCGATACGTGAATCCCACCACCAATAAAGTGGGCATTCGTCTTTTGCGTGGTGACTACGACGCCGCTGCGATGGCAAAAGACCCCACCGCGATCATTGATGAAAGCGACATTGTGGAGATGACTAGTTTTCAGTATCCGGTCATCAACGAATCTACCAACGAGGTCACCGTCACCTATCTGGATGTGACCACCAATAAAAACGGTGCGGTGACCTATCACAACCTTGCCAACGTACAGGCGCAAGGCAAGGTGGTCAGTGAGTCGATTTCGTACCCGGGGGCATGGAGTGCGGCGATAGGTGCGCGTCTGGCTGCGCGTGATTGTCATAGCAAGTCAGCATTGATGGTAAAGGGCGAGGCCAAGATAAAGGCACGGCGCTGGCAGGATTTAAAAGTCGGGGACGTGAAACTGCTCAGCTGGTCGCGCGAAAAATGCGTGCTGTTACCCGTGCGCATCCTGCAGGTGAACTATGGTGATGCGGAATCGCGCACGCTCACGATCAGTTGGGCACAGGACCAGTTCAGTATTCCGCAGGGCACCTACGTGCAGCCGCCACCGACACAATGGGTGGCACCTGTCACCACGCCGCAGCCGGTCGCGCAGCAGGTGGCGTTTGAGGTGAGCTATCGCGACCTGGCGCGTTATCTGGATACGGCAAACCTCAACGCGCTAACGGTCAACTCCTGCTTTCTCGCGGGTGTGGGCACGCGACCGCAGGGAACAGTGGCATACAGTTTCGAACTGTGTTCACGGCAGGGTGGCGCCGACTTTGCGCTGCAGTCGTCCGGCAGCTTCTGCACGGGCGGTGCGCTAGTTGCCGCGATGGGCCAAGGTGATAAGTCATTCACGATTACCGGCTTTGATGACCTGACCACTGTTGTAGTCGGCTCGGCCGCGCGGATCGATGACGAATGGATGCGAGTGGATGCGGTCAACACCATCACAGGGGCCATCACGGTGGGGCGTGGGTGCATTGACACGCCTCCCATCCTGCACGCGCAGGGTGCGCAAGTGTGGTTCTATCAAGACCACACCGCGCAGGACAACACGGAATATCTGACGGGTGAATCGGTCGATGTGAAGCTGCTCACCATCACCAGCGCGGGCATGCTCGATCCGGCGTTAGCCACAAGCATGTCGGTGGTCATGAAACAGCGACAGGCACGGCCGTATCCACCTGGATTGTTGAAGGTGCAGGGCGGCATCTATCCGAGCACGGTAGAGGGTGTGCTCTCGCTGACCTGGGCGCATCGCAATCGCATCCTGCAGGCCGACCAACTGATTGATACCACGCAGGTCAGCATTGGGCCGGAAGCCGGAACGACCTACACGGTGCGCGTATATCTCAATGGCAAGCTGGACAGCACCGCGACCGGCATCACCGCAACCAGCCTCACGCCGGCTGTGAGTGGCGACGGTACCGTGCAGGTACAAATTGACGCTGTGTGCAACGGTCTCCCTAGTTGGCAGCCGCTCACGGCCACCATCGCCAACTACACGCGCGGCCAGACACGCCTTACCGAAGATGGCGACACACGTATCACAGAAGCGGGCGACACCCGCATCATGGAGTCTTAACGATGGCAAAGAAAATTAGTGACCTCGCTGCTGCGACGGCGCTCGATGGGACGGAATTGCTGGAAGCTGTGCAGGGTGGCGTTAACGTAAAAGCATTGCTTGGAGCATTGGTTCCACCTGGCTATCTCGATGGCTTGCAGTTGCAGTGGGTGAATGGGACGGCGCTCACGGTGACGAGCGGTGCGGCGTACATTTCAAGTCTCGGGCGGGTGCTTAGGGTCCCGAATGCGATTACCAAAAATGGCATCGTGCTAACGGCATCAGCCTGGTATCACGTCTATTTACTTTTTAACGGTGCAAGTGTCGATATCGAAGTTGTGACGACGGCACCGGCTGCGCCATACAACGGTGTCGCGCGCGCAAAAACAGGTGATGCGAGTCGCCGTTATTTAGGCAGCGTTCGCACAAATGCAAGTGCTCAAATCACGAAGTTCTATCATGACCCAATACACGACCGGGTGATGTATTTAACGGATATCAACGACCCAAATTTGATGGTGCTAAGTAACGGGCAAGCTGCATCGGCTTTTACCAGCGTCAGCATGGCGACGGGCATGCCGCCCACTGCGCGCCTGGCGAGTATTTTCTGCGAAAACTCAGATACAGCAAATTACGTTAGCGTGAATAATTCAGAATCGACGGTACCCACTGCGGATATCCTTTTTTATGTGCGGCCCGTTAAACAACCGCTGGTTGCAGAGGTCATCACCAGTTCAAACCAAGCGATACAGTACAGGTATCAGGGTGCGCCCAGCGGAGGCTTTACCATCTGGATCACGGGTTACACATATGAGCGTTAAGGTATCGACGATGTCTACGATTGGCTATGCCGTAACGCAGCTGGCAAATGGATCATGGAGTTACCGGGTTGTTGCTGAGGCAGGGTGGTGCGCAGCTAGCGAGAATTTTTACTCAAGTTATGAGGATGTTCCTGCAGACGCACGGGCTTTCTTCGCAACTGTCCAAGGCTTTGATTGACAGTAATTTCGATATGCCATGCCGGTGCTGGCATCTTCGTACATGCGTCACGTTTCCCCTGCTACATTTGATTTACCGGTAGATAACCTACCAATACGAGGGGGAACTCGCATGTCCCGCAATCAAGGAAAATCGATGCGTAATACCGTACTGGCCGGTCTATTTGCCCTCGGCCTCACCACATCCGTCTTTGCCCAATCCGCAGCACCAGCCACCGGATTGGGCCAGTCTTGGCCCAATGCCCCCGATGTCAGCTCAAGTACGAACTGGCACGTCTACGTGTTCTATTTGAATGGCATCAAATATGTTCAGGTGAACGATCTCAACGGAAACGTGCATGCGGCAGTAGGTGCGGCCAATGGCGCGACTATCGTGCTGCCAGTAGGTGTGGATGCGCAGCACGTGACGACAGCGACCACCTCAGTGGCACCCAAGGCTGCTGCTGCACATTCGACGGTGGTCTATAGCGATAGCACGACGACGATCACCGCGACTCCGCTGAGCAATGGAACAACGTCGTTTGTTACACAAGAGATGTGCGGCAACGTTTACAACTGCACAGGCGGTGGCGGTGCCTAACGAGCAGATCTGCCGATAGTCCTAGCGCACCCATAAGCGCAAGGGGGCGGGAGCGGCAATAGGCTCCCGTTCCTTTTTGGAGGCGTCATTGATGAGGCAAGTAATGCGCAACTTTCGCTCATCTGACCGCACATGCAGTTCACCACCAAATATGCGCACATGGTCCCGCATGCCGATTAGATCTAGGCCGACAGCGCCCAACTTTGAAGCGAGACGATCACGCTCGTTAGCACCAGAATAAACCTCATCCTGCCGAAGCTCGCCGACCCTTCCTTCCACACGAAGTATGGCTAGACGCGAGCCGTCCATTTCGCAGCCACGCAGCTGCAGATTGATTTCCGAACATTTCAATTGAGCACTGATATAGGCCACCGATTCGCAAGCCAGCCGGTAGATGGCGGAATGAGCGCTAGGAGCCAGTTGTGCAAGGCCGCGCCCATGCATCGTGCAATGATAGGTAATAGCTGCCTCATCCAATGCGCGGCCAATGGTTTCATTGAGCGCCGCGGGTAATCCGCGTTCGCGCCAAGCGATCGGGTGCATGCTGTTCGCCAGCTGATATACGCGCTGCCGCGTCGTTTCCACCTGCTTGCGATAGCCCTGGCCTTCATCGAAGGGAAGGGCATTACGGAATCGATTCAAAATGCGGTCATGCGACAACTGCAGCTCACCGCTGACATGTTCCAACGACTCCGAGGCTTGGCGTAACCGTATCTCGCCGATGTTGATGCTTTGTCGTGCCAGGTGCAGCACTCGCCGGGTATCAACCTGTTCGTGCTCTCTCTGTTGATCCATGGCGGTAATGCGTGCGCCGAGAGCAAAGAGGCATGTGATGGCGAAGGCAATAATCGCCTGTGTTTGCAGAATCACGGGATCCGGCGTGTCGGTTGGCAGCAATAGGCAAATGGCCGCCACAACGATGGTTCCGCCAAGGATCGTTGCACGCCAGCCGTGCTTGAGTGTCATCCACGCGACTGGCAAGAACATAAACAGGCAGAACGTCTGGCGGACCTCTTTTCCATGAATGCTAAGCCACGACAGAATAAGCACGGACGGTATGAGAATGAGTGCCGCATCGAGTGCGAGACGGCTACCGGCAAAGCTGCGCAGCTGCTTAATCAGCGTCCCTGACCGATACTCTAACTTTGCGATCACGACCCAAGGAATGACGGTCAAAAGGGCGATGTACTTGCCCGTGAATAGGTAGACGATTAGCACCGGGTCAAGGGGTATGGCATTGCCTGTTGGCTGTTTACTTACCGCGATGGCGGCGAAATTAAGCAGTGCCCACGCTGCCGATACCAACAGCACGCAGATCAACAGCACATTAAAATTGACTTGGCGCTTTGACGGGAATAGCCCAAGCTGTGTACGGCACCACCCTACGATGGGCATGGCAATCACGACTTGCGGTATCGAATACACCAGCGCCCATGCCATGCCGAATTGGTCTTCACAGGCGTAGCTCTGGTAAGCCATCGGAAGGAAGTCGGCCACGGCCAAGGCAGTCCAGTATCGAGTGGGGAGCACCAATACCCATGCGAGGCGCAATCCTGCACTAAGAGCCCAGTGCGCATCGGACAGGGGGCGAATGGCAACGTAGAGCAGTGTGTAGACAACTACGACTGCCACGTGCTTCAGCCAGCCATATCTTCCCAGCGCCTTCCCCATGCTCCGTGCCCCCTGTGGCGAGATTTATGGTGTTACAGCCCTCGATCCAATCGTGCCGCCAACTTCATCAAGTCCATGGATCGGACTATATGAGGCGTGAATTTAACGTATAGCCCCTGGGCGTTAGCTCGCACGTCAAGGCAGCTCGGGGCCGGCGAACTATACAAGCTTGGACAGCCAGCCAACGGTCGGGGAATGCAACGGCTCGCCGTGCCATGTATCCGGTAAAGATGGCACACCCTGTTCGGCATGCTCGACGCATGCCGAACTATCACGACAACGTGCAGCAAGTACCGGGTGGTCTGCAGTGACGCAGGCACCTCTCAGTGGCGCCATTGTGCTGGCCTGGGGCTCCCGGGTCAGTACCGACTTTGCTCGGGGTGTGTTCGGCATCTGCCGCGACTTCGGCTGGGGGGCGGATCACCCCAGCTGGCTCATGGCCTGCATGGCCTTCGAGACCGGCGAGACGTTTAGCCCGAGCGTGCGCAATGCCGCCGGTTCCGGCGCGGTTGGCCTGATCCAGTTCATGCCGTCCACCACCGCCGCCCTCGGTACCACCGTCGAGAACCTGCAGCTGCTTTCTGCCGAGTCGCAGCTCACCTATGTGAGCCAGTATTTCAAGCCCTATGCGCGGCGCATCGCGTCGCTTTCCGACATGTATATGGCGATCCTTCTGCCCAAGTACATCGGCCAGCCAGAGGATGCCGTGCTGTTTTCCGGTGGCATTGGCTACCGCCAAAACGCGGGTCTCGATACCAACCGCGATGGCAAGATCACGAAGGCCGAAGCTTCCGCACTGATCAAGGCCAAGTTGCAGCGCGGTTTGCAGCCGGGCTTCGTCGCTAACTACGCCGGCGGCGTTTCCTGATGGATGCGCCGCAGCCGGGTGGGTTCAGTGTCTTGCAGATGCTGCTTTTCTCCGTGTTCGCTGCGCTCGGTGGCCTGCTTGGCTACGTGCTGCGCATGATGGATGCCGGCTACAAAGTCAGTTTGTGGCGCGCGTTGATTGAGGCGATGGCCGCTGGTTTTGTGGGCGTCCTTGTCATGCTGCTGTGTCAAGCCATGCAGCTCAGTCCGCAATGGACGGGGTTGATGGTGGGCGTATGCGGTTGGCTAGGGGCGACGGCCAGCATCCGCATGTTGGAGCGTGTCGTGCGCAACAAGTTGGGTGTGTCTGATAGCGACGGCACGAACGGTGGCAAGCCATGAACACGATCAAGAAGTACACGCGCCTGATCGGCGTGCTGTTATTAGCGCTAGCCATGGCATGGGCATGTTTCGCCATGGCTCACTACGGCGCCACGCGCTACGCCGCTGGCGTGCAGGACGGCCGCAACGAGGTACTCGCAGACGATGCCCGCGCCGTGGCGCAGGCGCAGCTGGCTCGTGATGACCTGGACGCGTTCAGTGCCGCCGCTGGGCATCAACTCCACCAGACCCTCGGCGTACAGTTGCCGGCTATCCAAGAGCAGACTCATGACACGGTGGAAGCCATCCGCACGATTTATCGCGATCGCGTTGTGCCTGTCGATGTGTGCAGTCGCCCTGACGGGGTGCAAGCACAGCTCGACCAAGCCATTGATCGCGCCAATGCCGCCGCACGCACCACCGGTGACTTGCGATCAGACGCCGCCAGCCGCTCAGCTGCCGAAGGTGCCGCGACTACAAACGGCGGCTGATATCCCCGACGTCGATGCCTGGATCGCCACGATGATCGGCCTGTATACCGGTGAGGTCACCATCCGCCAAGGCGAGCACGCCTGTTGGGACCAGCTACGCGCTAAGCGCGTCATTCAATAAAAGGAGCGATCGCCGCCAGTGCACTAACACTGCCGGCGAACGCACACCCGCCGTGATAAGCGGCGAGCAAGCCAAGGGCTCCCCACTCCGCGCGGAGCCGGGCGATGCTACTTGCATTGACGGAATGCTCGCAAATGAATCAACCATCCCCCCTTGTCCCTTGGATCGGCGGCAAGCGTCGCCTTGCTGATCGATTGCTTCCGTACTTCCCACCACATGAGTGCTACGTTGAAGTGTTCGCCGGTTGAGCGGCACTTTTCTTCATGCGCGATGAGCCGGCTAAGGTCGAAGTGCTCAACGACATCAACGGCGACCTGGTGAATCTCTACCGAGTGGTGCAGCACCACCTTGAGGAATTCGTCCGTCAGTTCAAATGGGCGCTGTCGAGTCGGCAGGTGTTTGCGTGGCTGCAGGAAACCGTGCCGCATACGCTTACCGACATCCAGCGTGCGGCGCGCCTTTTCTACCTCCAGCACCACGCGTTCGGTGGCAAGGTCGCTGGCCAGAGCTTTGGCACCGCAACGACGGCGCCGGCCATCAATCTGCTGCGTATTGAGGAAAACCTGAGCGCTGCACATCTGCGCCTTACCGGCGTGTGCATCGAAAATCTATCGTGGTTCGATTGCGCCACTCGTTACGACCGGCCGCACAGCTTTCTCTACCTCGATCCGCCGTATTGGAAGACAGAAGGCTACGGCATACCGTTTGACTTCGAGAACTACGAGCGCATGGCGGCATGGGCCAAGGCTGCGCAGGGTAGGGTCATGGTGAGCATCAACGACCACCCTGATATCCGGCAGGCGTTCGATGGCCTGCACATGCGCGAGCTGAGCATCCGTTATAGCGTGGCCAACTGTCGTGGCACACCAGCGGAAAGTGGCGAGCTGATGATCACAAACTATGAGCCGGTGATAGCAGCGAGCCTATTCTGACGTGGGCTGTAGGCATGCGCTGACAACACATTCACGCAAGTCACGCCATTCTGACATCGCCCGGTAAGTCTGGTGCTTCACCGACGCCCCGGGCACCTGAGTTGGTCATCCTCCATGATCACTCAACTGGCCCCCGCAAGGGGGCCTTTCTTATGCCTTCGCGCAGGCCAGGTCCGACCACTTTGTTGTAAAGCTTGCTGACATGTTCCCGCGCTGCATAGCCCATGGCCTCTTTTCTTGAAGGCCGGCACTACCGATGCCAATGGTTCCGCGTCCCCAGCGACCATTTACATGGTCGAGCGTGCTCAAGAGGGCTTCACGCCGATCATCGTAGGCAACAGCGGACGCGCCGAATAGATCGCCTTGCTGCACACCTTTGTTGCGCAGATCCATCAGCATCACGCCAGACTTCACGTAGCGATACCCGGGACTAAAAACGCTGCGTAGAACCACCATGGCCGCCTGCGTAAGCACGGCGATATCGTCCGACGGGGCCGGTAGCCCCATGCTGGCACTTGGGCGGTACTGGGCAACCCCGACCCCGATAATTTGGGGGCGTTGTACGCAATCCTTGATGATCGCGCAAGGCCATACTTATGAACACCGGTTGGCAGCTTAATGGGACAATTCCCTAACTCAGGGGGAATTCACGTGGCATTGACATCTTCTCAAGTTTGCGCGCCTCACGCGTGTGACGCCCCCAATTGTGTAATCATTCACCCCGAATGAGATGCTCAAATATGTACGGATACTCTTCGCAAGTGACTGAAGGGATTGATAACAGGGGGATCACTTGGAGTTGAATAGGAAGCTCTTTAGGACCATGTTGGCAGATGAGTATGGGAAGCCGCTGCCAGGCGACGAAGCCCTGCAACTTGGAGTTCGTCTACAGCTTGTTGAGGACGATGGCAACGACATTCCCAAAGACGAGAGCGGCAATGTGCACCCCGATACGGGGGGGATGTCGGTTACTGCTGATGACCCCAAAAAGCTTCCAGGCCATAGGCGGCCACTTTGGTTAGGCGGCCGATCAAAAAGGGGGCAACTCTTCGTCATTGAGCGACGCTACGTTCCAAATAGCCTGAGTCTGCGTAAGGATGATGAGTATCATCATTTGGTTGAGCCGATGCGAGAAATGGCTTTTGAAGAATACGTAGATGAACTTGTTTCGACACGTCCGCATTGGAACCTTGTTCCGGAGCCAGCAAAGTGAGCGATCTTCTACTCGAATACAAACAAACTCTTGCGATCATGGAGCAGTTCTTTGCAGATGGCTCAGATGAGGATGAATCGCGCTTCATTCGGAAGCTGGATCGCATTTGGTACAAGCTGACTGAGCGTGATCGTCAGACAGCGGATGGCTATTCTGAGGCGCTTACATCAGGGGCAGTGACGGTGGAGGACTTCTTTCGGGAAACTTTCCCAACCCCGGTCATTGAGCTGAGTTCGGAAGAGGTTAGCGCTGTCCCGCTATTTAAGGCAGGCAATGTATCGGCCTTTGTAGAGCAACATATAAAGCAAGGTCTGGTCTATATTTCAAACTCACCAGTTCTTGGCGCGCCGATCGATCCAGACAATCACCTGGCGTCCTGGTACACAGTTGACGCTGCCAATTCTCGCTGGCAAGTGGGTCGTGCCGTAAAATCGCTTTCGATTCCTCTTGAATATGGAGCTGCAGCATGAGCCACAGCTCAGCTGTTAAATGCTATTCAGTAGTCTTAGCAGCTCAGGTTATGGAGGGAAAAGAGGGCGGATTCTCTATCTTTAACTTGATTGATGCTTTGGCAATCCCAAGCGTGATGCTTGGCCTACCGGGTTCATTTGAAGGTGTTTCTTCGTGGATGTTCGATTCAGAGAGCGCTGGAGCGACAATTGAGGTTTGTGTTTCGTCATTGAGCATCGATGGCAACGAACGCGTGGACTCCACTCCTAGCCAGTTTAAGCTTGAGCCATCGCCAGGCACTAAGCTCAACGAACCCTTCCGTGCACGAATGCGAGCACGAGGCTTTTTGTTGCCGAGGACGTTTGGTCAACATGCGCTTTGGATGCGGTGGCGACCAATCGGTGATGATGAGTGGCGCGATAGTGACGCGTATTGGTTGTTGGCATTGAGCGAGTTCACCGGAACGCCGCCAATGTTTGGAATTCCGGTACCAATGGTCGTTGCTACACCCGCAAAGCAAGCTTGATTTCACAATGTTGGAGCGCCTGTTTGCGGTAAGCAGGCGCCACAATTTATGGGCGGCATACAGCAAATGACCTTGAATGGAACGTAATGGAAGAGCGCACGAGTGTAAACGGGATCGATCAATCGCTTTCCCTGTGGAGGGATAGCTGCCTCTTCTACTTCAAATTTGATTTAGCGCTAATTGCTTCAGTTGCTGCTGCAGCTTCCTTTTTCAAATTGGAAGGAAATGCGCTGATAGAACAGGCATCTCAGTACGAAAGTGCACTTCAAGCTCTTATAGGCTTGGTCATCTATGCAATCGCCTTCGAGTACTCCTTAACGACGGTGCGAAACAGCAGAAACGTCGCCAATTTTGCAGGAGACGAACAGAAGACAAGGAGGCTGATGCGAATCTTCTCCCTGGGTTACACAGTTCAGGTCTTCACGCATGCCGCACTCCTGGCTGGTGCGCTGGGATATGCCTCAGGTTTCGTAGATGCCTTCATGTCGGTGACACATGCTCACAGATAAACGCACCAACGGCGAGTGGTTCTCGTTGTCCGTCAACGACGTCCGTATCTTCAAGAAGCGGAAGTTCATGTGAAGCCATAGAGAGGATTGGCCGTTTCCCGGCCAATCCCTGACGGAGGGTTACTGCCAGTTCAAATCGAACGGTTCTTTCTGTTCGAATGACCATATGCGAATGCCGTTCGCGGTTCGGACATAACACCCTTCACTGTAAGTACCGTCGGCACGTAGGACCGTCAACAGCTTGCCGGACTGAGACAGCTGCCACCGAATGAAGGGGTAATCCCGGGAACCATTCATCTCACTGCCCTGCATCTGTGCAGCCAGCGTGCAGGTCGTCGGCCATAATACCGCAGGGCGCCCTTCGAACAGGAAACGCTCTGCGTAAGCCGCATCAGCTTGCGAGTTGAGCGTGTTGACGAGTTTCTCACTCAGGCTCGTGTCCGGCGACCATTCGGGCATCGGCATCGGAGCGGGCATCGGTCCGGGTGCGCACACGCGCAACTGCACAACGGCGGGGTCGCACGGCATGATTGGCGCGTCGACATCTATTGGCTGCGTCTCGCCTCGAAGATAGACCCGAATACCATGCGCCCTGTGCTCGTAGCATCCGCTGAGATCGAGGGCTGAACCGGCGTAACGGGTAAAATACTTGCTTGCCGGATGTGCTGCCGCTTGCTTTGTGAGCCAGCGCGCATAGCTGCGCTCCTGCGCCGTTGTGCCTTCGGCCTGTAGCTGCGCGTCGCGCACACACGAAAACTCCGTCAGTTCGTAACGATAGCCGTCCTTCGTAACGGTGGCGACAGGGTCGAGCTCGTGATTGTCGGGTTGGCTCAGCTCGGCGGAAATCTGGCCGGCGAACGCGGCGTGTGGGGCAGTCACAAACAGGGCGGCGGTGAAGAGTGCAAGAATTCGCTTCATCTTTGTTTTTCCGAGCATTAAGGATCGGTCGCTGTCGCCGCGCTCTGCCTAGAGCTTTCGCCACTAGCTAAACAGCTCCCACGCGCCCTCGAAGCGCTCAATTGAGATTGGTTCAGCATGCCTTTGCCCGGGCTTAAATGGCCCTGTCAGGAAGAATGTGTCCCCAATAGAGTTCGTCCACTGCGAAGGTGGCCCTATATGCACACCTCCCCAGGGCCTTCGCGTTCTCGCCGCAAGTACGGGGCGCATCAAGGTCGATAGACAGGCGATGGCGGATCTCGCTGGCCCAGCGAGATCACCTCGCTCGTGCGCAACGGCAAGCGCCACCATAAAGCCATACTGACGACCATCCTTCGGGCCATCTTCCTGCGCGATAGAAAAGAACGCGTCGGGAGGACATGCTTCGCGTTCGCAAATCGCCGGGCTTGGCGCCCAGAATTCTGCGGAATGAAAAATAGTATCGTCCGGTAGTGATCCATCTGCCTGACTGTGAGTCCATCTCAAATGCGATTTTTCATTCCAACCGATTGTCCCTAGCCTCAGAGCCCTCTTGTTCGGGGATTCGGAGCCGGGCCGAAGCTGCAACATCCTGGCGGAGGCTTTTCCTCGAAGGTTTTCCATCAACGCTGACAGTGATGGAACCGCTTCATGCCAGATGTCTCGACGCCACAACGGGCGCGCATCGGGATGCGATAGGAGCACGTAGACATCGTAGGTGCGGGTCGCGAATTGGCTTTGCATGGCTTCTGACAAGAAGTTGGGAGGACTATAAAAGGGACAAAAGTCTTCGAATCCCATCTGGCTTGATGTCTGCTATGGGTCGAAAGCAGACACTGGGCTCAGGTTCGCTCGATGTATAGAACTTGGTTTGGGTGATGCTCTCTGATTGTCTCCACTGCCTCTTGGACGTAGGACTCATCAGCAGGGTCAACCCAATACGCGAAGTCCGTTAGATCAATACCCTCGGCTCTCAGTCGCTCCAGATTAGTGGCATCCAAAAGGCCCTGATTAACCCAGACCGGCGTCTTGTTTCCCCTAGCGAGATCGAACATCTCGGAAAGTCCGTGTTTCGTGAGTGCGAAGAGAACCAAGCAAACCTCCTTTCTACTGCGCTAACGAGAGTGCCCGCTCAGGGTCGATAGCGAACTTATCCACGAACCGCAAATTTGTTATCAACATCATGATGGTCTAGCGCAGCCAAATGCAGCAGGACTACGCCGAACTTATCGCATGCGAGCCGACCCACCGCATGCCCTCGCGTGGGAGGCCACGTGAAGGGCGCATCGAAAGCCACGGCTGTCACATGATGCCGATGGTGAGAGCAACCCATGTCACACCGACGCGGCGAGAATCCGCATCGGCGGCCGACGCAGATAAGTGAGATAGCGCCACAGCCATTCCATCGGACCGTAGCGGTAGCGACTCAGCCACCAACGACTGAGCAGAAGTTGCAGTGCGTAGAACACCAGCACATAAACCACCTGCCATGCTCGCGAAAAATGCACCGCGAGACCGAGCCCATAGCCGTAGAACAACCAAGTGCTAATGAGCGACTGCAAGAGGTAATTGGTAAGCGCCATTCGCCCAGCCGGCGCCAGCCATGCCAGCACACGCGCGCCGCCGGGATATTGCAGCCATAGCATCAGGGCACTGAGATAGCTAAGGCACAGCAGCATGCTGGCGATGTGCATCAGTATCAAGCCGATCTGGCCAAGTGGCGTATCGAGGCCTGGAATGAAAGAGGTGCCGCACCAAGCGCTGAATAAGGCGAGCAAGATACCTGGCGGTAGCGTCCAGCGCAGCATGCGCCGAAAAAACGGTAGGTGCGCCTGCGGCCTGACCATTCGCCCGGAACGGATCAGCCAGACGCCGAACAGAAAGACGCCGAGGATCATCGGGCCCTCGACCAAGATATACCCCGCGTCATCGATCAGATCGTGGACGCGTTGGCGCGACATTGCGGCATAGCTGCCGTGGAGCAGCAGCGGTTCCGCGATGGCGACCTTATCCACCCACTTCTGATGCTCCTTTTCACGCTCCTGCACCTTCTGCACATACGCTGCCGGGGTGCTGTGCAGGGCGTGGTATGTCCTCGCCAGGCTCACCGAATAGTTCAGCACGGGCACCAGGTACAGCAGCAGTGCCAGTCGCCATAGCCAGTTCATTCGTAGGCGGCGGAAGCCCAACAGCAAAACGAAGGCGACCAGCGCATACATGACCAGGATGTCGCCGGCCCAGATCAGGCAGGCGTGGATCAGGCCAAATCCCAGCAAAGCTGTGCTGCGACGAAGATAGGGCCGTACGAAGTCGCGCCCGGCCTGTTCGGCACGCGTCATCATGACCGCGAAGCCCATGCCGAACAGCAGACTGAAAAGTGTCCAGAATTTGCCTTGCACGAAGGTATAGATGAACCAGGCCGCGACGAAATCCAGTCCGTTCAAGTTGGCTGGCAGGCCGCCCCAGCCGGTCACCAGGGGGCGCACCATGTAATCCACATTCATTAGAAAGATGCCGAGCAGAGCGAATCCGCGCAGCACATCCAGGGCCTGGATGCGTTCGTCGAGTGGGATGGGCGTCAACGCATGGCTGTCGGTATTACCGGTCACTTCCATATGCCCCATCGCATCATGACTTCGACAACCTGCAGTCTGTGGTTAGATCGTGCGCGCGGCTAGCATGCCTAATGGCCTATGCCGCAAAGGCCCGATATTCCTCAGTTCTGCTGCTCGCGCAGTCTTTAGTGCGTTGCATCCACCGGCTGAACCCGCAGTCGAAAGCAGACATCACCAGCTTGTCGACTGGCCACTCCAACGGCAGAAGCCATGGTCGATTCCCAGGCTGTGAAATGTCCTTACCTTTGCGCAGGTGAGGTCAGTACTTTAAATTCAATTCCGGTATGCGCTTTTTGTTGAGCTCGAAGAGGTCCTGGAACTCCTCTTCTGTCAGTTCGTCGGGGGCATAAACAGCCACCGGGTCCCAGACACGGTCCGTCGGTTGCGGTTGGCGCGGACCAGCGCGCAACGAAAACCAGCACCCATCACGCTGGAGCAACTCGGGAGCCTCCTCCATGTGTTCGGTTCTCGCGTTATTGGAGGTCTCAAGGAACACAGCGAAGATCATGGGCAACTCCTTGTGAAGCGTGGCCAGATGTACCGATAGAGAAAAGCGGGTCCTATCTCTGTATCAAGGATGAGATAGACCCTGGATGAAGACGATCGTACGCAGTGCCGGCTGTCCTTAGGCCTTATAGCCAGGTTGCCGAAAAGGATGCGCGTCGGCGAACGCCGGGAGTTCGAAGCAATGCTTGGCTAACGCCGCTACGTTCGGAAAAGGCGCCATATCCAGTTTATAAAGGGCGGCGGTGATAACTTGGCCGGCGATGCAGATGTCGGCGATTGTCGGCTCGTCCCCCAGTGCGAATGGAGCCGGCGGACGTCGGCTGAGCAGTCGCTCGTAGGTTGCCAATCCTTCTGCCGCCCAATGCTGGCACCAGGACTCGATCGCAGCCGCATCGGCACCGAACGCCGCCCCGAGATGCTTGCGAACCCTCGGCACGACAAGGGGATGGGCGTCGGCAACCGAAACGAGCGCGAGCGACCGGGCATAGGCACGGTCTTTTACGTCTACCGGCAGCAGCCGTGGTTCCGGCCTGATGTCGTCGAGATACTCCATGATCGCCAGCGACTGAAAGATGCGATGCCCTTCATGCACAAAAGTGGGCACCACGTGCTCCGCGTTCACCTCGGCATAGTCGGCGTCGAACTGGCGACCAGACAGGATGTCGACTTCGATTTCATCGAAGGGGAGTTGTTTCAGTGCAAGCGCAACACGGACACGGAATGCTGCATTAGAACGCCAGAAGCCATAGAGCTGGATGGTCACGGGGCTGGTCCTTTCTGTGGTCTTTAGGGAATACCTTTCCATGGCTCATGGCGCCTGCGGCGGCGCGCGCGTAGGCGTGCCGATCCGCTTTCGTCACTGCTCCGATGGCCTCGATCCATTCGCGAATGTCCGCTGGATGGGCGTCGGGCTGCACGTGCAGATGATTCATGGCATCTCGAACAAATGGGATTTATGCGGATCACGCAGGGCAACGACCTGGTGGGGGAAGGCCATCGCCCGGGCCGGCGTCAATAAACGATTGCAATTGCAATCGATGTCGGCCGATCATGCCGCGATATAATTGCGATTGCAACTCAATGAGCAGGAGACATCGTATATGGCAAACAAGGAACCGGATCTCTGGTTCTCATTTGTGCGCTCGCATCGTGCATTGATTCGGGAGATTGAGCGTCGACTGTCCAACGCCGGTTTGCCTGCTTATGCCTGGTATGACGCACTGTGGGGCGTGGAAAGCGGCAAGGATGGCACGCGACGCATGCACGAGCTGGCCGACGCGCTCGTGATCGAACGCTACAACCTCACTCGCCTGGTGGATCGCCTGGAGCAAGAAGGCCTCGTCACGCGTGCGCGGTCTCCCGACGATGGACGCGCGGCCTATGTCACGATCACGGATGCGGGGCGAGCGTTGCGCAAGCGCATGTGGAAGATCTACGAGGCTACCGTGTCTGAACTTTTCCTCGCCCAGTTCGGCACAAAGGCACAGCGTGACGTGTCGGATGCCCTTGATCGTGCCGCTCTGGCCGCACGTCAATCGGCGCTGTAACGCGTCGCTGTTACGAGATCCATTGGCGATGCAGCGCGGACGCTTAGCACATCGTCACTGGTAACCCTCGCCTAGGGAAGAGTCCTGGACCGCTGCATTGTATTACCAGGCTACGTGTCGCATCGGCCGGAAGCATTCCTCTTCTCGATATACAAAAGATGTCCGTTTCAGGTGAAAGCAGACATGTCGAGCTTCGCGTTGAACGCAACTTTGGTGCAAGTGCTACACGGCCCACAGGAGTCGCCGGATCGATCGCCTGTCGACACTCGCTGATCATCAGCGATGAATGTGTAAGCACTAAGCTTTAAGCAACTTGCCGCCCTTCGATGGGATACCCAGGGTCGGTGTAGCCCGGCGTTGAAGCGTGACCTGGCGGCACCAATCCATCGACGAACGCTTCATCTTCCAGACCAAGCTTTAGCTTCAACGCCTCGACATAGCTGTCCCAATGCGCTTCCGTTCTCGGGCCGGCGATGGTGGCACTGACTAGTTTGTTCTTGAGTACCCACGCCAAGGCAAATGCGATCGACGTTGTGCCTCGCTTGGCCGCATGGTCGGCAACTCTCTTTGCGATCTCCAGGGACTCCGGCCGCCATTCGGTCTGCTGAATGCGCTTGTCTCCGCGACCTGCGCGCGAGTCGGACGGTGGTGGCGCGTCAACGGCGTATTTGCCAGTCAGTACACCACGGGCCAACGGGCTATACGACACGACACCGACACCATAGTGACCCGCCGCCGGCAATTGCTCGACCTCCGCCGTGCGATCGACCATGTTGTAGAGCGGCTCGCTGGCAACCGGCCGATCCATTCCCAGCTGATCGGCAAGACGCACGATTTCGGCAATACGCCAGCCACGGAAGTTGGAGATACCGAAATAGCGAAGCTTGCCCTGACGAATGAGATCGCCGATGGCGCGTACGCCCTCTTCCATCGGCGCATTCGCCAGCGCCCGATGAAAATAAACAATGTCGATATAGTCGGTGCCCAGTCGCTTCAAGCTTGCTTCGACGGACTGCATGATCCACTTGCGCGACTGGCCATGCTCGTTCGGGCCCGGTGTCGCTATCGCTGGAAAGCCAAACTTGGTGGCAACCACCCAATGATCGCGCTGGTCGGCAATGGCTCGTCCGACAATCGACTCCGAGCGCCCGGCGCTATAGACGTCAGCCGTGTCGATGAAGTTGATGCCCTGATCGAACGCCTTATCGATGATGCGTTTCGATGTGGGCTCATCCGTCTCACCACCAAACATCATTGCGCCAAGGCACAACGGCGACACTTTGAGGGCACTGCGTCCCAGATAGCGGTAATCCATGAATGTTCTCCAGTTGTCAGCAAAGATGTCGCGCGATACTCAAACGCCCGCTTCGTCAAAGACACGCTGGGCAATGGGTAAGGCCGAGCTGGCAGTCGGCCACCCTGAGTAGAAAGCGAGGTGCGTTATCACCTCGATGAGTTCTGCACGACTAATGCCGTTGTCGAGCGCCTTCTTCAGATGAAACGGCAGCTCGTTGGTGCGATAGAGCGCAACCAGGCTTGCCACGGTGATCAAGCTACGGTCCCGCGGCGAAAGCCCTGGGCGTTCCCATACATCACCAAATAGAACTTTGTCGGTGAGTTCCGCGAGCGCTGGAGCGATGTGACCGAATGCGTTACGTGCGACGGTGGGTTCGTTAGCCATGATGCAGCCTCCAAGTGAGGGTTGATGAGCCATGGATACGACTCTACTCATCGCGACGTCATGCAACTAGTCGCTATAATGCGCATGCACCTATGAGAGGAATTCATGAATGGCGCGCGCAAATCTCAACGACCTTCTTGCGTTCATTACGGTGGCTCGTGAGCGGAGCTTTACCGCCGCGGCGGCAAAACTCGGCGTTTCTCAGTCGGCACTCAGTCACACTGTTCGAGGACTTGAGACTCGATTGGGCCTCCGGTTACTGACGCGCACAACGCGTAGCGTGTCGCCTACGGTGGCCGGTGAAAGACTACTCGCCACCGTAGGGCCGCGACTCGAGGAGATCGAAGAGGAATTAACGGCACTGGGTGAGCTTCGGGATAAACCCGTCGGCACCATCCGCATCACGTCAGACGAATACGCAGCGGACACCATCCTCTGGCCGAAGCTGGCGAAGCTCCTGAAGAAGTATCCCGAGATCAAAGTCGAGATGATCATCGACTATGGCCTGACCGACATCGTTGCTCAGCAGTATGACGTCGGCGTACGTCTGGGTGATCAGGTGGCCAAGGACATGATCGCTGTCCGCATCGCGCCAGATATGCGCATGGCCGTTGTCGGCGCACCCTCTTACTTTGCTAAGCGAGCGCGCCCAAAGAAGCCGCATGATCTCACCGGTCACAACTGCATCAATCTTCGCCTACCCACGCACGGCGGACTTTATCCCTGGGAGTTCGAGAAGAAAGGCACTGAACTCAACGTTCGCGTTGAAGGCCAACTCGTGTTCAACGGAACAAACCAGATGCTCAAGGCCGCACTGGATGGCTGCGGTTTAGCGTACGTACCCGCAGGCCTGGTGCAAGCCCATGTCACCGCCAAGCGGCTAGAGCTGGTGCTTGACGATTGGTGCCCAACCTTCCCCGGCTATCACTTGTACTACCCGAGCCGACTGCGCTCTTCGCGCGCCTTTTCGCTGCTCATCGACGAGTTGCGCTGGCGGACATAGCTAACCACGGGCCCCTCCAACGATTGTTAGAACGCATGAGAGGAATCTCAATGGCTCCCCGCAGCACGTCGCGGCATCAGGAATGCCAGCACGCCGGCGACAATCAACAGCGCCGGGACGTCTCCCCAGAGGTGTCCGACGTGCTCGGGGTATGCGATCGCTTGTACGGCCATGATTCCTCCGTGCACCACGCTCGACCAGACGGTAAACCAGATCAGACTCCGATGAGCGAGCGGGTCTCGCGATGCAATGAGGAGAAACACTCCCAGAGTCGCATAGATCCCAAGAATCATCTGCAGATACAGAGACTGCCCAGTGTGATGCCATGCCCAGCCCGCCGGCCACAGGATCGTGAGTGGATACACGCCCAAGAGAAAAATGAGACCAAACACAATTAAGGCAATACGCAGAAATTTCACGCGATTCGCAGTGTTCATACCGTAGCCCTCCTTATTCGCCCTTATTCACCGCCATCCGAACAGATGGTCAGACATAGTAAGTTGGCACCGAACCGACTCATGTGTGCAAGCACCAGAATTAAGCCGCGACGCGACGTGGCGTCAGCTTGAATGAGTAAAAAGAGACTTCCTCCCCTTACGGCCTCGAGGGCCATGATGGTGTTTCGACACAACCGTCAGCAGAAGAGGAAGTCTCCATGAGCACTATAACCATTGGCGTAGATCTGGCGAA